>CAZKJP010000122.1:0-2662 GCA_964553075.1 uncultured Sangeribacter sp. | reverse complement strand
AATCACTCCAATCCAGCGACCCCAGTACCTCTTAAATTTTATGAGACGGGGTCTAGTTGCCAAGAATATAGAATACAAAAATAATTCAAAATGGTCTAACCTGCAACAATTGTCTTTTTTTTCTTAAAAATCTGATTATTTCCCCGTGAAGAGGGCTTCTTTTTCGGGGGCGCCTGACGCTGAGATATCGGGGAAAAGTTGGAGGTGTTTGTGTTTGCTATCTCGGATATTTGTAGTAGTTTTGCATAAATAATGTGTGAGGCCTTATCAGGGGCTTCTTTATTAATAGGATTAGATGTTTAAAATAGTACATAAGCGTCAGCTTTCGCCTAACATCACTGAAATGAAAGTCTACGCTCCCAGGGTAGCCCGTTCGGCTCATCCGGGTCAGTTTGTGATCGTCCGTACAGACGAGGAGGGGGAGCGCATACCCCTGACCATTTGTGACTATGATACAGAGGAGGGTACGGTAACCATTGTCACCCAGACAATCGGAAATTCCTCGCGTAAGATCAATTCCCTGGAAGAGGGGGAATGCTTTGCTGATTTCGCGGGTCCTTTGGGACGTCCTTCAGACCTGATAGAGTTGCCGGAGGAGGAGTTGCGAAGAAAGAGGGTTCTGTTTGTAGCCGGAGGTGTAGGAACCGCACCGGTTTATCCCCAGGCAAAATGGCTTTCTGAACATGGAGTGAAGGCCGATGTCATAATCGGGGCAAAAACCAAGGATCTCTTCACCTATGTGGATCGAATGAGTGAGGTGGCTAACGTATATCTCTGTACCGATGACGGCTCCGCCGGATTCCATGGTATGGTTCCGGCTCTGATAGAGGATCTGCTGGAGAATCAAGGGAAGAAGTATGATGTAGCGGTTATTATCGGGCCTATGATTATGATGAAGTTCGCATCGAAGACTACGTTGGCCCATGGCATTCCGACTGTCGTGTCGCTGAATGCGCTGATGGTGGATGGCACCGGAATGTGCGGTGCCTGCCGCGTGAGTGTAGGTGGTAAGACGCTCTTCACCTGTGTAGACGGGCCGGAGTTCGATGCTGCTTTGGTAGATTTCGATGAGGCTATGCGGCGTCAGAATATGTACCGCAATCATCATAAATCAAATGTGGAACCCCATAAATGCAAATGTAATGGCTGAGAGAATACCGAGAGTGCCGGTCAGGGAGCAGGATCCGAAGGTGCGTGCCGCCAATTTTGAAGAAGTATGCTTGGGTTATGACCGCGATGAGGCGATGCTGGAAGCTACCCGTTGTCTGAATTGCAAGAATCCGAGATGTGTGGCTGCTTGTC
This sequence comes from uncultured Sangeribacter sp., assembly GCA_964553075.1. Classification (GTDB taxonomy): domain Bacteria; phylum Bacteroidota; class Bacteroidia; order Bacteroidales; family Muribaculaceae; genus Lepagella. Next base: position 1,360 of record CAZKJP010000122.1, on the reverse strand, counting down.
CGGTAGGCCTTTCGATACCGGAGTTCATAGCGGCCCTGAAGGAGGGCGACGAGGCGTTGGCTGCCGAAGTTATTTCTAAGGACAGCTCGCTGCCTTCGGTATGTGGGCGCGTATGTCCGCAGGAGAGTCAGTGTGAAGGCTCATGCGTATTGGGTATTAAAGGAGAGCCGGTGTCGATCGGCAAGCTGGAGCGCTATGTCGGGGACTGGCAGATAGCCCATGCAGAAGACGGAAAAACGGAACCGGTGAAGAAGAACGGCCGCAAGGTTGCGGTAGTGGGATCGGGTCCGGCTGGTTTGGCCTGCGCTTCTGACCTTGCCAAGTTAGGCTATGAGGTTAAGATTTTCGAGGCTCTGCATAAGGTTGGAGGAGTGTTGGTATATGGTATCCCTGAGTTCCGTCTGCCTAAGGAAAGGGTTGTTGCTAAGGAAGTGGAGGCTGTGAAGCGCCTTGGTGTGGAGATTGAGACGGATGTCATAGTTGGGCGCACCGTTACTATAGACCAGCTGATGGATGAAGAGGGTTATGAGGCTGTGTTTGTAGGATCAGGTGCCGGGCTGCCGCGTTTCATGGGTATCCCCGGCGAGAACCTTAACGGGGTCTTCTCGGCTAATGAGTTCTTGACTCGTACTAACCTGATGCATGCATACGATGATAGGTATGATACTCCGGTAGAGGCTGGCCATCGGGCTGTGATTGTCGGCGGTGGCAACGTTGCGATGGATGCGGTGCGCACCGCCAAGCGTCTCGGTGCGGAGGCCATTATCGTTTACCGCCGGTCCGAGAAGGAACTGCCGGCGCGTGTGGAGGAGGTGCACCATGCCCGGGAAGAGGGCGTGGAGTTCCAGATGCTGACTAATCCTGTCCGTATAATAGGTAATGAACAGGGATGGGTAGAAGGAATAGAATGTGTGCGCATGGAATTAGGTGAGCCGGATTCAAGCGGCCGTCGTTCTCCGGTAGAGATTAAGGGTTCCGAATTTATTATCCCATGTGATGTAGTGATAATGGCTCTCGGCACAAGCCCGAATCCACTCATAAAGACTACCACTAAAGGTTTGGAGACAAACCGGCGCGGTTGTCTGGTCGCAGACGAGGAGGGACATACCACTCGCGAAGGTATTTTTGCCGGAGGGGATGCCGTAACAGGAGCTGCAACGGTGATTTTGGCTATGGGAGCCGGTCGCAAAGCTGCCAAGGCCATCGATGAATACCTTCAACAGAAAGAGATGGATAAAACCTCCAAATCGAATTAACTAAACGAAAGAGAATTTAACATTTGCTGATTTGATTGATTAACAGTGTGTTATCTGAAAAATATGTTCTAAAACAGAATTATTTTTCAAAAACACTTGCGGAC
>CAZKJP010000121.1:0-3730 GCA_964553075.1 uncultured Sangeribacter sp. | reverse complement strand
ATAATTTATATATCAGCTGAGGATCTACCTGCGCAAGGGTCCATTCTTCAAACTCCAAACCTTCGGGTGCAGAATTTAATGTAACCGGGGTATATTCTAAACTCCAGCAACCACCTTCCCACCATGCTTCACCCCATTCTTCATCTTCCGAGAAGATACCCAATATCATTTCAGGGTATTCGAATTCCTCGTTTTCTCCTTCTACAGAAGGTTCCAAATCAGAGGTATGCATATAGAGGGAACCATCACTACGCTTATGGATGATGAGGATATTCTCAGCATCTTCTACAGGAAGATAGGTTTCATTCTCGGTATCGTATCGCAACAGTGATAGTTTTTGGGTAAACGCTCCATCCTCCATTAACATCACAGGGAGTTGGAATCTCATTTCATCACCATTCTGAGTACCTTCAAGATAGACTCTTTCTGCGCCATAGCCACCCTGTAGGGGACTTAGGAGAGTCACCTGATTTCCCTCTCCTAAAATAAGAATAGAAGCACTGGGATTGATTTGAGCCTCGCCATCTTCTGTCAGGTCATACTCGATAACACTGAAATAGTTCTTGGTATCAGTAGTAAGTTGCTGAGCATAGACCTCTGGATTCTTCGTAAGAGAGGTGTTAACGTTGCTTTGAGTGACTTTCCAAGGGGTGTAAGAATGTTTAGAGGTAGAGGATACCTGGAAAGATTCGGTTGGGATGGGCAACTCAGGACGTTGCTCCGGAAACTGAGCCACCAAAGGTAAAGCCGCCAAAAGTGCCAGCGAAACAAAAGTAGGTCTTTCCATTAATTATTAATTTTGATGAATAAGTAAGGTGTTTAGCTAAATATCCACAAAATTAATAAATCAAATGTTAAAATTACCCCCCCCGTTAAATTATGTTAAATTGGGGGATTTTTTCTATATTTATCCTTTCCTGGCATTAAATATCCCGAAGTTTATGGTAAAATATTACGCGCCCATTCGGGCACCTCGCTTACATACATCTTGCCGACCTTCCCCTCGGATAGTCTAAACAGGGGTTTAGCAGGTTCGCCCTCAATGGAATTATCGTAGACATATAAGCGATCTACGAGAGGTGCTATGATTTCACAATTCAGTATGGATTTGTAATATCGGGAGATTATTTTAGGAATAGGTACATCGTGTCCTCCTTCTATTACTCTATTGGCGATCCTTGCTGCGTTTATGGAGGGATGGGAAGTTGAAATAAAGAAAACTCGAATAAAGAATCCAGCCTCCTTAGCCCGATAAAGGAAATTTATCTTGTCTTCGGCAGAAAAAACGGTCTCAAAAACAAAACTCGTTTTCTCCGTAAGACAGCGTTCCCTCCAGTCTTCACAATATTTGGCGGCCTTCAATACCGTTTCTTTGGAATTCCAATCTCCGAAGACATCTTTCGCTACCTGATCAGGGTTGATATATATGATTCCTTCGGACCATTCATGATGAAGAAACTGTTGGGTTACTGTCGTTTTACCTGAGCCATTTGGTCCGGCGATGACTATTAGTTCAGGCTTTCGAGCCTCCTTAGACATAACTTCTTTTCATTAGATTTTCCCATTTCTTCTTTAGAATTGCGCGTTGGCTTTCTATATCGGCCTTTATTCTGGCTTCAGCTGCCTGTTTACGCGATAAGGCTGATTGAAGGGCATCCTTCATAATGCTCTCCAACATCTCCTCTGTAGGTTCTTCTCCCGATAGGAATCTATAGGAATTCAACTCTTTCTCAGACATCTCAAAAGTTTTATCTCTTATCCATATAACGCTCAGCATCCCCTCTTTATTTCCGTTGTCTTGTATGTAAGAGAAAAGCGGTTGAGTAGGGTGTTATATTTATATGGTAAAGGATAAAAAGGAATATGCGGAGAAAAACCGGGCTTGGCTCGAGGAGAAAGCCCGGGAAGATGGTGTGAAACCCCTCCCCGGTGGTATATATTATAAAGTATTGAAATCCGGCGATGCCGCGGAGCCCACCCCCAACCGCAACAGCGTAGTGACCGCGCACTACGTGGGTCGCACCATCAATGGCAAGAAATTCGACAGCAGCCTGAGTGGAGTAGCGCCCGCCTTCCGTCTTCGCGACCTGATCGAAGGGTGGGTGATCCCCCTCCAGCAGATGCACGTAGGTGACAAATGGGAACTCTACATCCCCGCCGAGAAAGGCTACGGCAAGTACGCCCAACCCGGCATCCCCGCCAACTCTACCCTCATCTTCGAAATCGAGTTGCTATCAGTACAGTAGGGACATGCCTTTGGCATGTTAACCCAGTGTGAGGCAATGATACATGCCAAAGGCATGTCCCTACAAGGTTTATTTCAAAGCGGTCATGGCATCAAGGAGGTCCTGATAGGATGTAACCTCATGATACTGGACTTTGTCGGTAGAAATATCTTTGTATAATTGGGTGTAACAATCGATCTTGGCATTTTCTATCGCCTTAAGTTGCATCTTCAAAAGAGAGCCTTTTGTTTCGGCAATGAAGAAAATATGCTTCACATCTCCTTTTTGCATTGCAATAGCCCAGTCAGGAGCATAGTTGCCAACCGGCGTCGGAATACTGAAAGTACGCGGTAACTTGGCGTAAACTACTACCTCATTCGCCTCATCAAGGTCATGGGCGAAATTGCGCTCGCCCTGGCTGTCAGAGACAACATAGTCCGTAATATGCTTTGAAGTCCGAATTGCCTTATCGAATTCAGCACGGCTCGAAGCAGTAAAAATATCGGAATTATACTTACCATCAGTCATATGATAATGGATATGATCCACTATCATGGTGGCCTTCTGCTCCCGGATTATTTGTATAACTTTTCGGATAAACTCCTCCGGATTATTGCGGAATAACTCCAGTTTAGCCCGACTCAGCCCTTGTAGAATCTTAGCAGCCGTTCGACGTGTTATATTGGCTCCTTTTGCTACCTGACCAATCAAATCATATTTTACAGTTGAAGTTGATACATCCCTAAGTTCTTTGGAAGTAGACCTCGTATCACCGAACTCAGTTACCTCTTCCGCATCCTGCTGACCCTCGATCCTAATATACCGCAGTCTCCGTACCTTCAATTCATCCGTATTCAGATGCAAAATTGCATTCTCAATTAGTTCATCCGAATCATAATTTACGGTATAGACGTATTGATGGTTGATCTCTTCCCAAAGAGCCTGAAACTCCGGTCTTGCGAAATTCGCGTTCAACTGAGGCTCAGGTAACTTTGTCTTACTTCCATTTTCAGTCATTCCATTAAGCAGCTCCGGATCGAAAATAGAATTGATCAAGAGAGTAACACCCTCAGACATTGGTTCGAGTTTCTCACCGTAAGGAACAACAGCCTCGGCCGCAACATCAGCACGATACTTTGAAGTAATATTACCCTGATCATCTATATAGTCATTGGTTTCCAGCCAAACCATAATATGACTTGCCTCCTGGTCAGATATAACATGCGGCTGGCCCTTGACACTGATAGTCTTCCCCTCAAAATAGCTATGGGATGCTTTGACAGCCCGCTCACGAAGTGCTTCTTTTGTCTCACGTTGGAGAGCAGTAGTGAAGTCCGCGTAACTCTCATTTGCAATTACAGTAAGCACATTGATATTGTGTACGTCCTCTCCCAAAAGCTCTTTGTCCTGCCGGATCCCATTCTTATCTACAGCTATACGAAGACCGCGTCCCACTTCCTGACGCTTGGCGGTAGTCGAGTCGCTATGCCGGAGCGTACAGATCT
>CAZKJP010000120.1:2261-5327 GCA_964553075.1 uncultured Sangeribacter sp. | reverse complement strand
TTCAATAAATCTACCATCACGTGGTGCCCTGCTATCGGCGACTACAATTGGATAATAAGCGTAGCCCTTACGGCCATGACGCTGCAATCTGATTTTGGTTGCCATAAACTTGACTTGATTTATTTGTATTTGATTAAGTTTCTACTCCCGTGTCAACCCTCCCGTAGAAAGGCTTCCCCGAAAGCGACTGCAAAATTACAAATTTCCTCCCTATCTCCCAAATTTTCAAGAGACAAAAATTACAGTTCCGAGGCTTTCAGTTTCTCGGCGTTCTCGGCTACCGTCAACTTGTCGATACATTCCTGGATGTCTCCATCTAAGAAGGCGGGAAGATTATAGATAGTGTAGTTGATACGGTGATCCGTTATTCGCCCTTGAGGAAAGTTGTAAGTACGTATTTTGGCCGAACGGTCACCGGTGCTCACCATCGTCTTCCTCTTTGAGGCTATGTCCTCCAGATATTTCGTATGCTCTTTATCATATATAAAGGTACGCAGACGCGACAGGGCCCGCTCCTTATTCTTGGGTTGGTCACGCGTCTCGGTACATTCTATCAGTATCTCCTCTACCTCCCCGGTATTAGGATTCTTCCAATTGTAACGGAGACGCACCCCGGATTCTACCTTGTTCACATTCTGGCCGCCAGCTCCGCTGGATCGGAACGTATCCCAACGTATCTCCCCCTCATGGATCTCGACCTCGAACTCCTCCGCTTCCGGCAATACCGCCACCGTCGCAGCCGAGGTATGCACCCTCCCTTGGGTTTCCGTAGCCGGTACCCTCTGGACGCGATGCACTCCGCTCTCATATTTCATCACCCCGTATACTCCGGCACCGGTCAAAGAGAATACAATCTCCTTGAATCCTCCGGCTGCCCCCTCACTTACAGATGAAACGGCCAAATCCCAACCTTTCCGCTCTGCGAATTTCTGATACATCCGGAATAGGTCTCCCGCAAACAAGGCGGCCTCGTCCCCTCCTGTACCCCCTCGGATTTCAACCACGCAATTCTTAGCATCGTCAGGATCCGCCGGAACCAACAGCAACTTAATCTCCTCTTCCAGTTCCGGTATCCGGGCAGTAGCAGCCTCCAATTCCTCCTTGGCCATGGCTCTCAACTCCGGATCAGAATCCCCAAGCATCTCCTTGGCTTCCTGCTGGGACTTCAAGGTCTCCCGATAAAGCCTGGTTGTCTTGAGTATATTTTCCAGATCGTGATACTCCTTAGTCAGCTTGACATATCGTTTCTGATCCGCGATAACTGAAGGATCAGTTATCAACGTCGACACTTCCTCAAACCGCGAATCAAACCCCTCAAGACGGCTTAACAAATCATTTTCCATTTCAATTCTTGCTGTCCTGTTTAAAGCTGTGGATAATTAAGACGGTCAGGTGTTATATCGGTCAGGATATCATCTACATATTTGCGAGCTGACTTTTTTGCCTTGGCGAGATCCATGAAGGTGTAGTTGCCACACTCAATCCGGCTCGCTCCCGGAATCGCCCCTTCGAAGTCAGCTACAAATGCCATCATTTCCCTCACTACCTTGGCCGCTTTCTCTACATCCGGCTCCCCGGCCAAAATAAGATAAAACCCGGTCAGGCATCCCATAGGCCCGAAATATATAACCCTTTCTTTAAGCCCTTCCTTATTCCTTAACCAGGTAGCTCCTATATGTTCTATGGTATGGGCCTCGGCTCCGCTTAACGGCTTATCATCGTAAGGACGGCGCATCCGGAGGTCGTATGTCGTTACGGTCTCATCACCGACCCGGTCCACGCGGGATACATACACCCCGGCCAAAAGTCTGTTATGATCTATTCTGAAACTCTCTATTCTCTCCATTTATTTTAACTCTTTACTCGACTCATGAAAGTGAACCACTTATTTTAAATTGGCGTTTTAAAGAAAAACAAAAGTTAATCTTAAAAACAAAAGTTATGAAAACACTCTCAATAGTCAGCTATATTATCGGTGCGATATTATTGATAATATCTTGTTTCACCACCGGAGTGACACTCACATGGTGGATGGGCGGAATCGCCTTGGTCTTCCTTATCGGAGGTTGCATCTTCCAATATAACACCACCAAAACAAGATACATGCACCATCATTTCTGATTTTTGCAACCCAATCGTAGAGCCCATTCTTATCGGATGGGCTCTAATTAATTATATAGGCTACCCCCTATTACGGTTTACACCTATTACTTTATACCTATCACTTACAGGTTCTCATTAGCCAATTGAAGGCTCTCGGGCTTACCTATGTCTATGACTTGTAAATCATCCTGACATATCCCGATAACCGGAGTTGTGCGCTCCTCATTCAGGAAATAATGCATTACAGAGAATGGAGCCTCACCATATAATGAACGCATCTCCTCTATGGCTTTCTTTCCTATTATATATATACCGCTGAAGGCCACTTCTCCTTCGGCTACCAGCAAGCTCCATTTCGAGACCGCATTGACATCCCCTATCGGATGCTGATGCGAACTTATCTCTTTTGCCTCCCCCTTTTCAGGATAAAGCCATCCGGCAAGTTCCCCGTCCTTGAATGTTAGTTTTCGGGAAGAGTCCCTTTGGCTTACAAGGAGGGTCACACCGTTGCGGTTGACTTCTCGATGGATCTTGAGCAGTTCCTCCAAACGTGCGTTAGACAGTATATCTACATTATGAACCAAGAACCCTTCTCCTTCCGGATCAAGGTCCGACGACATCTTCAAGATGCCCCCACCGGTATCAAGAAGGTTTCCGGTCTCGTCGCTGACCTTCAGACTGCCCGAATATTTGGTAAGCAGTTCCTGAAAATCCTCTCCGGCGACATAATCCTTCAGCTGATCCGCAAAATGGCAGACATTTACTCCAAGAGTGTCGAATCCATGTGCCAGAAGACGCTCCGCGACCCGATGCATCATCGGCACATCCTTTACCGGCACTAACGCCTTCGGATGTTCAAGAGTCCAGGGACGGAGTCGCGTACCGAGTCCGGCCGCCAGAATCATAGCCTTATAACCTTTATTTTCCATATATGTTGGCGTTTTTGTAATCTTCAATATTTTA
>CAZKJP010000120.1:0-2161 GCA_964553075.1 uncultured Sangeribacter sp. | reverse complement strand
CTTATAACCTTTATTTTCCATATATGTTGGCGTTTTTGTAATCTTCAATATTTTACCCCTATAATTCCTTAATCACGCTCTGCTCGCGGTGAGATAGGACGATGCCTATCTCCGGAAATTCCTTGCGAAGCATCTCCGCGAGATGTTCGGCGCAATAGACCGAACGATGTTGACCACCTGTACATCCGAATCCAACCTGCAGAGAATTAAATCCTCGCTGAAGATACCGGTTGACACTCCGGAAAACCAAGTTCCGACAGTCCTTGAGAAATTCTTTCACTTCCTCATAACCATCCAGGAACTCTATTACCTCGCGGTCCATACCCGTCTTGGTCTTGTATTCCTCATAACGGCCAGGATTATGAAGTCCGCGGCAGTCGAACATGAATCCTCCCCCATTGCCACTCAAATCAAAGGGATACCCTTGCTTGTAGGAGAAGCTATAAACCGATACAGTCAGTTTTCCTTCCTTCTTCACGAAGCAATTTATCAGGTTGACTAAGGGGAGTGCCGCCAGACGCTCGGCGATACGGCTTATTTCAGGCCATCGCTTTTCAGGATCCTCAGTCCATCCATAAACCGAACCCTCCCCTACCGGATCTTTCAAAATCTGTACCAGGTTTCGCACCCCATTCGGGATTGAACTCAGGAAATGAGTTTTACGCTCGATGAGCCCCCTCAGACCATAGGCTCCTAAAACTTGGAAAGTACGGATCAATACCACCAAAGGAACCATACGAAGCATTTGCTCTGTAGAAGCATCCTTCCTTACACTGGCAAAGGCCTGAGCATATCTCTTCAGACTTTCCCGGCGCCGATACGGCTCTATACCGGCCTTAGCCTGCCATAGGAATGAGACAGCATCGTAAACAACCGGTCCCAGACGTGCTCCCTGAAAATCTATCACATAAGGAGTACCTTCATATACCATAATATTACGGCTCTGGAAATCCCTCAGCATCAAACCTACATATTCCTCACCGATCCTATCAATAGAAGCCGCTATATCATCGAACTCCTTTTCAAGTGCCTGCTCATCGTAAGATATGCCAAGGGTACGAAGGAAGCAGTCCTTGAAATAATGCAAATCCCCTAATACTTCCCGACCGGTAAAAGGGGGATTGAATACCATATCCTCCCACTTTTCATGAGGGATAGTCTGGAAACCCGGCAAGAGTACCATCAGCTTCTCGATAATAGGATAGGCTTCAGGATCCTTATCTTGCAACATTCCGTATAAGGAAACATCCCCGACATCGGATTGCACATATACTTCTGAATCATCGGAACAACCGAAGAAAAGGGGTACCGGCAAATGCTCATCATCGAACAGACCGGAGAGTTCAATGAAACTTCTGTTTTCTTTAGCAGATGTCCCAATGGTGCCGATCGCTGAATCGAACATAGGACACACATCCGGTTCATAGTAAAATGAATACCGGAAATAGCGGCGCGACGAACCCGCTCCGGCTAATTCCGAGACTCCGGTTATAGTGGCATCTATATCTAAAGCTATCGCACGTACAACCTCATTGAGCGCTTCAATCTTGGCATTATCTTTCATTCCACTTGTGTTGGTTCTGCAAATTTAGTGTTATTTAGAACTATATCCCACAATTTTTTGGTAAAAATTCGCTAACTTTGCAAAAAGAAAAGTCAGAGAGGCTGAATTTCCAAAACTTAGAAGCCTCACATTTCGTTAAATCTTCAGTAGCGACGGCTGGGAACTCCACCTCTCAATTCCCCATCCGTCCTTCTTAACCGGAATCAAATACATTATAATAATAAGAAATGGCAACCATCGACAAGTACAATTTCAACGGTAAGAAAGCCATCGTCAGAGTAGACTTCAACGTGCCTCTGAACGAAGATGGAACAATAGCAGACGACACCCGTATCCGCGGTGCCCTTCCCACACTCAAGAAGATCCTCGCTGACGGCGGCAGTCTAATCCTTATGTCCCACATGGGTAAGCCCAAAGGAAAAGTCAACCCCAAACTCAGCCTCGGACAGATCCGCGACGCAGTTGCAAAAGCACTCGGCACAGACGTGAAGTTCGTAGACGACTGCATGAAGGCCCAGGAAGCTGCCAAGGAACTCAAACCGGGCGAAGTGCTCCTTCTTGAGAACCTCCGCTTCTATCCCGAAGAAGAAGGTAAGC
>CAZKJP010000119.1:0-5708 GCA_964553075.1 uncultured Sangeribacter sp. | reverse complement strand
AAGCAGCCTACAAGGAGACCGGTGCGCAGGCAGTAAGCTATACTACCGGTGTGCCGGCTATGGTCGGAGCTATGATGTTCCTGACCGGTAAATGGGTAATGCCGGGAGTGCATAACGTAGAGGAGTTTGATCCGGATCCGTTCCTGGAGACATTGGCTGCCAATGGTCTGCCTTGGACAGTGATCACAGACGGTGACATCGAGTTCAACGACTGATATAGGTCAGATATGATTTGCAATTTGAAAACATTAGGATTGGCAGCGATTGCGGCAGGCATAGGTCTGACGGCGATGTTCCCAACCCTTATGAATGCAGAGGTAAAGGTTTCCGATAATAAATCCTTGCTCTTAACCAATGAGCAAGGAACATTGGAAATCACACCGTTGAATGACAATATTTTCCGGGTGCGCCGTTGGAACGCGGGGCGTCCCGGGAATTTCATAGAGAGTCAGAGCGCGATCTTGGAATCCGGCCCTAACACTCTGAAAGCTACCGAGACCCCTAATGGCTTGGAGTTTCAGTTGCCTGAAGGCAAGTTGGCGGTAAATGGGAAGACCGGAAAGATAACCCTCTACTCCAATGACGGTAAGGTCGTTTTCAGTGAGGCTGAGGGAATAGACAATTCCAATCCTGAACTGAAGCGCGTTACTTTCCTCAATCCCGGGGGACAGAATTTCTACGGTGCCGGCGAGAGAGGTCATTCGCTCCGTCTGAATGGGGATTCGCTCACAATGTACAACCGTCAGAACTACGGTTACGGCAAAGGTGATCCCCGTATCTCGCAGATGGGTATCTCAGTGCCATACTTCACTTCTGATGCCGGTTACGGAGTATTGTTTGATGACCATGCCCGCGGATTGCTGGTGTTGGGTAATGATACTATCACTTACTCATCGGCGACACCCCTTGACTTAGGTTATTATCTGATGGTTGGTGATCTGGAATCTCCCGCTTTGCGTAAGCAGACCGAACTATATACATCTCTCACCGGGAGACAGCCTCTTCCTCCTCTTTGGGCCTTAGGGTATATAACATCCAAGTATGGTTATAAAACCCGTGAGGAAGCTGAGGGAGTGATAGACCGTCTTAAATCTTCCGGCTATCCGGTAGACGGAATGGTACTGGACCTGTATTGGTACGGCGTAGAGCAGGATATGGGCCGCTTGGAGTGGAATCCTGAGCAATGGCCCGGACATGCCGACATGCTGAAAGGGCTTCAGGATAAGGGTGTGAACATGGTGTTGATCTCCCAGCCTTATATCAATAAGGGGGGTGCTATCGACAATTATAACTTACTTTCCGAAGCCGGAATGTTGGTGAAGGATTCCGTAGGGAATACCCATGATGTGACAACGTGGGTAGGGGACGCAGGAATGTTCGATGTATCGAATCCCGCGACTCGCCAATGGCTTTGGAACCGTCTCAAAGGACTTACAGCTGAAGGTGTAGCCGGATGGTGGGGCGATTTGGGCGAACCGGAGGTGCATCCTGAGACAATGGTGCATGACAACGGTATGACCGCTGAGCAATTCCATAACGCATACGGTAATTATTGGAGCCAACTGATTTACGATGGCCTCCGTAAGGATTTCCCTGAGCAGCGCCCGCTGCTGATGATGCGCGGTGGAACCGCCGGTCTTCAGCGGTATGGCGTATTCCCGTGGACCACGGATGTATCCCGGTCATGGGCCGGTCTACAGCCGCAGATCGCACTGATGCTCTCTTCCGGCCTCTCGGGCCTCGGATATATGGGTTCGGATGTCGGAGGATTTGCGGTTGATCCCGAGCATCCCACCGATCCGGAGCTCTATGTACGCTGGCTGCAGATGGGCACCTTCTCACCGATGCTCCGCACTCACGCACAGGAGCAACCGGAACCCTTCAATTATCCCGAGATGGAACCGATCTCCAAGAGGTTCATCAAGATGAGATATGAGTGGTTACCCTATAACTACACCTTGGCTTACGAGAACGCTACCACCGGTGCGCCCTTAGCCCGTCCTCTGAACTTTGATAAGGTCTCAGCTGATGATATGAGTGCTTATCTCAATGAGCAGACGGAATACCTTTGGGGTGATGACGTGTTGGTGGCTCCAGTTATGGAACAAGGAGCACGCGGACGCGATGTGTTCTTCCCCGCCGGAGAGTGGGTAAGTTGGAATAACCCGGCACTCCGCTTCGAGGGTGGAAAGACAGCTTATGTTCAGGCTTCGCTTGAGGAACTGCCGTTGTTCGTGCGCGCCGGCTCCATAATCCCGCAGTACACTCGCGAGATCGAGAATGTGACTCAGTATGATACGCAATATCTGACCTTGAAATATTTCCCGGGAAATATGAAGAGTGAAGCGGTAGTATTCGATGATAACCATCTTTCTCCCACTTCGTTGGAAGAGAAGGCATATCAGTTGACTCGTATCGAGGCTATTCCGGGAGCGAAATCAGTTGAGTTCAAACTGACATCCGAGGGTCGTTTCGTTGGGATGCCGGCCACTAAGCAGATTACTTTAGTTATAGAGGATCGTGAGAAAGCACCCTCATCGGTAACTGTTAATGGCAAGAAGTTAGGGAAGTCCGATTGGAAATATGATTCCAAGGCGAAGACTTTGACTGTTAATTTCAGCTGGAACTATTCGCCGATGTCGGTTTTGATCAAATAAAAGATCAGATGGAAATAAAGATCAACAATATAGAGAATATAGACAAGGCGGCGGGAGAATTTCTCGCCGCCTTGCCTACCGGGGTAAGGGTAATAGACTTTGACGGACCGATGGGGGCGGGGAAGACAACTTTCATATCGGCTCTTTGCCGTGCATTGGGAGTTGAGGATGATGTGAACTCGCCAACGTTCAGCATTATCAATGAATACTCTGTCCCAACCAAAACGGGAAAGGATTCGCGAGTCTTTCATTTTGATTTTTACCGGCTTGAGACGCCGGATCAGGCGATGGAGATAGGCGCCGAGGATTACCTGTATTCCGGCTCCCTCTGTCTAATGGAATGGGCCGGCAACGTAGAGGAAGTCCTTCCCGAAGACACCCTCCACGTCCAAATCCGCCCCAACCCCGACGGCACCCGCTCCCTCCTGTTTTAAAAAGGAAGTCTTGTAGGGACATCGCTTTGCGATGTTGAGTTAGTCAAAGGATCATCCTCGTAGGAACATCGCTTTGCGATGTAATATTTGTTACACTGAAGATCAGGTTAAAAATTTAGGCTGGAATGGTTATTAAGGATAAAGCTAAAGCAAATGAAGTAAAGGAACTTCTTCTTGAAATGCTCAAGAAGGAGAACGCCTTTTGGTCCTATGCTCCGGAATCTGTAAACATGGACACGATAGCTGACGATCAGCTTATAGCCCTTACGATGCGACACTTAGATTTGGATGAGATAAAAATGCTTTTCGAGATTTATCCTTACAGTAGAATCAAATCGGCCTGGAAAAGATTGCTTGTGCCGGAAGGGGATTACCTATATACTTTGAATCGCTTTTTCGCCTGGTATTACTTCAAAGCCAAAAAACCGGACGCCTACCTCAAATCCCTCCAAACCCGCCATCTTAATACCCTTTTCTCATAATCGTATAACATGAAAGGATTAGCACCCCATACATCTTCAATTTTTGAGGCGATTTCACGATTGGAATGTATTAAACCTTATGTTCTGGTCGGAGGAACCGCTTTGTCATTACAGATAGGAGCGAGAGAAAGCGAAGATTTGGACTTTATGTCATGGCGAAAAAGTAAGAATGAGAAACGTGAAGTCGATTGGCCGCTGATAAAAAAGGAATTGGAGACAGTGGGGACGGTTGAGAAATGTGATATACTGGATCTTGATCATGTAGAGTTTATAGTGGATGGTGTAAAAGTTTCCTTTTACGCTAACCCGAATTATTCACCAGTAAAGGAAGTAATACCATGTTTAAATAATATCGTATTAGCAGATAAAACTTCCATAGGCGCAATGAAAATGGAGGTAATGTTGCGGCGTAGTAAATTCAGAGACTACTATGATATCTATTCCTTGCTTGAGGTTGGCGAGGACTTGAATGAAATGATTTCTTTAGCATTAAAATATTCAGGTCATAAGCTAAAGTCTAAAAATCTTATAGCGATGCTCACTCGTCCGGATCGTTTTAGCGAAGAGATAAATTTTGAGACACTTCACCCAATTTATAATATCACACCAAAGGATATAGAACAACGTCTTAAAGAAGCTTTGAACCAAGATAAATAATGGAATTTGAGGTTGATTATATTGAGTTGGAGGAGGTGGGGAGTACTAATACTTGGTTGGCGGAAAATTCGGCCGGGTTGCGGAGTCTGACGATGGTGGAGGCCATTAGTCAGCCGCTCGGGCGCGGCCAGCGAGGTAACAGTTGGGAATCTGAACCGGGGAAGAATCTTACGGTAAGCATGCTCTACCATCCCTCGCCTGAAATGCGGGCCGCTGAACAGTTCGCTATCTCGGAGGCAGTAGCGTTAGGGGTCGTAGATGCCTTGGCTGATTACGGAATCGAAGCTAAGATTAAATGGCCGAACGATATATATGTAGGTGACCGGAAAATCTGCGGAATACTGATTGAACATTCCCTTTTAGGAACCCAGATCCAACATTCCATCTGCGGGGTAGGACTCAACGTCAACCAGATGAAGTTTTGGAGCGATGCACCCAACCCGGTCTCTATGGCCCAACTCTCTGACCGCACTTTTGACCGAAAAGAAGTCAGAGAAAGATTGGCCCGGAACCTCGCCAAACGACTTCAGGCGACCGATACCCTCGAAGGCCGAACGGGACTTCATCAAGAATTTCTAACGCGCTTATGGCGCGGGGATGGGCATCTCTATCCCTTCCGGGATACCGCTACCGGCGAGATCTTCGAGGCCCGCATAGCAGACGTAGAACCCCAAGGTTTCCTTCTCCTCGAACCCGGCTACCGCCGCTACGCCTTCAAGGAAGTCAGCTTCCTGATTTAAGGTATAGGGGATTGTGAATAGTGAATAAGTATAGAAAAGAAGAACAGAAGGACAGAAGGGGAGGGGGGACGGGAGGGATGGTATATCCTCATTTCATTCGGATCACAATCGATGCCGCGTGCATTGAGAGGTAGAAGAATAGAAGAGGGAGCTCAGCTGCCAAGGGAGCTCAGCGGAGGGACCGCCTCGGCGGCTGGTCGCGCGGCGTGGGGATTGTGGTCCGAATGAAATTAGGACGGTAAAAGAGTTTGTCTAACAATCAAAGTTAGGCAGTCTCTTTTTCATTTGTAAAATTGAGCGAGTTAGGCTGCTTTCTTGCAAAAATTCGGGAAAAGCATACAAAGCCCTCATCGTGAAGTAACAGTACGACCTGCGTGAACACTGAGTCAAATCCATCCTTCAGCCGCTTGCCACGGTAATAGTTTATCGTGTGGAAGTCCGGACGCTTCATACCCGAGAGCCACATGAAATAAATGTCGCATTTGAGAAGCTCCCCGATGAGCCGGGAGGAATACACATTGCTCAGATACGCGAACACAAGCACCTTGAGCATCATCTTGGGGTTGAAAGCACTGTTGCCGCCTCCACGATAAGTCGACAGGATGTCACTGATGTCAAGGCGGTCAATGACTGCATCGACAACCCTTACCATGTGATTTTCGGGAACAAGTTCTTCCAGGGATGGAGGAAGAAGCAGATTTTGTTTCCTATTGTCAGATTTTATTGCTAACTTTGCCA
>CAZKJP010000118.1:0-6009 GCA_964553075.1 uncultured Sangeribacter sp. | reverse complement strand
AAGTTAATACATTCCCGGGCTATTTCCAAATATTTCTCCTAAAAATCACTCAAAAAAATATTTCCTTCCTATTTTGCTCCCATAAGGGGTTAATTTTGTAATTTCGCAGTCTGAGAACTTAGACCCTCCCTCGTTATCTTTTTTTGTGACCGGGTCTAACTCATCCTTTAATTAAGGTAGCGATCAATAGCGATGAATAAGGTAATCACAGATCTGTTTGAGAAAAAGACAGGTATTAACCCAAGGACTCCCTCGGGCTGTAACTGGATCAGCCAGGATATCGAGGCGCGCACGGGCGAGCCGGTCTCCCTGAACACCATCAAGCGCATTACGGGTGTTATTTCGGACGGTAATGCGGGTGAGTACCGCCCTCGGCGTTCTACGCTCGATATCATAGCCCGCTACCTCGGTTACAAGGATTTCGACAAACTCTGCCAGCAGGTCGGTGATTACAATCCCTCAGACTTTACTAAGCCCGAAGGTCTGATAGATACCTCCGAATTGAAAGAAGGTACAGAACTCAACCTCCGCTGGGCTCCTGACCGCGAACTCGGAATCCGTCATCTCGGTAAAGGCCTATTCAAGGTAATTTATTCCAAGAACAGCAAGCTTCAGGCCGAAGACCGGCTGTTGATCTCCCAGATAATGGTGGGTCAACCCCTCTTGGTCAAGGAAGTAATAAGGGGCGAATCGGCTTTGGGTTACTATACCGCGGCCTTAGAATATGGTCTGACCTACGCAGAAGTTTCAGAGAAATGAACGAAAGCGGCTTCAATAGCGCCGGGAAACCCTCAGACGGTTTGCGCGTCCCTATCGGAAATACGATAGGACGCTACCGGTTCTTTAAGGTAAGGCGTTACGGAAAGCTGCATTTCCTGAAATGCGTGGCCGACGAATACCGCGGTGATCTCCAGACAGTCGAAGCGCTCCGCAAGGAATTCGAACTCGGCTACACCCTCGACCATCCCGGAATAGCGCGTTACCTTTCATACGAAAATGGCGAGGTCTACGAAGAGTTTATCGATGGACTGACTATCCGTCAGATGATGAAACGGTTTGACGTAAGGCTCTTGGATGAGAGTTTCCTGAGTCAGATGTGCCGTCAGCTTCTCGATACCTTGGCTTACATCCATAGGAATGACGTACTTCATCTTGACATAAAGCCGGAGAATGTGATGGTCACCAATATCGGCAACCATGTCAAGCTGATAGACTTCGGGTGCGCCCGAAGCGGAGCGTTTGATACTACTGAGGGTGGAACACGCGCCTATATGGCTCCGGAGCAACGCGCCGGCCAACCAACCCCCCGCAGATCAACCAAAAGAGCCACTCCGGAACCCAGCCCCTTCAACCCCGGCTCCCACAACCACCGACTCCCCGAAATCTAAATCGATGGATACGGAATCTCAAAAGTGATAATTAGAAATCTATAGCAATTGGAGGTTGAAAGCCTCATCGTAGGGGTTAATTTCATGATTTGGGGCATACATCTTCCATCCTCTTTCCAGATGGCTGTTTTCAATTATAGAGGTACGCTGAATGGTTTCATTTTAGCCATCACTTCGTCAATGGTGGCTTTTTCGGATTCCGACAGTTCGGGAGTTGCTATAGTGCCATTACATGTAAAGATGGTGCTTACCATTCTCCTCACTCATCATAATGGAGGTCAGTATCCTTTGGTATTCTGATGCTGAGAATAATGTCTTGGATCCTTTTAGAAGCTTTATTAGGACATTCTTATCTGCTATTGCCGCCAACATTTTCCCATTTGATTCCGATGGGACATCTCCTGCCTCGTATTTGGCATATTGGTTGGCTCCGAATCCGAGGATCCTGGAAATTTGAGAATAGTTTAAGCCAAATTTTAACCGAATAGCCTTTATCTCGTCTGGAAATGGAATTCCATGTTTAATACGGTACTGAGAGTAAAGATCATTAAATTGGAGGGTATCTTGTTCCGTAGTGGTGAATTGTTCGCCGGTATCTTCGCATACATAATAACGGACATGCACACTGAACTTCTCTTTCCGGAACTCCTTTACCTCGATTCCGGAGACCTCCTTAACGCGACCACCCGTAAAAGGACTCTTAACATCTACATAATTCCCCATATCTTGAATTTAGGCTTAAACTCTTTCAGAAAGGCCTCCACCTCTTGTTCATTCTTGATGGTAATCATCTCAGCATTCCAAATTATTCCTCAGTTAAAACGAATCCTTGACAAAGGTACACTTTATAGTTGAAATATCCAAGTAATTGACAGGATAAAGTAGGGTAAGCAGGTTCAAATGGAGTCCTATTACGGTTATGGAATAGTTCAGTTGCTGTCCGGGTTCTGTTCAGCACCTGAAGGGGGTTGGGGGTGCGGGTAGGGACTTTCTTTTCTCTAAGAATTGCACAGAAACTGTCCAAATCTCGATTTTTTTACGAGTTTTGGACAGTTTCTGTGCAATTTCTGGGGAGGAGGCGGGTTAGGAGGTAGAGGAGGACCAGGAGGAGGACGATCGTGGCGGAGGCGGGGACGTCCAGCCAGGCGGCGGTGAACAGGCCGCCGATGCACCCTATCAGGGCGTAGCCTAAGGAGCGCCACATGATCGGGAAATAACGGACGCTGCGTGTCTCGGCTGCCATCTGCGGCAGCGACATCAATGACATCAGCAGCATTATTCCTATCATGCGGATACACAATACGATGCCTAAGGAGACAATGACGGTCATGCAGACGTTTACAAAACCGACGGGGAGGTGGCGGGTGCGTGAGAAGGCTTCGTCAAAGCTGACAGCCAAGATCAAATGACGGAAGATGTAGAAGAAGAGTCCGGCTACCAAGGTGTAGGCGGCGAAGAGCCATAGGTCGGCGCGGGTGATGGTCAGTACGCTGCCGAACAAAAAGGAATTCAGGTCAGGTACAAACCCGGAGCTCATGAAGACGAACAATATGCCTAATGCCATCCCTAAGGCCCAGACGACGGCTATGGCTGTGTCGCGCCGTATTTTGGGTGATTGGGATAGGCGTTCTACGCCGAGGCTCCCACCAATGGCGAACAAGGTCGCCATCCACATCGGGCTTACCCCGAGCCAATAACCGAGTCCCAAGCCTCCGAAGCAGGCGTGGGTGATGCCGCCGGAGATAAAGACTTGGCGGCGCGTTACGATATAGGTGCCGACAATCGCTGATACGATTGATATAATTATCACTCCTATGAGGGCGTTCTGAAAAAATGGATAGTGGATTATGTCCATCTTGAATTGTAGTTATAAGAGATACCTTGTCAATTAATGTTACTAAGCAAAGCACTCAAAGTTCACTTTAAATCAAAATTTTTCAAGTGATACTGGAAGGCCTTCATTTCCACCCAGAAAGCCGGGTAAGATTTTTCTACTACTTTGGGGTTATCTATCTTTACTTCCCAGCCGGCGAACTCGGCTATCGCGAATGCCATTGCTATGCGGTGGTCGCCATGGGAGTCGATCTCCACTTTCCCGGGTGAGTCCCCTACCGCGTTACAGCTGATGGTGGTCTCCAACCCCTCCCCTTCTATTTTGAGTTCATATCCCATCTTGGCTAATTCCGAACGCAGGGACTCGATACGATCCGATTCCTTGAAACGGAGGTTCCCTACCCCGTCAAACCGGAACGGGACACCGCCGAGCGCGCAACCCACCGCCAAAGCCGGCACCAAATCCGGCGTCAGGCGCATATCCGCCTCCAAACGCCCTTTCTCCAGCGCCTCCTCGACCAAAAAGTGTATCTTGGCATCACCCTGTATGGAATCTTCCGGTTTTCCTAAAGGCATGAACAGTATCTCGTCCGCAATCCTACGCTCTCCCCTTTTGGCCAAGATGAGTTTAAGGGCAAAAAATGGGGAAGCAGCGCTCCAGTCATTTTCAATCTCGAAATGGTCCGGATGACGGCTCATAATCTCCATCATCCGCCGCGTCATAATGCGATATGGAGAAGAGGGAGCCGAGGGGTCAGGCGTGGGCCATTGAGGAGGATTCAGCCAAAGAGGGGACGCCAATATCAGGGCGGACTCGAATTGGGTAGTCATCGCGGTATCGATCCCCTCGAGCTTTGATCCGTCTAACTGTCTGCCGCGTATTCTCAGGCCTCCTTCGGGTAGCAGCTGAATATCGGCTCCAATCCGGTGCAAGACCTCGATCAGCGGCTTTATAGGGCGTTCTGAGAGCCTTTTGCCGGGCACGATGACCACCTCCTTGCCGGGAGATGAAGCAGCCAAGGCAATCAGAAAACGATAGGGAGCCGCTCCCTCGCTAATCTCTATCTTACCCTCTTGTCCTTCCGGCAGGTACTCCAAGATCGCTATCCCCCGCTCCATCTCCGCCAGATCCTTGCAACTGCCGTGCCCTTCCAATTCTGTCTCCAGACCCATGGAATATTTAAGGGCCATAGCACGCAGGGCGATGCTCTTGGACATTGGAATAAAGGATACTTGTACCGGTACGCTCATTTTGCAGAAGTCTGATTAATAGGGCGATGCAACAGACAGGCATCCCCGTAGGAAAGAAAGCGGTAATCACCCTCCAAGGCATGTGAATATACCCGTCTCCAGCGAGGTTCTTCCCCACCCTCCTCCGGTCTTCGGTCCGGCTCCATGAAAGAGGATACAAGCAGTAGGAGCGTCGAACCCGGTTGATGGAAATTGGTCACCATCCGCCCTACTACATTCCATTGGAATCCGGGAGCGATCATAATGGCAGTGGAAGCCTGGATATGACCTCCTCTTCGTTCTGCGTAATCTGCCAAAGCCTGTAGATAAGCCGGGGTCTCCTCAGGAGAGATAGGCTCTTCGTAGGCAGTCCATTGAGAAAGATGCAGGTCCCGTTCTTCGATCTCAGGATTTCGGGAAACTATCCGGCCCAAATATGGAAGGGTCTCGAGGGTGCGCACGCTGGTGGTGCCTACCGCGGTAAGAAATTCCCGCTCACCTCTATTCTGCTCCTCGACCTGGAGAGCCAACTTCCGCAAGAAGTCCGCGTCAACACTGAAAGCCTCAGTGTGCATCGGATGTCCCCCAATCTCGGCGCTTTTCACCGGTTGGAAGGTGCCGGCCCCGACGTGCAAGGTTACCTCTGCAAGTTCCAATCCCCTATTTCCCAGTTCCTGAAGTATATCCGGTGTGAAATGCAATCCGGCGGTAGGGGCCGCCACACTCCCCTTGACCTTACTGTATACAGTCTGGTAATCGGTCTCATCGCTTTTCTCCGACTCGCGCTTCAGATAGGGAGGAATCGGGATATTCCCCGCGCACTCTACTACCGAGGCGAACGTAACCTCCGGATTGTCCCATTCAAATCGGACGCGGCGCGCATTGCCGCCCCATTCCCCACCCAAATAAGCCCTCAGACGGGTCTTCAGGCCTTCGGGAGTGGTCAGTTCCCTCTCAAGGAATTCATCTTTCCATTTCTTGAGATTTCCGACCATGCAGCTCCATTCGCAGGCGTTCCGAGTCTGGAATACCAATACATAATCCTCCGGCTGGAGTGGTTCAAGAAGGAAAACCTCTATGGCGGCTCCCGTAGGACGACGGAAAGGGATACGGGCATGAATAACCTTGGTGTTGTTGAACACCATCATCCCGGGCCGCTGGGTAGTCAGAAGCAAATCCGGGAGGTCGGAAAAGATCTTATCTTCTAAAGAGCCGTCAGGGTTCACTACCAGCAGGCGGCATTTATCACGCTCAGCGAGCGGATGGCGCGCGATCCTTTCATCCGGGAGCGGATACTCAAAATCGGCGATCTTAATATTTTGTGGAGAAAAAGTACTCATCAGTAAAAATTGGTTAACCTGATTGGTATCAGGTTATTAAGTAAATTTCGGGGAGAGAAGCGAAAAATATTTTTACAAAAATAGCAAAAAAAATTTGGAGAATAGCGGAATAAGCCTTAACTTTGCACTCGCAAATCGGGCGTTTAGCTCAGCTGGTTTAGAGCATCTGCCTTACAAGCAGAGGGTCGGCGGTTCGAATCCGTCAACGCCCACCGAAA
>CAZKJP010000117.1:0-6027 GCA_964553075.1 uncultured Sangeribacter sp. | reverse complement strand
CCTTGATGGTGACACCAAAGTTTGAAGGCATTGCTCCATATTTATCTGCTGCATTGTCTTTTATTTGCTGCTGGAGGAAACGTGTGTCCCATTTATTTTCAATAGCCAGCTTTATGTATTTCCATCTTTTGTCCACATCCTTTTCACCGGTGAGAATTCTGATGTGGTGGGTAAAACTAAGATTCCCAAAAAGTTCTAAATCGACAGTCATGATTGGCGATTTAGCCGACAGAAGAGAAGTCGTTTCTATTTCGCCAATCATGATTGGCGAAATAGATGAAGTCGCGTCTGGTGAATCCAGAACTGGAGACCATTCCTCATAAAACATTCTCATGTTCTTTAAGCTACTTTCCGAAAAGCCTTTCAGACCCGGCATTTCCTTGCGAAGTCGCTCAGAGATTGTTCTAATGGCTCCAGTTCCCCAGAACCCATCACGAGAATTTGCCGAAATGTACCGACCTATACCATAGTAGAGTGAAAGCATTTCGCGGTTAACCAACTTCGCGGCCTGATACTGGCTGCGAAGAATAGCATCTTTTATAGTCTGAACAGCGGTATTATAGTCCGCGGTGGTATGCCGAATATTAGATTCCTTTGCCATAATAGGGCAAATTTACAGATTTTTATTGATTGCGAAAAAGGATAACATGAATTATCTCTGATGGAGTTTGGGAGAGGGGCCAGGATGGCTACACGCTTAGGAGGGAGAAGAGGATTGGATTGGCACACCTTAAATAGAAACTCCTTCAGTAGGTTGCTTTCAAATTATTTATTAATTTTGTAACTTCCGATAATATAGTCTTTTCGGAACTGAAGAACTATGACACCAGAACAGATAGCCCGAAAAAAGATTGACCGTATGTTCGCAGAGGCGGGTTGGGCAGTAGTTGACCGGGATCACTACTCCTCCGAAATAAATGCGGTGGCGGTTGAGGAAGGTCTGATGAAAGGTAATCATGAGGCCGACTATTTACTGTTTCTAAACGGTAAGGCATTCGGTGTGCTTGAAGCCAAACGTGAAGAGGTAGATGTTACCTCTCCTGTTGTTTGTGATCAGGCTGAGTTCTACACAAGAAACGTACCCTCTTGGTGCCCAGCCTGGTATGAACCTCTGCCCGTGGCATACGTATCAAACGGTAAAGATCTTTATTTCCGTGATCTTCGGGATCCTGAAAGCATTTATCAATCGCTAAAGAATGTACATACACCTAAGCAAATTACTAAGTTGCTTGGCCTCACTGACTATTATGCAGCATTGCCCAATCTGCAAAAAAGGGGGCTGCGAGATTGCCAATATGAAGCTATTACTGAACTAGAAAAAAGTTTCAGATCAGGACAAGACCGTGCTTTGATGGTGTTAGCTACCGGTGCCGGAAAGACTTATACCGCTTGTCTGGCTACCTATCGTATGCTGAACTACACTCCAATGAAGCGGGTGCTTTTTCTTGTTGATCGAAATAACCTTGGTAAACAAGCTGAAACTGAGTTCGGTACTTTCCGATTAACAGAAACCGGTGATCCATTGAATACGATCTTTGAGGTCAACCGTCTGAAATCAGTCAAAATCAAGGAAAGTGATCAAGTGGTAATCTCGACCATCCAGCGCTTATTTTCCTTACTCTCCGGACAGGCTATCGAGGATTCAGATAATGATGAGTCAACGCAAGAAGTTGATTCAGAAGTATCGTTGCCGGCAAATCCTCTTTTGCCACCGGATTTCTTTGACATGATCATCATTGACGAATGTCATCGATCAATCTACGGCAATTGGCGAGCAGTACTTGAATATTTCAAAACCGCCAAACTTGTCGGCTTGACAGCCACCCCAGTGCCTGAGACTTTAGCATTCTTCAACAATAACCAAGTGGTGAACTATACCCTTGAAAAATCTATAGTGGATGGTGTCAACGTTGATTATAGAGTATACCGAATCAAGACGCAGGCTACAGAGGATGGTGGAGCTATCAGGCAAGGGGATAAGTTACGGCAAATCACTCGTTATACTGGGAAAGTTGAGGATATTAAGAACCGGGAAATTAGGAATTATACGCCGACAGAATTAAACAGAAGTATCGTAAATCCGGCTCAGATAAAACTCATCTTGGAAACGTATCGTGATTCAGTGTACACAGAAATGTTCACTGACCCTCAGCGTGATCCAAATATGGATTATCTGCCTAAGACACTTATATTCGCACTCAATGATGCTCATGCTTCAAATATAGTAAAGATTGCAAAAGAGGTTTTCGGTCCTCATATTTCAGGTGATCCCGACCGTTTTGTCCAAAAAATCACATATTCAGCCGGCGACAGCAACGCGCTAATCCGTTCCTTCAGAAACGACAAAGATTTTCGGATTGCCGTAACTGTTACTTTGGTGGCGACCGGAACGGATGTGAAACCCCTGGAGGTAGTCATGTTTATGCGTGATGTCGAATCCCAACCTCTCTATACCCAGATGAAAGGTCGAGGCGTCCGTACCATCAGTGATGACCAACTACGCAATGTTACACCGAACGCTTTCAGCAAGGATATTTTCTACTTGGTGGATGCGGTAGGAGTCACTGAACATGCTCATACAGTTCCCAGTCCCAGTGACGACCAGCCGACTCAGATTATAACACTCAGGCAATTGTTAGAGCGGCTGACCCTGGGAGAAGTAAATGATGATAATCTCCGACTTATTGCTGGACGCTTGGCGCGTATATATAATAAATCTACAGAGGAACAACGTACTGAATTTGAGAAACGAGCGCGTGCTTCCATGAAAGATATTTCTGCGAACATATATCATGCTCTTGAAGCTGAACGCGAAACAGAAAGGCTACCTGAATATAAGAACGTCAATGAACCTAATAACGAACGCAAGGGACTCGTGAGACCTCTGTCCGCTCATCCGGAGGCGAGAGAGTATCTACTTGTGCTGAATGCAGGCTTCATCAATATTCTTCAGCCTGGGGAGGACACCCTTATTGAAAAAGGTTTTTCTCAAGAAGAAGCAGCGTCAACAACCAAGGCCTTCGAAGAATATATTGAGAGTCACAGGGATGAGATAGAAGCTCTGAGGATCATATATAACAATACCGGTGAGCCATTGACCTATCCCATTCTCAAGGATCTTACCCGTAAGCTTCGAGAGGCAAACCATAAGTTTAATGTATCCCAGTTATGGAATAATTATTCCATTCTGAATCCTAAAGAGGTACAAAAATTTTCAACAAAGGATGAGAAGGACGCACTGACAAATATAATTCAGGTCCTACGGTATGCTATGCGCCTTATTCCGGAATTAAAAAGTCTCCCGGCAATGGCTGCTCAGCGATTTGAGCTTTGGTGTGGTCAGTCTCAGCGACCCTTGACAGAAACTCAAAAAGAGGTAATCCGTCAGATTGTTAACTACATAGTAACTAACGGATCAACTGAACTAAGAGATGTCCGAGAATACGACAAAACCATCGCTGCCCAAATTATCCGTTCTTTCGGTAATGCAGCCTCGGCTAAAGAAGCCATTCTCTCGCTCTCTCAATTCCTTATTTTCAATAAAAAGACAGCATAATCTATCATGGCTAATAATAAATCAACCCCACAGTCTCTCACAAAGAAAGTCTGGACCTTGGCCACTACATTAGCAGCACAAGGGATAGGATTCACCGATTACATAACTCAGCTTACCTATCTTTTGTTCTTGAAGATGGATGATGAGAATGTAGAGACATTTGGAGAAGATTCAGCCCTGCCGGTAGGTTGCCGGTGGAGCGACTTAGTAGGAGAGATGGGGGAAGACCTCGTAGACACATATGAGCAAATTCTCGACACCCTGAGCAAGGAAGATAATCTGATAGGTACTATTTACACCAAGGCTCAGAATAAGATAGACAAGCCGGTCTACCTAAAGAAAGTCATAGATATGATCGCTGAGGAAGACTGGTTGATAATGGATGGAGACGTTAAGGGTGCGATCTATGAAGGTATCCTTGAAAAGAATGGGCAGGATAAGAAAAGTGGAGCCGGTCAATATTTCACCCCTCGTTCGCTTATTCAAGCAATGGTAGATGTGACACGTCCCAGGATTGGAGAGACGGTACTCGATCCGGCGTGTGGCACCGGCGGCTTCCTTCTTGCCGCCTACGACTATATGAAGACTCAGTCTGCCGATCGTGAGAAACAGGACTTCCTTAAGAATAAAGCCTTACATGGGGTTGACAACACAGCTCTGGTAGTTACCCTGGCCTCAATGAATCTGTATCTTCATGGCATAGGTACAGACAGAAGCCCTATTGAATGTCGGGACTCACTTGAAAAGGAATCCCATGTCATGGCAGACGTGATACTGGCCAATCCTCCGTTTGGGACACGCCCAGCCGGCTCCGTTGAGATTGATAGACAGGATTTCTATGTTCAAACAAAGAATAATCAGTTAAACTTCCTCCAACACATGATGCTGTCGATGAAGAATGGAGGTAGAGCGGCAGTGGTTCTTCCGGATAATGTCCTGTTTGAAGGAGGTGCGGGAGAAACTATTCGTAAAAGGCTGCTTACAGACTTCAATCTTCATACGATCCTTCGATTGCCTACCGGTATTTTTTATGCGCAGGGCGTTAAAGCGAATGTTCTGTTCTTTACTAAAGGTACCCCGACAAAGGATGTGTGGTTCTATGATTATCGCACTGATGTTAAGCATACCCTGGCGACTAACCCAATGCAGAGGCACCATCTGGAGGATTTCGTCAAATGTTACCAGGCCAATAATATCGCTACTCGTAAGGAAACCTATAATCCGGATTCGGAGCCAAATGGACGGTGGCGCAAATATGATGTAGCTGACCTACTTAAACGTGATAAAACCAGCCTCGATATAACATGGATTCGCAAAGAAGATGACTTAGAGAATGTAACCCTATCTGAACTTATGGCTGATATCCGGGAAAAGAGTGTAAATATAGCCACTGCGGTCGCACAGCTCGACGAACTGTTTGCTAAACTCAACATTAAGGAGGATTAAGAAATGGGAAAGACTGTAACAACCTATCTGGTGGATGGAGATCCCAAAGGCACCCGGTATGCCTTTATCAGCAATAAAATTTGCCAAATGTTTGTAGTCCCTCGCTCTAATCTTGACTATCTGGATAAGCAAAGAAAGCTCCATAAACCAGCTTTCTATATCTTGATCGGGGAGGATGAGATGGGAAAGCCTCAGGCTTATATAGGAGAGACTGAAAATTTTAAGGAGCGGGTAAAAGATCACGACCAAAAGAAGACATTTTGGCAGAAGGCACTGATTTTTGTTTCCAAAGATGCTGATATGACTAAAACTGACGTACAGTATCTGGAATATCTGGCCGTTCAGCAAGCCAAGGAATCTAACCGATATAACATTAACGAGAACAAGCAAACCCCGAAAGAACCGAATCTGCCGGAATATCAAAAAGATGCGATGGATGAATTTTTTGAGGATATAAAATTCCTTACTTCCTTCATCGGGATTAGCATTTTTGAGAAAGTAGAAGTCACCAAGAAGTTACCTCTTTTCACATTCACAAGAAGAGGTGCCAAGGCTTTTGGGGTTTATGATGGCAATGGATTTACGGTGCTGAGGGGTAGCATATTATCAAAAACCGTTCTTCAATCTTGCGGACCGAAGGAGTTACGGGAATCTACGGTTCAGGACTATTCAGAAGAAAACGAAAATGGAAATCCGGTATTAATATCTGACGTATTATTCGCGAGTCCCAGTACAGCGGCAAGCGTATGCGGAGGTTGCAGTTCTAACGGCTGGATTGAATGGAAAACTGAGGATGGTGGTACTCTTGATTACTTTTATCGGAAGAAATAAAAATGGATACGAAGAAACTACGTCAAAAAATTCTTGACCTCGCCATAAGAGGTAAGCTGGTACCGCAAGATCCTAATGATGAACCGGCCTCAGTACTTCTCGAACGCATTCGCTCAGAGAAAGAACGTCTCATAGCCGAAGGGAAAATCAAGCGTCCAAAAAAGTCGAAAACATCTTCGTCTGCGCCCAATTAT
>CAZKJP010000116.1:0-6056 GCA_964553075.1 uncultured Sangeribacter sp. | reverse complement strand
ACATGTGCTGAAAGGTGTAATAATAAATTTTGAGCCTGTCTCAATTGCGCAGACCAGGTTGAAGTGTGCAATATTTCGCTTCCTCTCCTCTAAGAGGACTTTCCCGTACATGTCCGCGGAATAGATACCTGAAATCGCCCTCAGGGCCTTTTAATTTTTATGAGACGGGGTCTGAATCAATAAAAAAGTTTAAATAGGTTTCCTTATTGACTTAGAAAGGTTAAATTTGCAGTTTGAAGACTCGCAAGTCTCCGGACAGTGAGCTCAAAACCGCCCCAATGCCTCCTAATTTTTATGAGACGGGGTCTAAGAAAAACAACGCATAATAGTGGGAAAGAAACTCAAGGCTCTAAATTTCTGGATCCGCAGACGGTCCTTCCTGCCGGTGCTGGTGATCGGCTCGGTTGTGGTGATGGTGCTTTTCTTTAATGAGGAGACCTCGGTCCGGCTCAGCATGGAATATGAGGAGCAGATTACAGAGCTCAAGAACCAGATCCAGGAGAATCTCGATTCAGCTGCATATTACCGTCAGCGTCGGGAGGCTCTCGAACATGGACATGATGATTTGGAGCACCTCGCGCGCGAACAATATCATATGCAGCGCCCGGATGAGGATGTGTTCCTGCTGACCCCGGCTTTAAGTGGAAAGTGAAACATGGCAAATAAAGATAATAAGAACAATATAAAGGAAGGGGAGTCTCCGATGACTCTTAAAGCGAAACAGCGTCGGCTGCGCCGTATTTGCGAGAACACGGCTACGTTCGGACTGCTTTTAGTATGCGCGGCTATGATCTCTCCCTTCGCTACCGCCGCTGACCCGAAGTGGATGACCATCTTCTGCTGGGTTTATGCGGCCGGAGCCCTTATATATACGGTGGCGCGTATGGTCAATGTCTCAGACCCGGATGAGAGCATACGCCTGCGCCGGTTGCGCCGTATAGAGTTTTGGGCAGGACTCTCATTTTGCATCGCTTCCGGCTTTTGGTTCTACACCACCTCCCGTCTTGGACAGCAGGCCGGGGTGTTGGCCTTGATGAGGAATACGGTATTGTTTACCATCGTAGGGGCCGCGTTACAGACCTTAGCCTCATGGCTCATAGTATCCAGAATGAAAAAAGAGGGGATATCCGACCGTGGATGAGAAACTGATAGTAATAGACCAGGGCAACTCTCTTACCAAACTCACCCTGTTTGATGGAGAAAGGTTGGTGGAGCGCCGTAAATTGGAGTCTCCGACCCCGGATGATATCCTTAATATAGTAGACGCCGCCGGCGCCGATGGAGGTATCTATTGCAACGTCGGCCAGATTGACGTTAAGCTTGCTGAGTCGCTGCGACTTCTGTTGGAGGATTCCTTCATAGTGCTGACCCATCATACTCCGGTTCCTATCCGGGTAGATTATCGGCCTGCCGAGGCGATAGGCTTGGATAGGGTAGCGGCTCTGGTTGGGGCTTGGGAGGAGAGGATGACCGAACCATGCCTGGTAGTGGATGCCGGCACCGCTATCACAGCCGACCTGCTGATGCCTCCGGGGCAGTTTGGAGGAGGGGCGATCTCGCCCGGAGTCCGTATGCGCTTGCGTTCTCTCCATGCCTATACCGCCCGCCTTCCCGAAATAGACCTACGGGAGGAGGAATCCCCGATATGCGGGGATTCTACACGCGAAAGCATGCTGAGCGGTTGTGTATGGGGCGCGGCCTTTGAGCTCGCAGACCGTTTCCGGGTGCTATGCCGGGATAAGGGGGTGGAAAAAATGGTGCTGACCGGTGGGGATGCTCCCATGCTTGCAGACCGAATCCGGAAAGCAGCCCCTGAAATACAGCTTGAATTAGCTCCGGCTCTTGTTGCCGTAGGATTGAAAAAAATATTTGAATACCAACATTCATGAAAATAAAGCATCTCTTACTGATCGGGGCTGCGTTTCTTATGCTCCTCCCCGCCTCTGCCCAGCAGACGACCTCTCCTTATTCTATGTATGGATACGGACTGATAGGGGATCGCGCGACCTCTATGCAACGCCAGATGGGCGGCGTAGGTTACGCTATGAACAGCGGACGTCAGATTAACGCCATGAACCCTGCATCCTACGCCCGTATAGACTCCCTGACTTTCCTATGGGACATGGGAGCCGATATCGCTTTCACCTGGCGAAAGGATGGTCAATATAAAGAAAGGGTTACCGGGGGTGGCCTGGACTATATCACTATGCAATTCCCGATCGGGAAATTCATGGGTGGCTCGGTCGGCCTTCTCCCTTACTCATCCGTAGGTTACTCTTTCGGTGACGAGATACGCCACGGTACCTTGACCAATCAGGGCTCCGGCGGTATCAACGAAGTCTACTTAGGCTTCAGCGGACGCTGGAAAGGGGCCTCATTGGGTGTGAACGTTTCCTATGATTTCGGCAATATCCAGAATGATGTGTTTGCCGCGCCGGCTGATTACAGCAATACTCTTTTTGAGCAGATCATCCAGGTCCGCGACTGGAACATCCTCATAGGAGCTCAATATACTTTCAATATAGACCCATTGAACAGCTTCACCCTCGGTCTGACCTATTCTCCGAAAAAGAGTATGCACGGACGCACATGGGCTACTATCCAGGAGACAACCAGCCAGACAGCACCGGATACCGTTGCCTCCGGAAGAATGAAAGGGCATTATTATAATCCTAACAGTATAGGAGCCGGTATCAGCTGGAAACGCGAGCGCGCATCGCGTATCATTGCGGAGGTGGACTTTACCTGGCAGCAATGGTCTAAGGCTCCATTCTCGCCGTTATACAGCGACTCAGATCCGGATGTGATGGTATTCCAGGGTATGAAGTTCTTTGACCGTGTTAAGTTGGCTGCTGGTGTGGAATATGTGCCGCGTGTGCGTGGTAATTATTTCCAGCGTATGGCTTACCGTTTCGGAGCTTGGTTCGGACGAGATTACCTCAACATCCAGGGCAATAGTCTTCGGGATTATGGTCTGAGCTGCGGTTTCGGATTCCATACGCCTCAGGACAAGACCATGATCAACCTCGGACTCGAATGGCGTCATCGTCAGGGGCATCCCTCGCCGTTGGTGAAAGAGGATTACCTGACCGTTACCTTAGGTCTAAACTTCAACGAACTGTGGTTCTGGCAAAGAAAAATACGTTGATCTCTGCCGGGCTGAGACTGTGGTTGCCCTTGGGATTCCTTCTGTTCCTGATTGCCGGGAGTGCCTGTAAGGAGGAGAGGAAGGTAGATGTCGCGTCTGCTCTCTCAATGAATGGTATGCCGACAATGAAGACCCTGAACGTCTCGACCTTGATCAGTGATTCCGGGATAACCCAATATAAGATCGTCTCGCCGCTATGGGAAGTGTATGATGAGGTAGATACCCCTTATTGGCGTTTCCCGAAGGGATTGTATCTGCAGAAATTCAGCCGTCAGTTCAAAGTTATTGCTTCGGTAGCGGCCGATTCGGCTCGCTATCTGAAAATGGAGCATCTATGGAAGTTAGACGGGAATGTGGAGCTCACGAGGGTGCCGGGTACCCTCTTCCAGACCCAGCAGCTGTTCTGGGATGAACGGGCGCATCGCCTTTACTCGGATAGCTTCATTCATATCGAGACACCGACCCATGTTATCGAAGGACACGGTTTCATTTCCAATGACCAGCTTACTGATTACAGAATCATCCATCCGGAAGGTATCTTCCCAATAGAACGATAGGCCAATGTCAATAACAGTCGCAATAATAATCACGATAGCAGCTATCATATTCTCGGGACTTTTCTCGGGAAGCGAGATCGCGTTTGTACAGTCCAATAAGGTCAGGGTACAGATCGACGCCTCGCGCGGCGGAGTGGTAAACCGTATTATCCAAAGTTTCTCACGCAATGAGGATATGTTTATCTCCACCCTGTTGGTAGGAAATAACATAGTGCTCGTTATCTATGGTATCACCTTTTCGATGCTGATTAACCCTCTCTTGGAAAGCACCGGTATGAACGAGGGATTGGTGCTGGCGTGCAATACCGTACTCTCTACCGGCCTGATCCTCCTCTTCGGTGAGTTCCTACCCAAATCCACCTTCCGCATCAATCCTAACTTTATGATGCGGCTGTTCGCGTTGCCTCTTTATCTGATATATCTGATACTCTACCCGATCGCTTTGTTGATAAGCTGGATCTCACATGGTCTTATGAAGCTTTTCGGGTTGAAGGTTGACAAGGGGGCCGGTATGAAGCTGACTATGGATGAACTGGATGATTATTTGGAGGAGTCTATCCATAGTACTGCCGATAAAGCTGAGGTCGAGAACGAGGTGAAGATATTCCGCAATGCCATAGACTTTAAGGATACGGAGATTTCAGAGTGCATGATACCGCGCAATGAGATTGTAGCGGTCAGTATCGAGGGCACGACGCGCCAGCAGCTGCTCCAGAAGTTCATCGCTACGGGACGCTCCAAGATAGTAGTCTATAAAGAGGATATAGATGATATAGTAGGTTATATACATGTATCTGAATTGTTCGACCCCTCTACCGATTGGACCAAACACCTCAAACAGGTGCTGTTTACTCCGGAGACGATGCTTGCTAACAGGATGATGCGCCGGATGATGTCGGAGAAGAAGTCTATGGCAATTGTTATCGATGAGTTTGGAGGGACAGCCGGACTCGCTACCCTCGAGGATCTGGTAGAGGAGATCTTCGGCGAGATAGAGGATGAGCATGACCGCAGCCGTATAGACGGACGCGAATTGTCGGAAGGGGTGTATGAGTTCTCGGGGCGTGCTGAGCTGGAGGCCATAAATGAAGACTTCGGCCTGGACTTAAAGGAGTCCGATGACTATCAGACCTTAGCCGGTTACATTCTGAATTTCACCGAAGCCTTGCCGAAGGAAGGAGAAAGTTACGTTATCGACGGATGGAAATTTACCATAGAAAAGATGTCGGCGACGCGTATAGAGAGGGTTCGGGTAGAAAAAGCACCGGAGGAATAACCTCCTCCAGTCGGCAGTAAAGATATTGTTAGCAAAGTGTTAGATAGTTGTTACAAAACTTGAACCGAAAGTGTAATAAAACTGTAACAACATTTTCTTGGCTGGATAAAAAGGTATTACTAACTTTGCAATGTGGAAAAATTCCACAGCCTAACACCACACCGCTATGAACGCTCAATCTTCTTTCACAACATCCGTATTGGGTATCCAATCCAATCTTCTTTCTTTCGCCCTGAAGCTGACGCCGAACTTCGAGGAAGCTCAGGACTTAGTTCAGGATACCACCCTCAAAGCGCTCAATAACGAGGATAAATTCGTAAAGGACTCCAACTTCAAGGGATGGATCCTGACGATCATGCGCAACATCTTCATCAACAATTACCGCAAGGCGGTAAGGGAGAACACTATCATCGATGTCTCGGAAGATCTATATCACATCAACTCCTCCTCGGAATCCAATATCCAGACTCCGGAGGGGGCCCATACTGTCAATGAGATCTCCGAGATCTTGGATACCTTCCCGCGCGACTTCCGTGAGCCCTTCAACCTGCATGTAGCCGGGTACAAATACGAGGAGATCTCCGACATACTCTCGATGCCCTTAGGAACAGTCAAGAGCCGCATCTTCTTCACCCGCAAAAAGATGCGCGAGATCCTCAAAGACTACCGCTAATTGCCCCTCTCACCGCTCCGCTAAGCGAGCACAGAACCCAGACGCGCGCAATCCTAACTGGGGAAGAGGCGCGCCCTCGCGCTGTAAAATAGCTGGGGAGGAGGCGCGTCCCCGCGCCGTAAAACTAACTAAATAGAAGCGCGTCCCCGCGCCATCATTGAAAGCCGGCCCCGGAGGTCAACTTGTCAAGATGTCATTTTGACCCCCATGTCAAATTGTCATAATGTCATAATGTCAAGATGACTCTCCAGGGCCGGCTTTCCGCCATTCTCCATTCTCCATTCTCCATTTTCCCAAAATTATTGCTATATTTGTATTCATATAACATCTGCTATGGAAAGACCCAAGAAAAATACACTTATCGATATAGCGGCATTAATTGTCGCGGTTGTTCTCCTATGT
>CAZKJP010000115.1:0-6366 GCA_964553075.1 uncultured Sangeribacter sp. | reverse complement strand
CGTCGGATTCATAACCCGGAGGTCTCGAGTTCAATTCTCGATCCCGCTACTTAAAGTCGCTGAATCTAATTTTGATTCAGCGACTTTTTTTGTTATTTTTGCACTACCAATTTCTGCAGAGGCTGTATATGTCAGCGATAATTAAGAAATAACGCGACTAAATGCGTCAGCAGACTCAAATCTTATTATCCGGAGACCCAAATGAGGCCTTCATACCAAATTAAACTGACATGACATCTGATACCGGGCTAAAAGTACAGCTTTCAGCAATGAATTTCCTTGAGTTCGCCGTATGGGGAGCATACTTGACTTCCTTGGGCAATTATTTAGGTGGTTTCGGACTCGGTTCCGAAATCAAGTGGTTCTATGCCGTTCAAGGTATAGTGAGTCTCTTTATGCCGGCTGTTATCGGAATCGTAGCCGACAAATGGATTCAGGCCCAGAAAGTTCTTAGTCTTTGCCATCTGATCGCCGGTTTCTTTATGATCCTGGCCGGATGGTATGGTTATCAAGCAGGAACTGAATTGCAATTTGCTCCTCTTTTTATCCTTTATATCTTGTCGGTAGCCTTCTTCATGCCGACTATCGGTCTGGCAAATTCAGTTGCTTACAGTGCTCTCTCAAAAGCCGGTCTCGATACAATCAAGGCCTTCCCTCCAATAAGAGTATTCGGAACGGTCGGGTTTATCTGCGCCATGCTGTTTGTGAACTTCACCCAGTTCCAGCAGAATTATGCTCAGCTTTTCACCTCCGGTATTCTCAGCTTGGTATTATGTCTGTATTCTCTTACTCTTCCCAAATGCGATACTTCCAAGGGTAAAAGCGCATCTCTGGTGGATGCTCTTGGTCTCCGTGCGTTTACCCTATTTAAAAACAAGCGCATGGCCATATTCTTTATTTTCTCGATGTTCTTGGGAGTTTCCCTTCAGATTACAAACGGATATGGTAACCTCTTCATCACCTCTTTCAAAGAAGTAGCTGAATATGCAGGTTTATGGGGAGTAGAAAATGCGAATGCCTTGATATCGCTATCCCAATTGAGCGAGACTCTCTGTATCCTTCTTATTCCCTTTGCCTTGAAGCGTTATGGAATAAAGGGAGTGATGCTGATATCAATGTTCGCCTGGGTTATGAGGTTCGGATTTTTCGGTATCGGCAATCCCGGAGGAGGACTAGGGATGTTCATCCTTTCAATGATAGTATACGGAGTAGCCTTTGATTTCTTCAACGTTTCAGGTTCATTATATGTAGATCAGCAGACCTCTGTTACTATCCGTTCTTCGGCACAGGGACTTTTCATGATTATGACCAATGGGTTAGGTGCGACTATCGGTACTTTGGCTGCCGGTGCGGTGCTCGATAACGTAGTCTTCAACCAACCTGTAGGAGAGCAACAGATTCAAGGATGGCACACAGCCTGGTTGATTTTTGCGGCCTACGCCTTAGTTGTGGCAATACTTTTTGCGATTCTGTTTAAGTCTCCTAAATCGAAAGCGACTGAGACACTTGATGAAGTAGCGGCCGGCAAGAATGATGATCCAGCCGGCATGGTATTAGATTAATTAGTACCGTCTAATATTATTGGCATGTAATGATACAGTTTTATTCACCTGATATTAAAGAGACTCTGACACTCGGACCTGAGGATTCGGCGCATTGCGCGCGGGTATTGCGGAAGCAACCCGGGGATGAGATAGAGGTAGTAGACGGCAAAGGGAATCGCTTTAAATGCCGGATAACCCTCTGTACTCAGAAAAAGGTTGAGGTGGAAATCTTGGATAAGGAAGAGGTGCCGAAGAACTGGAAGGGACGGATTGAGATATGGGTAGCTCCGACCAAGAATATGGACCGTATGGAATGGCTGGTGGAAAAGGGAGTCGAGCTCGGGGTAGACCGGATAGTCCCCATGATTTGCCAAAGGTCTGAAAGAAAGGTTGTGAAGACGGAGCGTCTGGAGAAAATAGCTGTATCTGCCATGAAACAGAGTCTAAAAGCCCAGCTTCCGGATATTTGTGAAGCCAAAAGCTTCCGGGAGCTGATTATGGAACCTTTCGCCGGCAAAACAGTGATGGGGTATTGTAGCGATGAGGTAGTAAGAAGATCCTTCGTCCGCGAATATCAGCCGGGAGAGGATGTCCGTATTCTGATAGGCCCGGAAGGGGATTTCAGCCCGGAAGAAGTCCGGATGGCTTTGGAGGCCGGGGTTGTTCCGGTAACTTTCGGAAAGGAGAGGCTGAGGACCGAGACCGCAGCCTTAGCCGCGCTTCATATACCTCATGTGTTACAGGAGTTGAATTCATAGGACACCGGGGTTTTCCTCGGGGAATATTAGAAAAAGATGAAGTATGATAACATGGAAGAATACTTGAAATCTTCCGCTATAAATAATTTCTTTCTTTTGGCTGGCCCTTGCGTGATTGAAGGTGAGGGGATGGCTATGGATATAGCCGGAGTGCTAAAGGAACTGACAGCAAAATTCGATATACCCTTTGTATTCAAAGGGAGTTATCGGAAAGCCAACCGCAGCCGGCTGGACTCTTTTACAGGGATTGGAGACCTGAAGGCTTTGGAGATATTGGCTAAGGTACGTAAGGAATTTGATGTACCCGTGGTAACAGATATTCACGAGACCCAGGAAGCAGCTATGGCGGCCGAATACGTGGATATCCTTCAGATACCTGCCTTCCTTTGTAGGCAGACCGAACTGTTGGCAGCTGCCGCTAAGACCGGAAAGATGGTCAATATCAAGAAGGGACAGTTCCTGTCTGCCGAGGCTATGGGGAATGCCGTTGACAAGGTCCGGATGGCCGGGAATCAACAGGTCTGTGTAACTGAGCGCGGCACAACCTTCGGTTATCAAGACCTTATAGTAGATATGCGTGGTATACCGACAATGAAAGAGGTATGCCATTGTCCGGTTATAATGGACGTAACTCATTCCCTTCAGCAGCCTAATCAGACAAGTGGTGTTACAGGGGGGCTTCCCCAGATGATAGCAACTATAGCCAACTGCGCTATAGCAGCCGGAGCGGATGGTCTATTTATGGAGACCCACCGCAATCCGCAGGAAGCGAAAAGCGATGGGGCAAATATGTTGAAACTCGAAAAAATGGGGGATCTCCTCGAAGAGCTTACGATGTTGCGCCAGACGGTGAACCGGATTGCGGAGCTGCGCCTGGAGCGGAAGTAGCAGCCGCATGTGGAGCCGGTTGGGCTGATGTGGCCATGGCTGCATTTGGCTGTCCGGGATTGGCAACGGTGCCGGAATTGGTAAAGAAAGGATAGGGGAGGCCAAAGACATTGTTGGTACGTGAGCCGACAATTCCTTCCAATATAGCATCGCGCCCTGATTCAGATTCGAATACATACAGGTTGAAACGGTAAAGCATTACCGCGATATGCTCGAACAAAGCGGATTGTATAGCTTCGTAAGGTATCCATGAAGAGGTCGCCGTAAAGCAGTATACCTGCAATGGAATACCGGTCGTAGTCGGAGCCAGCGTCGAGACGAAGCAGTCGGTCTCGGAGGCGGGCGCGATATGCTGATTGCTATTTAGGTAAAGTTGCAGATAAGCTCTGAATACTCCCAAGTTAGTTTCAATCGAGCCATTTACCAAGCCGGCGGAATTATTTACATCTTCAGTTTTACCGGCATTGCGCTGTTCGATCTTTTTGTTGATCCAATCGGTAAGGAGAGGAATCTTAGCAAATTCAGCTAACATCTCATCTGTAGTCTCTACGATTGAGTCAGCATCTATGAGGTAGCTGCGCTGGATACGTCGTGTATTGGTCTTCTGCATAGTCCGGTAATTGGTAAATGATCCGGAAACCAATGTATAAGGAGGTACAGACGTTGTAGTAAGATCCCAGTTCTGGATCTTGACAGCGGTCAAAGTAACAGCCGTTACTATACCGTTAGCATCGGTTCCACTTACCTTGATCCAGTCTCCGACGTGCAAAGTATCGTTTTCCGATAATTGAACTCCGGCTACCACGCCCAATATAGAATCCTTGAAGATCAACATCAGTACTGCTGCAAAGGCACCTATTCCGGCTAACAGAGAACCAGGGGACTTGTCTACCAATATTCCGACAGCTATGATTGCGAAAATCAACCAAAGGGCGCCCTTTATGATCTGGACTACACCATTCAGAGGGAGACGTTTCTTATTCTCTCGCTCATCGATATGTTGCCAGATAGCTGTAACCAAGGTGGTCAGAGACCATACAAATATAAATAGGATGTAGATTCCTGTGATTCTGGATAGCCAGGTTGCCAAAGACGAATAAGTCGTCATTGTGAACTGGATAAACAAAAGGAATACAGAAGCCGGAATCAACTTACAAGCACGCTGGAAGAAATGGTTCTGGGTCAGCTTGTCGTACATGGAAGACTTAACGTGTTTGCCGACCATAGATACAATAAACAAGACCAACCAAGTGACCAGCACACCAATTCCGTAAGCTATCAGGAATACCACAATGGTATATATCCATAAGAATAAGGAATGGTCGTGACTAAGTCCAACCACTTCGAGACACCAGTGGACGACTTTCATTACAATACGAGCCAGAAAGGCAGTGCCTTGCTCCGCCTGATCGGGCAATACAGTTGGGATGGTATCCGTAACGGCATGAGCTCCGTTAACGGCTTCGTGGGAAGGTTCGAATAATATCATACTCCGGATTATTGAAAAAAGACTTGGAATCTGTGGAACAGTATGTTGTAGGTGAGTGGAATCTCAAAAGAGACCGGGTCTGAAGGGAGGAATACCTTAGACGGAGAGAATTAATCACCTAATACATATACATTAAAGGAGGGTAAATGGTTTAGAGGGGCTCCTATAATATAAGTGAAGAAGAAAAAGAAATTTGCACACACCGGAAAAGGGCGTGCAAACATGTTTCAAAATTGCTACAAAAACATTACAAGCTTAAACTGCTAATAATTAATTAGTTGAAATTGGATTAATAAATTTTCACATTTAATTAAGGGTATTTGAGACAAAAAAATTGGGATTAGAGGTATTAAATGCCTAATTTTGAAACCGTAAAAAGGCGGAAAGCTTAGAATGATAGAGCCGAAGCCTAAAACGCAACCAAAAACAATAAGACAAATGGAGCAGACATTGATAATATTGAAACCTTCGGCAGTATCCCGCTGCTTAGTAGGTGACGTTATCAAAAGAATAGAGAACAAGGGGCTGATAATTTCCGGCATGAAGATGATGCAGCTTGATGAGGCAATCCTTCGCGAACATTACGCACATCTGGTAGATAAGCCCTTCTTCCCCTCCATCGTAGAATCCATGACTGCCACCCCGGTTATAGTAATGGTGCTTACCGGAGTTGAGGTGGTAGAGGTATTCCGCCAGATGACCGGAGTTACAAATGGCCGGAAAGCCCTTCCAGGCACTTTGCGTGGTGATTTCTGCATGAGTGGTCAGGCAAACATAGTTCACGCCAGCGATTCTGTAGAGAACGCCAAAATAGAAATAGCCCGGTTCTTCAAACCGGAAGAGGTTTTTGATTATATCCCTCAGAATATCAACTTCCTCTACGGCGACAATGAAAAATAAATGGCAATTTAAGCCGTTTATTAAATAGGGGGGTAGAATAGAGGGAAGGGTAAATAAGATTGATAATTAACTACAGAGCCAATGAAGTCTGAGAAGGCCGACCGCTCTGCATGAAACAAAACTGATAGAGAATAATGAAATTAAAGAATATATTTACCATAGGTATGATAGCCGCTCTGAGCGTGTTACCTGCCATGGGACAAAAAATAACGTCAAAATCTCCTCACTCAGACGCCCACAAGAATCTTCTTGCTAATCAGGCCACTTCCAAAGACCAGATCCGTCTGATTGAAAACAATTCCTTCGTAGATCTCGTAGACGAGCCCGAACCTGAGCTTGATATCTACACCGAAGGATGGAACTCAAAGGCTGTAAACCCGTTCAAGAGTTCCGAAGTACCCGAT
The DNA here is from genome assembly GCA_964553075.1 of uncultured Sangeribacter sp. Classification (GTDB taxonomy): domain Bacteria; phylum Bacteroidota; class Bacteroidia; order Bacteroidales; family Muribaculaceae; genus Lepagella. Next base: position 383 of record CAZKJP010000115.1, on the reverse strand, counting down.
AATTTCGACATCGACGTATCCCAGTACTATATGCCGTGTCCCGGCCGGGTAACTTCCAATTACGGCTACCGCGCTCGTTTCGGAAGAATGCACAAGGGAGTTGACCTCCAGATCCGCAGCAACGATACCATCTACGCTGCTTTCGATGGTAAGGTTCGTCTAACTGCCTATGAAGGAAAAGGATATGGCAATTACGTTATCATCCGTCACCCCAATGGTCTTGAGACCGTGTACGGCCACCTCAACAAACATCTTGTAAAGGCCGATCAGACTGTAAAGGCAGGACAACCGATTGGTCTTGGCGGAAGCACAGGGCGGAGCACCGGTCCTCACCTCCATTTCGAGACTCGTTTCATGGGTTACGCTATCAACCCGGCTGCGAT
>CAZKJP010000114.1:0-6426 GCA_964553075.1 uncultured Sangeribacter sp. | reverse complement strand
TCGGTGTCTGGCCGGTCTGTTTCTTGAAGAAGCGGATGAAGTGCTGAGGATATTGAAAGCCCAATAGTTCTGCGACCTGCTTGGTAGAGATTTCCGGGTCCAGAAGGGCACTCTTGGCATAGTTTATCATTTTCAATTGTATATATTCCTGAGCCGACCTTCCGGTTTCCGACTTTACTAAATCCCCGAAATAATTAGGCGAAAGACATATCTTGTCAGCAAAATATTTTACGGTAGGTATGCCTTCGGCACTCCCTTTGCCGGAATACAGATAGTTATCCAGTAAAGATTCGAATCGGATAAGGACGTCGTTGTTCAGCTCTTCCCGGGTGACAAACTGTCGCTCGTAAAATCTCATACAGTAGTTGAGCATGACCTCGATATTGGAGACAATGAGAGATTTTGAGAATCGGTCGATCGGATGCTGCAACTCACGCTCAATCTTCTCCATATAATCCTGAATAATGACCCTTTCCTCTGCCGAAAGATGCAACGCCTCATTGGATGCGTAGGAAAAGAAGGAATATTGGCTCATTTTCTGTGCCAGGGGTGTCCGATTAAGGAAATCGGGATGAAATAATAGTCCCACTGCCTCGGCAGCCATCCCATCCTCAGAAGGAGAGATCCCTACGGTCTGACCGGGGGCGAAACTTACAACCGTCTCATCGTCAAAATCATAATTGGTCTTCCCATAGTATATATTGCACCCTTTCGTCTTTTTAAGGAAAAGCGCGTAGAAGCCGAAGCGCATGTAATGGGAAGGTTGGGAGATAGATCCGTCAAAATGAACGATTCCCACCATCGGATGTCGGGTCTCAAATCCGAAATACCGGTTGTATTTCTCTATACTATCTGCCTGAAAAATTTCCATTTCTATCTGAATTTATAAGAAGAACTTATTGCAAATTTAGCTATTAAGCCCCAATATTCCAAAGACATAACCCACACATTCCGTAATCATGGTTATTCTGTCCGTAACATTGGTATAAACGCCTATGCAACATTGAAGTAATTTTGCAATATCAATTCCTCTTAATAAAAAATATTAGACTATGAAAAAGATACTTATAGGGGCAGCGGTTGCTTTGGCAACCGGATTTCCACTAAATGCACAAAATCAAAATTCAGAAAAGATGATGAAGACTGAAACTCTTGCTCTCGTACAAGAATGGGACAAGACATTTCCTAAGAGTGAAAAAGTCGACCATTCAAAGGTCACCTTCGTAAACCGTTACGGCATTACACTTGCCGCGGATCTCTATAAGCCGAAAAGCGTAGTAGGAAAACTACCGGCAATCGCCGTCAGCGGACCATTCGGTGCGGTTAAGGAACAAAGTTCGGGTCTATATGCTCAGGAACTGGCTGAAAGGGGATTCCTTACCATAGCCTTTGACCCATCTTATACAGGCGAGAGCGGCGGTGAACCCCGATATGTTGCTTCGCCAGACATAAACACAGAGGATTTCAGTGCCGCTATAGATTATCTTCTTTCACGCCAGGATGTGGAAAAAGACAAAGTAGGTATTCTTGGCATCTGTGGATGGGGCGGAATTGCAATCGAAGCAGCCATAAATGACCCTCGTATCAAGGCTACGGTTGCTTCTACGATGTATGATATGACTCGCGTGAATGCGAATGGCTATTTCGACAGTGAGAACAGTGCGGAACAACGCAATGCCAAACGTGCGGCTTTGGCTGCCCAACGTACGGAAGACTATCAGAATGGGTTTTATAAACTTGGCGGTGGAGTAATCGACCCACTCCCTGAAGACGCGCCCCAGTTTGTAAAAGATTATTATGACTACTATAAGACTCCACGCGGCTATCACGTACGCTCTCTAAACTCAAATGGGGGATGGAACGTAACCTCCAATCTTCCATTCCTCAACTTCAAGTTCTTCGAGTACGCAGACGAACTTGAAAATCCGGTGATGATCGTACACGGCGACAAAGCTCACTCTTTCTATTTTGGCAAAGACACCTTCGCTAAGCTCAAAGGAGACAATAAGGAGTTTGTTGTGATTCCCGGAGCCAATCACACTGATCTCTACGATCAAAAGGACATCATTCCCTTCGACCGCATAGCAGAGTTTTTCAACAAGAACCTTAACAATTGAGATATTTAAAGATACTGTCGATTATGGCAGTATCCGCCAACACTCACTCTTTATCTTACTTAGGGATAATGGCTGAGGCCGGATCACGCCATTTGTTGCGGCGCAGGTTCGGGCCGTCGGGAGTTATCTCCCAGATGGTCGTGAAATCATATCCTACGTACTTGGAGGCATCAGCGATCTGCGACTGAGGTATGCTGAAAGTATGGTCGCTCGGCCAGCTTTTCCCTGAGCCTTCAAGATAATAGCACTTGGGATCTAACCATGTCCCTAAGCCGAACACTTTGTGAGTACCGAGGATCGCATTACCATGCTCCACACGCCCGTTATTGAAACACCCTGACAGCACTGAGTCCCAGTCTATGTAACCCAATATACCACCGGTATCATCATTCTGGTTGGCCGTAATGGTGCCGGAATTACGGCATGACCAGATACCGTTGGTGTTTCCGGTTCCCTCCTCAGCGTAACCTGCGATACCTCCAATCCAGGCACTCTTGTCCGTAGCGTTCATAGTGCCCGTATTTATACATTCAATCACCTTCGTATTGTAGAAATCACGTTCTTCGTGGCCATAATTCCTGCCGGCGCACCCTACGATTCCTCCCGCAGCATGGAGCTTGCCCTGAACCTCGATCGTTCCATGGTTGGCACACGCATAAAACTGCGTAAGCGCGCCCGACCTCCCGGCTATGCCTCCTAAATCCTTCCCTGAGTCTCCTCCGAAGGCTATCACATCCCCGGCGTTCATGCAGGAGTTGATATCGATCTCATAGGTCATGATATATGAATACTGTTTATTGTCATCAAGCAGATGAGCTTCACCTATGATTCCACCTACATTTCCTCGGCCTTCCACTTTACCGGCATTAACAGCCCAGCTCACCTGAACGAGATTCTTTGTACCCGATGCTGTATTGTGTTCCTTATAGAGATAGCCGCAGATACCTCCGGTGCGATCGCCGCCTACAAAAGAGGAATAATTCACGCAATCCTGGATACGGCCACCATTAGCCGAACGGAATTGGCCTACGATTCCTCCAGTATTCTTATTGAAATGGGGAGTAATTTTACCGTTGAATATACAGTCTTCGATGAGGCCTACATTGGAGGCATCCTCAAAATATCCCACTACTCCTCCTACATCTTCTCCGTCTGCGTCGATAAATGCAGAAGAGGCCAACTGAAGAAGTTTGGAATCATGGGCATACCCTACCAGTCCCCCGACTTTATTGCCGCCATACACCATACCACCGTATGAGGAGGCGAATCCATCGGGTGCTGGTATCTCCATCACACCGGCGGAATTGGTAGCGAAATCAAAGATCTGAGTTCCACTTAGAGTAGATTTTACCATAAACCCCGCTATTCCACCGACATACTCTCTACCAATCACTTCCATGGCAGTTGATTCCCCCATTTCCACATTGTTCAAGCTGACATTCCCATTTTCGAGATACCCGAACAGTCCCCCCGTATAGTTAATGCCGGAAATCGAAGTGGAGTTGCCTATTGTAATACCGGAAGCGGTCAAGGTACCCTGGACGTATCCTATCAGACCACCGGCGTAATCTCCCCTGACACTCAAAACGCCCTCTGCCGATATATTCTCCAGTGTATTCTTACCCTTAGCAATCCCGGCTAAGAAGCCTCCCATTTGAGATATATGGGAAAACTCTACCCGCGTGATATTGAGATTCCTCACGGTAGCGTTACATATTGTTGTGAAGAGACCGATTCCCCGATCCCCACTATCTTCATATTTAGAGGACCGCTCTCTCCACTGAAGGCCTTCGAGTTTATGGCCCTGACCGTCGTAGGTGCCCTGAAACGGCGCCACGCCTGCCACTCCGTCTATCAGGGTCTCAAACGAGATATCGGCAGTCTGAGCAAAATATATACCGTAACCATGATCGGGATCAGAGTGAAGCATCGAGATGAACTTCTCGAACTCATTTGCTGAGCCAACCTGATAAGGACTTTCCAGAGTGCCCTCACCATTAAGGTCGGTGTATTGATAGGCCGAACGTCCTACCGCCGTAATGGTCTTGTTGAGAACTCTAATCTTGAAAGCTCCAAGGGCCGGTATACCTTCACCTGAAATAGAGATGAAGTATTCTCCGTTGGGCACATCAAAGTCTTTAAGCAGCAATCGACAACGGATCCGAATCCCGGCCATGCCGCCCGAAAAATTACGCTCTCCAGTAATAGTACCCGGGAAAGAGAAATCTTTTTCGAGCTTCAGATTTGAAATGTGGAACATCACCTCATGAGTGCCCGTAATTTCAGCATCAGTATTGGAGTCCAGATTGAACACAGAGAACGTTTCACCATCCACCTCCTCTATACCGCTTCCTGAAGTAAGCTGTCCGGGTTCGTCAGAGCAACCGGCAATAAAGAGAAGAATAAAAATAAAAGCGAAGATTTTCTTAAGCAATTTCATATACGTAGGGTCTCGGCCTCCCTGCCCATAAAATATAATAAGAGGCATGGTGGCACAGGGTTGGAGTCATGTTGGCATCCGGGTAATCGCATACGGCTACCTCAGAGGGAGCAAAGTTAGCATTTTTTAGGGAGTTAACCAAATAAACATAAGAGCGCTACGGACCATTGGATCCGCAGCGCTCTCGCTATATTCTGAAACTATTATCTTAAGTTCCTCTTAACATACTATAGCGTCATTGGCTGTCCACTCTGTGAGGCTGCCTTCCTTGACCTGAATGCATACTTCGGTCATATCGGTCTCAGCATGGAGTTTGCGCTTGGCTGCCGGTGCAACCCGGAGCCAGTCGCCTGCTTCAAGAGGCACTTTCTCTCCGTCGATCTCCATGAACCCTTTACCGGAAACGATGAAATAGATTTCTTCGTTCTGCTTATGGCTATGGTAGAAAGGAATCACTGTTCCGGCAGGAAGATTGTTTACCGATACCTCTGCTCCGGTGAGCCCGAGGATGTCATGCAGCTCAGTGCGAGGAGCACCTTCCGCTACGTGTGTTTTGCTGTAATTGCTCATTGTCTTAAATTTTTATATTAAAGTCGTTTAAAGATATTGCGATTATAAGTTCCTCTTTTCAATTCTTAACAGGAACTTAAGATGATTCCAATTATTCCCCAAACATTCGTTTGATCTGTGCTATCCGGAGGCGATTATAGAGCTGAGACTGCGGAGAATCCGGTAGCAGCATATCAAATCCATGGAATACTCCGGGTATAATATGAAGTTCCGTATTGACACCAGCGCATGTCAGGCGCGCAGTGTAATTCAGACATGACATACAGAAGAGGTCGAGAGTGCCGACGGCTATGAAGGCCGGTGGCAGATTTGACAAGTCTGTCGCCAAAGATGCCGAATAGTAGGGAAGCTCATTTTCAGGCAATTTCTGCCCACCCAAAAGGGTTTGCCATCCAAGACGATTATAGGCAGGAGTCCATACCAATTGTCCGGCATATGGATCAGGCATCGGATCTTTGTCAGTACCGGTTCGGCTGTCGAGCATAGGGTAAGTCAATGCCTGCCCACACAAAGGAACTCTCCCATGATCGCGATTGTAGAGGGCAAGACGTGCGGCCAAGCCTCCTCCGGCGCTTTCACCTAAAATTACGATCCGGGCAGGATCAGCCCCATATTCAGCCGCATGGTCATGAATATATTCAAGTCCGGAATAGGCGTCATGCAGGTCGGCCGGGAATGGAGCCTGCGTAGCCAAACGATAGTTGACGCTTACCAATATAGCCTGCAATCCGTTTGTAAGCACCTCCGGCTTAGTGGCCATAGTATTGGCATTTCCTATAAGATATCCCCCGCCATGCATGAAATACAGTATAGGAAGCGGTCCTTTACGAGTCAGTTCTGTCGGATGCCAGATCAATAGTTCTATATCATTGCCATCCATACCCTTGATGGCTACCTTTTGTGAGCCTGGTAATTTCGGACCTTCCCCAAGCATACTTCCATACGGATTCTTGTCAAACGGTAACTGACAAGCCTCAAATATTTTATCGAGCAAAGGTAGCTGATATTCTTTGGCTATCAGATGCTTTGACGTAAATTGCTCTGCCATGTCATTTATATTTTTATGCCCCTTCGGATTACACATCCTAAGGGTCGCTTTTACTTATCCAACATCTACGAAACCTATTGGTTCTAAGATAACTTTACAAAGCCTATGACAGAACACTTTATGCACTATATGGAATAGTATACAGATTAAAAATTCCAGTTTCTGACAACTTAGACCCCGTCTCATAAAATTAAAGAGGTACTGGGGTCGCTGGATTGGAGTGATTTTTGCCCTGCCGGTGAAGGAGCATA
>CAZKJP010000113.1:0-6604 GCA_964553075.1 uncultured Sangeribacter sp. | reverse complement strand
AGTAGAAATGGGCATTTCCCACTTAGAAAAACACCCATTTTGACCCATAAGCCTTTTCTTAGTGGGGGCCGGAATCTCCGGTACCGGCACCTCTGCTCCGGGCTTAGCCTCAAGAAGGCGCCTATTCTTCAAGACGGATGAAATCCTTGCTGACAGTACTTTATTATTGAAGGGTTTTGAGAGATAGCCGTCGGCACCCGATTCATACCCGTCTGCACGCTGTTCATCTAAAGCGCAAGCGGTCAGCAATATCACCGGAATATGACTTGTGACAGATTCCTCCTTCAGACGCCTTGTAAGTTCCAAACCATCCATCCCGGGCATCATTACATCTGATAATATGCAATCCGGTACATATTTCATAGCCTTCCTCAGACCGCTTTCGCCGCTGGAGGCGGTTATTATCTGATATTCCGGTTCCAAAACCGCTCTCACTACCTGACGTAGGTCATCATTATCATCTACAACCAAGATTACCTGACGACCGTCATCCACTGCGTCATGTTCCTCGGATGTTGATGGGATTTCTACAGGAGAGATCTCGGTAGTTATATCGACGGCGTTCTGATGGCGCATCTCTGCCGTCAACTCCCGTCCGGACTCTTCCGCTTCTGAAACCGCTCGTTTCGGTACAAATACCTTGAAAACGGTACCTACCCCGGGCTCTGACTCTACCTCTATGCGACCGCCATGAAGTTCGACGAAGTTCTTGACAACTACAAGCCCGATGCCCGAGCCTCCGGCATTCCCCTCGCGACCCTGGAAGAAGCGTTCGAAAAGATGAGGAATGTTCTCGGCCGGTATACCTTTTCCTGTATCCTTTATACTTAATACTATTTCATTACCTTCTGTATCAAGGCTTACCGTTATTGATCCGTTTGCGGGTGTGAACCGGAAAGCGTTGCTCATAAGGTTGAAGAAAATACGCTCTACCTTATCTCGGTCGAGAGCTACCATACATTCCTTATCCGGATTAAGGTTCAAGCCGATCCGGATATCCTTTTTACGCGCGGACTGCTGGAAGGCAGCTGTCCATTCCCTGATGTCGGCAGTGATATCCGTCGGAACTAATTGCAAGGATAACTTGCCGCTTTCATATTTCTGGAAGTCAAGTATCTGATTAATCAGCCTTTGCAGGATCTTTACATTTTTCTGGGCGATCCCTACCAATGATTGTGAATGGGCAGACAGTCCTTTGTCTTCGGCTAAGGCATCCAAGGGGGTCGCAATCAATGTCAAGGGCGTCCGCAGATCGTGAGAGACATTGGTAAAGAAGTTCAGCTTTGACGCTGTTGCTTCATTAAGCTGAGAGTTAAGCCGCTCCAGGTCATCGCGTTGTTTTCTGAGAGTCTCGTTCTGTTCTGCCAATTGGGTCTGAGCATTTTGACGCGCCCAATAAAGTTTTAGGATAAAGAATGCCGAGACAGCTATCACTACCAACAATGCGATCAAAATCCAAAGTACGACTCCCATGACATTGCGTCTCTGAGTCGACTCTATCACTCTTTCGTTTAGCTGCTTGACATTATCCGTGGCCTCCTTTAAGCTATGAGCTGACATAAGCTGAAGATCCACATTGGTTTTATCTATCGCCAAAGCTGATTTCTCGATATGGCGCTTAGGTTTGGTCTCGCCGTTTGCCAGAGCAATTGCGTCATTCAGGATTTCTGCACCATTTGTAGGATATACGAAAGTCGCGTCTATCTTACCCTCAGCCACTCCTTTCAGGCCAATTTCCGGTGCACCGTCAACACCTATGACACGTATGTCCTCACGTCCTGCTTTGCGTGCGGCTTCAGCTGCCGCAATGGCCATACGGTCATTGTGAGCATAGATAACATCTACGTTCGGGTAAAGACTTAACAAGGAATCCATCGAGGCATAAACCGGATCCGGGGTCCAGTCGCTCCCTACTGATGCCAATACTTTTATTGACGGTTCATCGGAGAGTCCATCTACAAAGCCCTGATGGCGACCTTCGGCAGGTGAACTGCCGTCGAGCCCTCGAATTTCGATTACCCCCAAAGGCTGACTGGGAGAATTTCCCGGGCGGAGAAATCTTTTAGTGTATATGGCTGCATGTTTGCCAATCAATTTATTGTCTGCGCCATAGAACATATCGTAGCAGTCTGCCGCCGCCTCGCGGTCAAATACCAACACCTTTATTCCAGCGTTTTTCGCTTTCTGGATTGCGGGTGTGATAGTCTCTGCCTCACGGGGTGAGACGACCAAGACATCGACTCCCTTGTCAATAAAATATTCTATGTCTTGAATCTGAAGGTCATTGCGGTTGTCGGCCGAACGTATCTCCAGGGTTGCCTCGGGATGTTTGTACATCTCGAGGAGCATTTCCCGGTTCATTTTTTCACGCCAGTCATCGGAGCTGTTCTGAGACACACCGACCGAGATCCTGTCATGGTTATCGCAGGAGGATAGGACGTTTAAAAGTAGCAATACGGAAGTGAGCCGAATCACAAAGAATAAGATGCGTCGCATGCTGATGGTGAGTTTTTTTGGTCAGAAGATTCGTTAAGGGGATACATGAAAGGTTTCAACCTTTTTTCACTTGTACCGCTACAAAGTTAATACTTTTTCCTAAATTCGGATTAAAACATGCTAAAAATAAGACCCTGGTACTATTTTTTGTATCGGTGGTAACATCCGTTGCATATCCACCGTTTGTTATTCTGCTAACTTTGCAATCGGACATCGGGAGCGACGCAATCCGCTCACCCGTTACTTTGAAGTAAAAAATTTAATACCATCATAAATGATGAATATCACCAAACGAATTATGGCAGTAGCCGCTCTGGCAGGTTGCTCAGCAGGTTCCCTGATCGCAGCCGACCTGCAGGTCTATAATCCGGGACCTAACAATACTATGGTTAAGATTCTGGATGTGGATTCAAATTTCCTTCTGATTCCTGTTCAGGAAAACCAGCCTATAAGCCAGATACGTGTTATGGCCGATGGCAAATTGGCCGAGACCTTCAATATATCCCTGGCTGCGGGCAAGGTTGATTATCTTGTACCTCTTGATTTGAGAAAATTCAAAGGGGAGAACATCCTTTTAGATGTACGTACTAATTCAGACCGCGGAAATCTTCGTGATGGTTCTCAGGCAGCCTGGATCCGCGATATGGAACTTTCTGATGATTTCGATGTTAAGAACCACGAGAAATATCGTCCGGCTTTCCATCATACCCCCGCCTACGGATGGATGAATGACCCTAACGGTATGTTCTATAAGGACGGTGTATGGCATCTTTACTATCAGTATAACCCTTACGGTTCAAAGTGGCAGAACATGACATGGGGACATTCTACCTCAAAGGACCTCATCAATTGGGAGGCCGAACCGATCGCAATCAAGCCGAACGCTTTAGGTATGATCTTCTCGGGCAGCTCGGTAGTAGACCATAACAACACCGCCGGTTTCGGCGAGGATGCCATTGTTTCTTTCTATACTTCTGCCGATGCCTCTCAGGTTCAGTCTATGGCTTACTCAACGGATGGCGGCATCACGTTCACTGAGTTCGATGCAAATCCGGTAATCGCTTACGAACATGAGAGCCGCGACCCGAATATTTTCTGGGACGATAAGCATAATGAGTGGGTGTTGGTTATTTCCTCTGCCCTTGACAAGGAAGTAGTGTTCTATACCTCTCCTAATCTCAAGGATTGGACTTTGGCTTCCAAATTCGGACGTGGATTCGGTGCGCAAGAGGGCGTATGGGAATGTCCTGACCTGATGCGTATCCCGGTTGAAGGCACGGATGAATACAAGTGGGTACTCCTTCTCAACATCAACCCCGGCGGTCCTTTCGGCGGTTCTGCTTGTCAGTACTTCGTAGGAGAATGGGATGGCAAGGAGTTTAAATGCGACAATGGGCCTGAAATCACTAAATGGATGGACTGGGGAAAGGATCACTACGCTACCGTTTCTTTCTTTGATGCTCCCGAAAACCGCAAGACAGTCATAGCTTGGATGAGCAACTGGCAATATGCAAATGAGGTTCCGACAATGCAGTTCCGTTCTGCCAACTCCCTGCCGAGAGACCTTTATCTCTTCAAGGCTCCGGATGGTGAATATTACTTGGCCTCTACTCCATCCCCCGAAGTTGATGCCCTGCGCCTGAAACCTCTGAAATTCAATGTAGGCAACGTTTCGTCTTCATCTTCAAAATACAACCTTCCGTCCGCAAACAACGGTATCTGCGAGATCGAGTTCAGCGCTAACGTACCCAATGGACGCACTCTGGAAATGGTACTCTCAAACGCTCAGGGCGAAGAAGTCGTAATGAAACTCGATGGAACTAAGAAGGAGTTCTCAATGGACCGCAATAAAGCAGGTCTGTCAGATTTCAGCGAGAATTTCCCGGCTGTTACTTCCGGCCCTGTAAATGGGGCTGACGATACCTATTCATTCCGTATCTTTGTAGATACTTCCAGCATCGAGGCATTCGTAGACAATGGTCGTCTGGCCATGACCAACCTTGTATTCCCCTCCTCTCCCTACACTACGCTGACGCTGCGTAGCCAGGGTGGAAAGGTAAAATGCTGGCCGATGAAGATCTATCCTCTCACCCCGACCAAGAACCCCGATTCAGTGAAATAATTTTCAGGAATCAAAAAAGCGATATTTAGATTCTAAGATAAGTTTAAACAACTTCATTTAGTGAACATAATCTGTTAACTCGTAAATCAAGAATACAATGGCACAATCAGCTGCAACTGCAACTCCGGCTAAGAGCTCTCTTGCCCAGCTTATCCCGGTCATGTTCTGCTTCTTTGTCATGGGCTTCGTCGACCTGGTCGGCGCCGGTTCCAACTATGTGCAGAAAGACCTTAACTTGACTGACTCTCAGGCCAATCTCTTCCCCTCATTGGTTTTCTTCTGGTTCCTGATCTTCGCTGTTCCTACCGGACTGCTGATGAATAGGATCGGACGTAAGAAAACGGTGATGATCTCCATGATAGTAACTCTCTTCTCTTTTGATTCCGATTTTCGGCAATAGCTACGGCATCATGCTGGTAGCCTTCTCCCTCCTTGGTATAGGCAACGCTTTGATGCAGACCTCTCTTAACCCGTTGGTATCAAATCTCATCTCTCCGACCAAACTGGCTTCAACCCTTACGTTCGGTCAGTTTGTAAAGGCTATCGCCTCTTTCTTGGCTCCGCTGATCATGGGTTGGGCAGCCGCTTCCGCCATTCCCGCCTTCGGGCTCGATTGGAGAGCTATCTTCCCCATCTACGCCCTGATATGCGTCTTCGCAATCGCTATCTTAGGTGGCACTCCGATTCCGGAGGACACTCCTGACAAGGCCTCAAGCTTCGCAAGCTGTATCAAGCTTCTCGGAAAGCCTTTCGTATTCCTCTGCTTCTGCGGCATCATGTGTCATGTAGGTATCGATGTAGGTACTAACACTACCGCTCCCAAGATCATAATGGAGAGCCACGGCCTCCCCTTGGAAGATGCCATTATCGCTACCAGCGTCTATTTCGTATTCCGTACCATCGGCTGTCTTCTTGGTTCATGGATCCTGGCTAAGGTGCAGCCTAAGAAGTTCTTCGCTATCTCTGTCGCATTCATGGCCGCAGCAATGATCTGCCTCTTTATGGATTTACCATTGATGGGTATCTATGTAGCGATTGCTCTTATCGGTTTCGGCAACTCGAATATCTTCTCGATGGTGTTCGCCCAGGCTTTGAACCATGTGCCGAATGAGAAGAACGAGGTCTCCGGTCTTATGATCATGGGTCTTTTCGGCGGCACGCTGTTCCCGCTGCTGATGGGATTCTGTTCCGATACCGTCCAGGGGCAATGGGGAGCTGTGGCAATCATGTCCGTTGGCGTAATTTATCTGGCCTTCTACACCTTCAAAATGAAGAAAGCCTAAGACCCCGTCTCATAGGATTTAAGGGAAACCCGGGTCTAATTTAATCATTGACTTAAAAACAAATACATAATGAAAAATTCAGTAGTAGTCGGAATGGGCGAGGCCCTTTGGGATGTCCTTCCGGAAGGTAAGAAAATAGGCGGTGCACCCGCCAACTTCGCGTATCACGTTGGTCAGTTCGGGATTCCGAGTGTAGCCGTAAGTGCTATCGGTGCCGACAAGTTAGGCGCAGAACTTACAGAGCAGTTCGACGAGAAGAAACTTCAGTATAATCTGGCTGAGGTGCCCTATCCTACCGGAACTGTTCAGGTAGAACTCGATGAAGAGGGTGTACCTCAGTATGAAATCAAGGAAAATGTAGCTTGGGACAACATTCCCATGACCGATGACCTCAAGAAGTTGGCTAAGAAATGCAAGGCTGTATGCTTCGGTTCGTTGGCTCAGCGCAATGTTGTTTCCCGCGAGACTATCAATGCCTTTATCGATGCCATACCTAAGGAGAATGATGCCTTGAAGGTGTTCGATATCAACCTGCGCCAGAATTTCTATAACAAGGATGTTCTGACTGACTCCATGAAGCGTTGTAATATCCTTAAGATCAACGATGAGGAGTTGGTTACTATCTCCCGTCTGTTCGGCTATCCTGGTATCGACCTTCAGGACAAGTGCTGGATCCTTCTGGGCAAATATAACCTGAAGATGC
>CAZKJP010000112.1:0-6768 GCA_964553075.1 uncultured Sangeribacter sp. | reverse complement strand
TCTTAAACGGTAAATGCACTATGATCCATATTGGAGAAAGAATCAAGGAGGTGTTTGAAAAACAACCTAAGGGCCACAACATCGAGTGGTTCGCTGCCCAGTTGCACTGCCATAGGGCGAACCTCTATAATATTTTCAGCCGAAGCACTATCGACACTGACCTGCTCTTCCGAATCTCCCGGATACTGAACCATGACTTCTTCCGCGATCTCTCCTCGGAGCTGAATCAAGATTCCGACACCCAGCAAGAGCAACTTGACCTATATAATAATCTCCTGACTGGAATGGATGAAATTATAAAAAACATATAGCAATCCTTAGCTCCGGTAATTCCTCCGTAAGGCTTATACCTGAACAAGCAATCCAGGAATTAGCCGCTTCCATGTCTGACCCTTTCAAGAATATCGCCACTGACAGAAAATCTATAACCGAAGACCTCTCTACCATAAAGGATATAAACATCTACACTATCCGAGGAAAGCATGACCTTAATTTCTCTTTAAACGGGAATACCCGGATCCGTGAATTAGGGAATGTGGACTTAGTAAACCACACAGAGGATTTTATCAAAAGAACCTAACAAGTACAAAAATGGCTTTCAAGAAACGTTCCCGGGAATTTTAACCGTGTAACGACTATTGTACGTAGCTGATCTACAAACAATTTAACAATCTCAAATTCCATAGACGGCCCCTACTATGTTCATTTGCCACTGAGTCATTGTCTAAATATTTACTAACTCCTGTCTAATTTTCCTTTACAACCCAAGAACTTGAATCTCATTTCCGGAGGTTAATTTTGCAATTGAGATAGTCATCTACCCGTTGGGGTATCCATACTACCTGGAAAACTTAGGGATACAGCTTACAGAGTGTCGGCTGTAACCCTGACCTACTTGAAAATCTTTTTGTTTAACTAACACTCCATAACATGAAAAAATTGACGACCTTGAGTCTGTCGTTGCTTTTATGTGCGACCGCCTTTTCCTTCCGTCCAGCAGACAAGGAAGCAAATCGGGCAGCCGCCGGCAATGATTTGCCGAAAACCGGGACAACCCGCCTGCCGGCTCTGATGCCGGCTCCCAAAGTTAAAGGGATGCAGTCCCAGGGTGGATTTATTGAGGATTCTGGGAAACCGGCTCTCTTCCGCCTTACAAACAACAAACCGGCCTTTTCCGCTCCCGCCGGAATGATCACTACCACCAACCTCTATGCCGACCAGCTCTATCCTACCAGACAGGCCGCTAAAGTAGATGTTGAGACCGGAGCAATAACCCCTATCGCTCCCACGGGCCAGAACATGAACTACACCGCAATGGGTGTAAAAGATGGTAAACTGATGGGCTTCATCTGGGCGAGATCCAGCACCGGTGGTGTCAGCTCCCCTGAGTTCAGGATCACGGATCTTGAGACCGGTGAATCCAGCAGCACTCCTATTCTTGACAACTTCCAGGACCAGTTCATACAGTGCGGTGCCTACTCTCCTGAACAGAACGCCTTCTATGGATACACTTACAGCGGATGGGTTAAGTATGATGTAGCAAGCAACACATATACCACTCCCGTCCCGCGTTCATCTCTGAAACTCCCGCAGATGACCTACAACTCCAGAGAGGAGCTTGTTTATGGCCTCAACCAGGCTACCGGTGAAATCTGCTCTTATGATCTTACAACCGGACAGGAGACACACGTAGCTACCAATCCTGCCTTGATCATGTCTTACGCGTTCGGTTTCGCCTATGACTATAAATCCGACACTTATCTTTACGGTACTCTGTCTGAAACCTCATCGGAACTCCTGACTTTGGATCCGGTAAATTTCACTGCCACTACCGTATGCTCCATCCAAGATGGGGCGCAGCTCGGATACCTTTATGTAAATGAAGTACGCCCGATCGAGGCTTTGGCTCCGGAAGCCGCTGAATTTGTATCAAGCGACTTCGCAAATGGTTCTCTGACCGGTACAATCACATACCGTATGCCCTCGGTACACCGTGATAATACCACTATCTCCGGCGATGTAGACTATACTTTATACATCAATGATGTAGAGTACACAACCGGTTCGGCACCCGCTGGCCAAGAGTTCGCTATCCAGATCAGCTCAGGTGTCGAGAATGGTTTCAACACCTTCAAGTTGACTCCTTCAATCAGTGGCAACGAGGGTCTCTCAGTACGTACTACCCTATATATAGGTAATGATACCCCGCTCGCTCCGGAGAATGTAGAGCTCACGCTTTCTGAAATCACTTGGTCCCCTGTTACCGAAGGTATAAACGGCGGCTACCTGGATCTTCAGAACCTCACCTACAAAGTCGAGCTTAATGGTCAGGTGATAGCTGAAAACGTAGCTGCTACCAGCTGTCCGACCGGCATATCAGCTGATTCAGACCTTCAGGAGTACACTGCCGTAGTTTACGCTGTATGCAATGGCTTGACTTCCGAAGGTGCCTCTTCCGAACCGGATGTATTCGGCTCCACCTACAAGGAACCGATGTCTATCCTGCCGACCGTTGCCGAGGCTAAATTCTTCAGCGTAATCGACAATAATGAGGATGGCAAGACATGGTACTATAGTGCTTCCGACAAGGCTTGCCGTTATTCCTACCATTCCAAGAACCAGGCTGACGATTATCTAATCCTGCCTCCGGTCAATATCACTGACGCTGAGGTTATGCATCAGTTCAATTTCTACGCCTGGACCCAGAACACTTCATTCCCTGAAGCAGTCGAGGTTTACATCGGTACTGAACCTACAGTAGCCGCCATGAGCCAACAGATCATGGACACCAAGGTTATTTCTTGTACTCCCTCTGAGCCGATCGATTGCGAGGCTTTCTTCTCTGTAGATGAACCCGGAATCTATTATCTGGCTGTAAAATGCGTATCCCCGAAGGATCGGTACGACCTCTGCGTAAACCGCTTCACTTTGGATACCACTGATATTTACACCTCCGCACCTATGGAAGTTGAGGAACTTCAGGCAGTTCCTGCCGGGGAGGGCGAACTTAAGGCTACCCTTACCTTCAAGGCTCCGACCCAGGCTATCAATGGTCAGCCTATCACTGAAGAGATAACCCTTGTTATCACCTCTCCCGCTACTGAGAAGAGCGTTACCGCCTCTGCCGGCGAAAACGTTACTGTTGAGATCGAAGCTGCTCAAGGCTCCAACGATTTCATGGTACAGTCCTATATCGGATCACGCAAAGGCCTCGGGGCTAAATGCAACTGCTGGTGCGGTGTCGATATTCCCGTATCTGTAAATGATCTGGAAATCGTAATGGATGAGACTAACTATATCGGTACCATGACCTGGACCAAACCTACCGTAGGCGAACACAATGGCTATGTAGCCGATGCAGGATATGATTACTATCTCTATGAGTTCGTTCAGGTTGGATCATTTTGGGGAATACCGATGTATGATTGGCAGCAGGTTTGCAAAATCGGCACTGATGCTTTCTCCTACACTTTAGATCTCAGCGACCGCGCTCCCGTTGGGCAGTCTACTTGCCGCTTCGGTATAGCTGTCGGTAATGAATCCGGCATCAGCTCAAGCGTATGCGGTGGCACTGTCTACTATGGCGATCTCTACGAACTGCCGGCAACCGAATCCTTCGAAGACGGCGCTTTAGATTACCAGCCCGTTGTCTACAATGCAGACCTGGACGGAAACGAAGTCAGGGCTGACATCCTCATCAATACTCCCTCGGAAGAATGTACCGCTCCTAACGGAGGATATGCTCTGGTTGCATCTGCCGGTGCTGGCGAAAGCTGCTCTATCACTTTGCCTAAATTCTCTATCAAAGGGCTGACTAAGGCTGCTTTCCTCCCCACATTCTACAATGGCGGTTTCGGTAATTTCATCGTAAAGGCCAAAGTAGCCGGCAGCAATCAGCAGACCACTATCTTCAACCTCAACGAGGCCGAGGGTCTTGAAACAGGCAAGTACATCACACCTGTAATCGAATTGCCCGAATCTCTTCAGAATATGGGTTGGGTCGAGATCGTGATGGAAATTTATTTCGAAGAAGGTAAAACTGAGTTCAACATGTCCGGTTATGGTCTGATGAACGCTATTCCGCATGACCTCAAGATCAACGTCGAGGGCTCGGTATTCGGATATGTAGGCAACAATACCTTATTCGAAGCAATGGTTGAGAATGTAGGTGTAGAACCTGCTCAGATGAGCGGCATTAAGTTCACTTTGCTCAATGAGGATAATGAAATCGTATCTGAAGAGACCATAGCCGCCGGTCTTACATTACAATCAGGCGAGAAGGTTATTACTGAGTACAACCATGTGTTCAACATCGAGGATCTCGGTCAGTACACCTGCAAGGCTGAGCTTATTGACGCTGACGATGTTGACTTCAACAATGTATCTTCAATGACCCTCACCGTAGAAAAGGGTATTGCTATTGCGGTAGACGATCTTGCTTATACCGAGGGAGAGAATGCGGAGATTGATCTGACATGGAGCGAACCGGAAGTAATCACAGGTTTCGAGAGCTTCGAATACGAGACTCCGTTCGCCTTGAACGACGGCCATATCGGAGCCTTCACTCAGAAGAGCGACGGCAAGCCGACCTTCACTTGGGAAGAGGCTAATCCCGAAATCCTACGCGAGATCATCTATGCACCAGGCTTCAATGTTGTAAGAGGCTCTCAACTCAGTAAGATGTTCAACCGTCCCGGCAAATGGGATGCAGCCGATGGCGACCAGTTCGTAATGGCATTCTGCCCTGCTGACAAGGAGAAGGCTGATGCTTGGTTAATTTCTCCGTCAGTAGAAGGTGGCTCAATGGTAGAATTCGAGACCCGTCCGATTTCCACTATCTACGGCACTGAGCGTATTGAGCTCTGCTACAGCACTGTTGACAACGATGATACCGAGAACTTTGAAATAATACGTACTATCAGCCTCGTTGACGAATGGCAGCATATTACCTTCACTCTGCCTGAAAACGCTGTACGTTTCGCATTGCATTATGTATCGGAGAATGTATTCGGTATCGCAATCGACGAGATCCGCTATGTACCGGCAAATGACAATCTGGAGGTTTCCGGCTACGAGATATTCCGTTCTACCGGCTCAGACGCTGACTTCACCATGATCGGTTCCTGCGATCACCCCGGTTATACCGATGCTACCGCCGACCGCACTCAGGCAAATACATATTATGTAGTTCCTGTACTCAACAATGGAGAGAGCGGAGTCCGCAGTAACATGGTCAAAGCTGATACCAACGTAGGTGTCGATTCCAATTTGATCGAGCAAGGTATTTATGGCAAGAAGGGTCATATCCTTGTTCTGGGCCACGAAGGCAAGAACATGACAATCTCAGATGCAGCAGGTGTGGTTATCGTAAACCGTAAAGCCAATGCAACTGAAACAGTCAAGGTACCGGCCGGCATTTATATCGTCAAGGTAGGTGAATTAAATAAGAAAGTGTCTGTCCGCTAAAGAAGGACACTTCCCCATCCGGAGTTCTCTCCGGATCTGAAAATTCCCTCGCAGTCCTGATTGCTGCGAGGGAATTTTTTATAAGACCATTTGGCATACTTACTATAGGAGTAGCTTATAGGAGTATCAAGAGCTTGGGGAGGAAGATGATCAGTCCTATAATGGCAGCGCTGATGGCGGATATAAGGACACCGCCGGCGGCTATGTCTTTCGCTTTCTTGATCAGGGGATGGCGCTCGGGTCCGAAACGGTCAGCGACCGCCTCTATGGCTGAATTGAAAGCCTCGGCCATTATGACCCACCCTATACATCCTATAAGGGCAACCCATTCCCAGGTTGAGACCCTCAGCCACAACCCTAATATAAGCGCCATGATAGCCGCGCAAAGGTGGATGCGGCTGTTATGTTCCTCCCTAAACAGTTGCCCAAGTCCGCGGAACGCGTACCCGAACGACTGACCACGCTTTTTCCAAGAAAATTTCTCTTTTCCTTCCATATTCAAGCCCTAAGCCCCTTTTTAACCCTTAAAAGAGACCATTTGGAACCTTATAAGGGTATTCTTTTTATTAAAAATGATTAACCTTTCCGCTTCCCGCCCTTTCAAGACCCAAAAATAGGTAATTTTTTAGTAACTTTGTAGCCAAAGAAGTCAGTTTTTTGTTTCCTATGTAGGATGATCAGCACTCCGGCTCGACCGGAGCGTTAGATTTAGATTCAAGCACAAAATCAAACACCTAAAATATTTTCATACATTATGGCAAAATTGGATTTAGCCCAGTATGGCATCAAGGATGTGAAGGAAATCATTCACAATCCGAGCTACGAACAGCTGTTCAAAGACGAAACCAACCCCGAACTGACCGGCTACGAGAAAGGTATCCAGACTGATCTCGGTGCGGTAGATGTTATGACCGGCGTCTACACCGGCCGTTCGCCTAAGGACAAATACCTGGTTAAAGACGAAGTTACCGAAGATACCGTTTGGTGGACTTCCGATGAATATAAAAACGACAACAAGCCTATCTCCACTGAGGTATGGGATCACCTGCGCGAGAAAGCCGTTAAGGAGCTCAGCGACAAAGTCCTCTATGTTGTTGACTGCTATTGCGGCGCCAACCCTGCAACCCGTCTGAAAGTACGTTTCATCATGGAAGTTGCATGGCAGGCTCACTTCGTAACAAACATGTTTATCCGTCCTACCAAGGAAGAACTCGAGGACTTCACCCCGGACTTCGTTGTATTCAACGCTTCCAAGGCTAAGGTTGAGGATTACAAGGAACTCGGTCTCCACTCTGAGACTGT
>CAZKJP010000111.1:0-7322 GCA_964553075.1 uncultured Sangeribacter sp. | reverse complement strand
CAGAAGGCAAAGCCGAAGGAATAGTCGAAGGGATGGAGAAAGGAATGAAAAAAGGAATGGAGAAAGGAAGATCTTTGGAGAGGGTTGGCATTATCCAATCGATGCGTGCCAAGGGTATGACGGACTCTGAAATTGCAGATTTAACAGGTCTCCCCCTAAGTGAGATAATCGATATTACAAGGATCAACTGATACATGATATTCACTTTTATGAGATGGTGTCTAAGGGTAAAGGTAGCGATAAAAAACATCGCTACCAAAAAGCTGCGATCAATATAGGATAGAATTTACTATGAGTGATAACGCGGATGCCTCATTTATGAAACGGCTAGCCGGTTTTGGCCGTTAAACATTTTCAAACGTGCGAAGAGGTGATTGGAGAGTTGCGCAAGTTTATGCCAGGATATGAAAAAACTAACCGATATTTCCGGAGAGTAAAACTATATGAATATCTGCGTACTCACGGCGATATCGGTAAGGCTATGAAATTTGGAGAGAAATTATCGGCTTTGAGCTCCTCCTCCCCTGAAGATCAGATTGCTTATTCTCAGATTCATCGTCTACTCCTCCTACTCTCTGAAATGAGTGCTCCGGTTGAAAAAGGTTACCACTCAAAATCTGATTTTTCAGAACGAATCGGAGAAATGGGCTTTAAAATCATCGATTTTTTGACTAATTTTCCCGATTCAGATGCAAAATCAATTTCCAAAGCTGTCGGGCTTCGTCCATCTCGGATCTCGGACTATCTTAAAAAACTCCTCGATGAAGGTATCATAGAAACCACTGAAAGTTGGCCTAAGACTTATCACCTGAAACCATAAACCCATAAGCTTCTCTCTATTTTATAAAGTCAGCGCCCTCGGAGGCGGGGGCGCTGACTTTGTATCATTGGTATTTATAAGTTTACTTTTCGCGCATGAAGATCTGGATCGGGGTGCCGTGGAAGTCCCATTTAGCTCGGATCTTGTTTTCCAAGAAGCGGCGGTAAGGCTCCTTGACCCACTGGGGAAGGTTGCAGAAGAACACGAAAGTCGGGATTATCGAATCCTTCAGCATGGTAACGTATTTGATCTTCACGAATTTTCCTTTGTTCGACGGCGGCGGGGTTATCGCGATCTCCTCCAGCATATATGTGTTCAGCTGAGAGGTCGGGATTATGCGGCGACGATTGTTGTAGACATCAATTGCCGTCTCCAGAACCTTAAAAATGCGCTGTTTGGTGAGCGCGGAGGTGAAGATGATGGGGAAGTCAGTAAAAGGCGCGAACTTGCTGCGAATCGCGTCCTCATAGCGTTTCTGGGCCGTCAGAGAACGATCCTCCACAAGATCCCATTTGTTGACGCAGACTACCAGACCCTTCTTGTTTTTCTGTATCAGCGAGAAGATATTGGCATCCTGAGCCTCGATGCCTCTGGTGGCATCAATCATAAGGATACATACATCCGAAGCCTCTATGGCGCGTATGGAGCGGATTACGGAGTAATATTCAATATCCTCGTTTACTTTCTGTTTCTTGCGGATACCGGCTGTATCTACCAAGTAGAAGTCGAATCCAAATTTATTATAACGGTGATAGATGGAGTCGCGGGTAGTGCCGGCTATATCGGTTACGATATGGCGTTCCTCGCCAATAAAGGCGTTGATCAATGAAGATTTACCGGCATTCGGGCGTCCTACGATGGCGAATTTAGCAATATTCTCCTCAGGTGCCTCCTCTTCCGGTTTCTCCGGAAAATCCTTTACCACCAGGTCCAGAAGGTCTCCGGTTCCGGAACCGTTGGCTGAAGAGACCTCAACCGGGTCCCCGAGTCCTAATTTGTAGAACTCCGGCACGTTGAAGCGTGCGTCTCCCTTATCTTCTTTATTGGCGACTAAGATCACCGGTTTCTTGCTGCGGCGCAATATGGCCGCTACTTTGTCGTCAAGGTCGGTAACGCCGGTTGAGGCATCGACCACAAAGAGAATCACATCCGCTTCCTCAATGGCGAGCTGCACCTGCTTGTTGATTTCCTCCTCAAAAATATCATCCGAGTTCACTACCCATCCGCCGGTATCGACGATGGAGAATTCCTGGCCGTCCCAGTCCACTTTGCCGTACTGGCGGTCGCGGGTGGTGCCCGCGGTATCGTCTACTATCGCCGAGCGAGTCTGGGTAAGACGATTGAAAAGAGTCGACTTACCTACATTCGGACGTCCGACGATCGCTACTAATCTACTCATTCTTTTTTATGCTTCATGAGACAGGGTATAACCATAAGTAGATTATGCCCTGTCTCCGGTTAAATTTTCATTTCTTTATTCGATGTAGCCGAAGGCTTTCAGCTTGTTCTCGCGGTTGCGCCAGTCTTTCTCGACTTTTACAAACATCTCCAGGAATACTTTCTTATCGAAGAATTTCTCAATATCCTGACGGGCCTCGATACCGACTTTCTTGATCTTCTCGCCCCCTTTGCCGATAAGGATACCTTTCTGGGAATCCCTCTCTACGTATATCACGGCCATGATATGGATAGATCCTTCTTTCTCATCGAATTTCTCTACCAGAACCTCTGCGGAGTATGGAATCTCCTTGTCATAGTTCAGCAGGAGCTTCTCGCGTATGATCTCGGTGACGAAGAACCGGGCCGGTTTATCGGTCAGCGCATCCTTACCGAAGAATGGCGGAGAGGGGGGTAGAAGCTCTACGATACGGGCTTTCAGGTTGTCGAGGTTGAAGTGCATCTTAGCTGATGTCGGGAAGATCTCAGCGTTGGGAAGGCGTTTCTTCCATGCCTCAACCAGGGCATCTAACTCTTCGTTGCCTTTAAGAAGATCTACTTTGTTGATGACCAGAAGCACGGGTATCTTTTCCTTAGCCACACGATCTAAGTATTCTTTGTTCTTTTCCGGATCTTCTACAACATCCGTTACATATAGCAGGATGTCGGCATCGGTCAGGGCACCTTCAGAGAACTCCAGCATCGATTCCTGAAGTTTGTATTTCGGTTTCAATACCCCCGGGGTATCGGAATATACGATCTGATACTGCGGAGTATTTACAATGCCCATGATACGATGGCGGGTGGTCTGTGCTTTTGAAGTGATGATCGAGATGCGTTCGCCAACGAGATCGTTCATCAGCGTAGATTTACCTACATTCGGATTACCCACTATGTTTACAAAACCTGCGCGATGAGGGATCTGGGGTGTTATGTCTGTTATTGTCTCTTCCATAATTTTGTATTTGAAAATTGGTTTATATGATCAGCCTGTCGGCATAGGTCTTATTGACTTTTGCTGAAGGCTCAATGTTAAAACACCGGGAGAGGGTCATAAGTTTGCAGCCCGCGGCTACCGGAGTGGCGCCGCGGGCTACTGTACGTTTTATCGGATAAGATGTGACGTCTCCTTATTCAGGATCTAAAGCCCAGATAAGGTACATGGCTCCCCAGGTGAAGCCGGCTCCGAAAGCGGTCATCATTATCTTGTCCCCTTTCTTCAGGGTATTCTTGAACTCATCGAGACACAATGGAATGGAGGCTGCTGAGGTATTGCCGTAATGCTGGATGTTTACCAGCACTTTCTCGGTTGGGAACTTCAGACGTCCTCCTACGGCCTCGATTATGCGGAGATTGGCCTGATGAGGTACCAGGTAATCCACTTCCTCAACTGTAAGGCCGTTGCGTTCCATCACGGACTTGGTGGAGTTCAGCATATCCGTAACGGCATTCTTATAGACCACGCGCCCCTCCTGATAGATGAAGTGCTCGCGGGCATCTACTGTCTCGTGGGTAGCGGGGTGTACGCTGCCGCCACCTTTCATCAGAAGGTGAGGTAGACCTGAGCCGTCTACATGACATTCCGCGTCTATTACTCCGTAAGGTCCCTCGCAGGGTTCTACTAAGACAGCGGCTGCCGCGTCTCCAAACAGAGGGCAGGTAGCGCGGTCCTCATAATCGGTCATGCTCGACATTTTCTCGGCGGCAACGACTATGATTTTCTTGTTCAGACCTGCCTGGATATATGCACGGGCGGCCTGCATTGTAACTATAAAGCCTGCGCATGCTGCCTGAATATCGTAGGCATAGGCATTGCTCAGCCCACAGTTATATGCGATTATGGAAGCCGTAGAGGGGAAACGGTAGTCGGGATTGGAAGTGGCGCAAATCAGCATTTCCACTTCCTCGGGGCGGGTGCCGGTCTGGGCGAGAAGTTTCTCGACGGCCTTTTGACCGAGGTAGCTGGAGCCTTCGCCGTCAAGGTGAAGGATACGGCGTTCTTTGATACCGACGCGGGTCGTAATCCACTCGTCGTTGGTGTCTACCATTTTTGACAGC
This sequence comes from uncultured Sangeribacter sp., assembly GCA_964553075.1. Lineage (GTDB taxonomy): Bacteria > Bacteroidota > Bacteroidia > Bacteroidales > Muribaculaceae > Lepagella. Next base: position 3,007 of record CAZKJP010000111.1, on the reverse strand, counting down.
ATTTCGTTGTCGAGCACGTCATCGGGCACATAAGAAGCGATGCCGCTGATTATTGCGTTTACCATGTCGTTATGGGTGTTAATCTCAAAGGATGAGAGTTAAGCTTTGAATATGCGTTCGAGCCCGGCGCGTCGGTAGCCGGGCTCGTTTCCGGCCCTTCGTGGAGTCCGGTATAAGTTAGGATGCCGGCGCTTATGCGTTGGCTGCCTTGTCGATTACCAATTTTCCGCGGTAGTATCCACATTCTCCACATACGGTGTGGAAAATATGCCATGCGCCGCAGTTAGGGCAGATGGCGAGTGTCGGGATAAGCGCCTTATCGTGGGTACGGCGCTTCGCGGTCCGGGTGTGGGATTGTCTGCGTTTAGGATGTGCCATTTTTTGTCTTCGTTTATGGGACCTTCCGGGAAGGCCCGCTAAGTTATTATTATTCTGTTCTGGGCGACGTTTTCATGGAGCGGCCGGGAGAAGTATCAGCCTTCGTTGTCCATATCGTCGGGGGATTCATTGTCGATGGCGTCCATGCTTTCGGCGACTTCCTCGTCGGAGGTCTGGGCGCTGTGTTTGCTCAGGGCCGCCGCCATGGCGCGGTTGCATTTCCCGAGCGGGTGAACGTGGCGCAGCGGTATGGTCAGCATGATCGTGTCATACAGCATATAGGCTACGTTGAGGTACGCGTTCGAATAGGGTATGATCAGAAGGTCATCGCTCTCGTCGTTGTAATCCTCTCCGTATTTCACCATGATGTGATAGGTCGTATCTACCTCATGGGCCAAGGGATCCAGACAGCGGTGACAGGGAATCATCAGCTCTCCTTTGCAATGAAAGGTCAGGTCATAGAGATCCCCTTTCTTCACCAGGTCCATGTGTACGTTGACATCGGCCTCGTGAACTTCCGTGTTCTCCATATTCTTGAAGAACTCGGTATCTATGTGGAAATCCTGCTCGTGGCGGCCATCAGGCAATTGGGCGAGCTGGACTTTAAATTGCGTGAATTTTCCCATATTAATTGGGGCGCCCCCGAATAGGGACACCTAAAAACTTCGGCAAAGTTAGCTAAAAACTTCAGCAATAGCAAAGCTTTCACCTTAAAATTATTGAAATCAGAAGTAAAACGCTACCTTTTATCCCGTCTCTTCCCTTCCATTCCCTCGGTGAGCCTCTGCCGTTATTTCGTCTATAAACAATCGGCAGACTATATTGGTTACCATGCCCAACTTTTATTAACAGTTGATTTAGTGAACTTTAACTTAAATTCATTGACTCTCCGTAGAGCCGCGTTGTATCTTTGCATCACAAAAATAGCCGGCGCAGGACTGTGAAGTCCCACCCGGCGTTTGGAATACATTTTGTACTTGAATTTTGGTTATAGATGGAGAGATGCTTTTGAGAAAAAGTATCTCTTTTAGTTTATCCTTACCCAACATCGCAAAGCGATGTCCCTACAATCCCTGTAGGGACATGCCTTTGGCATGTTTAGTTTGAAGGTTACAGTTTCAGCTTCTTGGCGATGTCCTTCGGCACTGCGTTGCGGTTTACCATTATGTCGATGGTCTTCCCTAAGAAGAAGGGCTCTGAGACGTAGATGTATCCGTTATACAGCTGATTGGTATCCCAGGAGTTCTTGACTTTGTAATAGCGGTTCCCTTCCTGATCCTTTGCTACGCCTACGATGGTCATGCCATGGTCGTCGGTGGTGTCCTGACGGTCAAACCACTCCTGGCGCTGCTCCTGAGTAACTTTGATCTCCTCAACTGGGCCTTTGATCTCGAAACGCTGTTTCTCGCGGTCTTTGTCTGAAAGCTGTACCCAACGGCTCAGCTCGGTACCTTCCATGTCAGCTTCATCTTTCTCTACAGGTAGAAGTGCGAATCCTTTGCGCCACTGGAACCCACCCTCGGATACGTCGGCTGCCCATCCTACGGTATAACCGTTCTCCAAGGCGTTGTCTACTACCGCTTTCATCTCCTCCATAGGAACGTTGTAGCTTGATTCCCAGAGCCAGTTGTCGGCGATCTCAAGAGGGAAGGAGGTGTAGAAGGGATGATGAGTATAGCTTGTGATGGAGACGAAGTCTGAGGGCACTATCCCCATCTCCTTAGCGAAACTCTTCGGGGTGTATTTCTTTCCTTTATATTCGAAGCTTTCGGGGACTTCTCCTAAATAGGCATCGAGGATGCCGATGAAACCGTCGAGCCACGCGGTAGAGAGGTTTTTGTTGGGTTTGCGGTTTACGGCTTTCAGATATGCTTCCATAGCCTCTGCCATCTCATAATGGGAGTGTTTCTTCTCGCCATAGTTCAAGCCGGCGTAAACTTCCTCGGGTACGGCCCCGTAGTTCTCCATTACATACAGCACGTCGGGGAAACCTCCACCCTGGGCGAAGTTGATATGGCCGTTGGTACGGATATATTTCTTGGCTTTGTCGATATAGGCCTGACGGACAGTGAACATCTCGGAGAGATCCAGCTCGGGACCACCTTTGCGCATTATCTCGTCTTCTACAAGGGAGGTGCCGGAGAAGCACCAGCAGGTACCGGATTTGTTCTGGTCTTTGACCGAGGTGGTCGGTACGGTTATGATATCGGTGAAGGTGAAGCCGGTGGAGTCCGGCACGATGATTTCTGGATCAGCCTGGGAGGGAGCCGCCATTCCGGTAGCTCCGGCCTGTCCGGCTATCGCCAGCAGTCCGAGGACCGCCCCCATACTTAAAATTCTCTGTTTCATAGTATATTTTAGTAAGGTATTATTCTTCCGCAAAATTAATAATTCAAAAGGAGTATGACCAAAAAATCCCCGCGAATTTCGTGATTTCGCGAGGATTTTTATTCTATGCAGAGGTATTCAGACCCCATTTCTTCCATTTTATGAGGCGGGGTCTAAGCCTCTTAGAGGATTACTTTGGTGCTTGTTCCGTTATGCTTTACAATGTAGATACCTTTCACCATGGAGCGGGAGTTTGGGAGTTTAGGCCAAAAATTTTCTGCAAATAATTGACTTTAAATTT
>CAZKJP010000110.1:0-7663 GCA_964553075.1 uncultured Sangeribacter sp. | reverse complement strand
GTTTTCACCTGTAGCAGCGTCACGGCTGAACGCAACACCTGTAGCCGAATTGTCGCCCATGTTGCCGTAAACCATAGCCTGAACGTTAACGGCGGTACCCCATTCTTCGGGGATCTGGTTCATACGACGATAGATGATAGCGCGTTCGTTCATCCAGCTGTCGAATACAGCGCAGATGCCACCCCAAAGCTGTTCCCAAGCTGATTCGGGGAAGTCCTTGCCAGTATAATCCTTAACGGCCTTCTTGAAACGTTTTACCAGTTCCTTGAGATCCTCGACATCGAGTTCGTTATCGAACTTAACACCTTTTTCTTCCTTAACCTGATCCATGATAGCCTCAAACGGATCGATATCGGTCTTGGACTGGGGTTTCATGCCGAGAACAACGTCGCCGTACATCTGTACGAAACGGCGATAGCTGTCCCAGGCGAAACGCGGGTTACCGCTCTTTTCGGCCATGGTAGCAACCGTAGCATCGTTCATGCCGAGGTTAAGCACGGTATCCATCATACCCGGCATCGAAGCGCGGGCACCGGAACGTACGGAAACCAGAAGCGGGTTGGAAGGATCATCGAATTTATTGCCAGTCAACGCCTCTACATGGGCGATTGCTTTCTCTACATCTTTCTGTATATCTTCAACTACCTTATCGCGGCCGTATTGAGTGTATTCGGTGCAGACTTCAGTAGTGATTGTAAAGCCGGGAGGCACGGGCATTCCCAGCAAATTCATTTCTGCAAGGTTGGCTCCCTTGCCACCGAGAAGGTTTCTCATCTCGGCATTACCTTCGGCTTTACCGTCGCCGAACGTATAGACTTTCTTTGCCATTTTATAATTATTTATTAGAAATAAAAGTGTTTCTTGAACTGGTTGTTACTCCTCCTAAAGGAGCGGATCCCATCGGATAGTTGATCCTCTACCTGCTTGAATCTTCAGACACGTAGGGCAGGGATGCAAAGTTACAAATTTTCGATTGATTATTCAATTTTTCTCCCTACTTATTCTTAATTTTGCAAAAGATTTTTGGATGATAGCTAAATTAACCCAAGTGATAGGGGAAGGAGGGATAATTACATGGCAAGAAAGAAGAAACCATTGCCCTTGTTGAAAGGGATCGAGATAACAGGTGTCGCGGCTGAAGGAAAAGCCTTGGCACGGGTCAAGTTAAGGGAGGAAGATGAATCCCAGATAGTAGTGTTTATTCCCTACGGAGCACCAGGCGATATAGCCGATGTGCAGCTTGACCGAAAAAAACACTCTTACGCCGAAGGGCATATAGAGCGGATGATCCAACCTTCTGAGTCAAGAGTAGAACCTCGGTGCAGGCATTTCGGACTTTGCGGTGGATGCAAATGGGAGCATCTGCCATATTCCGAGCAGCTTAAACATAAGCAGCAGCAGGTTGAGGATGCTTTGAGAAGGATTGCTAAAGTTGAGATCCCAGAGATTTCACCTATTCTTGGTTCCGAAGATATATGGTCATACCGTAATAAAATGGAATACACCTTCAGCAACAAGAAATGGAGAAGCTGGGAGGATATCAAGTCCGGTAAAACCTTTGAAGATGCACCTGAAGGATTGGGATTCCACATTCCGGGAGCATTTGACAAGGTATTGCACATAGAAGAATGTTTGCTTCAGGATGATCTGGGAAACCGCATCCGCAACGGCTTATACGAATTCGCAACATCCCACGGCTTATCCTTTTATGATATACGGAATAATACGGGATTGCTGCGCAATCTTATGATCCGTATAGCCTCTACGGGAGAAGTGATGGTTTGTCTGCAATTTGGAGAGGACGGACCCGAAGAAATAAAGCTGGTAATGGACTGGCTGAAAGAGACCTTCCCCGAAATAACGTCTCTTTTATATGTGGTAAATCTCAAATTAAACGACACAATCGGGGATCAAGAGGTAGTTTGCTGGAATGGTCCGGACTATATTGAAGAGGAGATGGAGGGTCTGAGATTCCGTATCAATGCCAAGAGTTTTTACCAGACCAATTCCCGTCAGGCCTTGAGACTATACGAGGTTGCCCGAAAATTCGCCGGTTTAGAACCTATGGAGTATGAAGAGAAAGAAAAGAAACCATTGGTTTATGACCTCTATACAGGGACAGGTACTATCGCAAATTTCGTAGCACGCGGTGCTAAGAAAGTAATTGGTATAGAATATGTAGAGGCAGCAATTGAAGATGCTAAGTTGAATGCCAAGGTCAACGGCTTGGACAATACTGAATTCTTTGCCGGAGATATGAAAGATATCCTGACCGATGATTTCATAATGGTTCACGGAAGACCGGATGTAATGATTGTGGATCCACCACGAGCCGGAATGCACGAAGATGTGGTAGGTGTTATAATGAGAGCGGAGCCGGACACAATCGTCTATGTAAGCTGTAACCCCGCGACCCAAGCAAGGGATTTGGCATTGATGGATTCAAAGTACCGAGTCGAAGCCGTCCAGCCCGTGGATATGTTTCCTCACACCCACCATGTAGAAAATGTAGTGAAACTAACTCGCAGATAGACCCAAGCGTCTTTGGAATTTCATGAGACAGGTCTAAGATATAAAATATTAACCAGGGATATTCCTTATTTGGCATATCCCTGGTTTTATTATCCTCTTGGATCGAAAGGTCTTAATACTCGATATCGAAATGTTCGAGGAAGTCCATTGTCTTGGCAATGTATTCCTGCATCACTACATCTTCCTCTACGAAGGGTACTTCCTTGCGGAATGCCTCCATTACTGACTCGATATATGGAGAAGATTTGAGAGGACGGCGGAAATCGATACCCTGAGCAGCATTCATCAGCTCGATAGCTGCGATATACTTAAGATTCGAAATGATCTTATGAAGCTTGGTTGCAGAATTTGCACCCATTGACACCAAATCTTCCTGACCATTGGAACTTACGATTGAATCACAGCTTGCAGGCCAAGCATACATCTTGTTCTGGCTAACGACGGCAGCAGCTGCATACTGAGGAATCATGAAACCGGAGTTGAGACCAGGTTTAGCTACCAAGAATTCAGGCAGACCGCGTAGTCCGAGAATAAGCTGGGCAGTGCGCCGTTCGGAGATATTGCCCAACTCATGCAAAGCCACACCCATATAATCGAAAGCCAACGCCAACGGCTCACCGTGGAAATTACCACCGGAAACCACTAAATCATCATCCGGGAAGACAGTCGGATTGTCAGTAACTGAATTGATCTCGGTATGAAGTACTTCGGTAACGTGCATCATTGCATCCTTTACAGCACCATGCACCTGAGGGATGCAACGGAAAGAGTAGGGGTCTTGTACATGTTCCTTCTCCCGGGCGATAATCTCGCTATCCTTGAGCAGATGGCGGAACACGCGACCGGTCTCGATCTGACCGGGGTGGGGACGAACCTCTTGTATGCAGGCCCAGAACGGCTCGATACGCCCATCGAAAGCCTCAAGGCTCATAGCTCCGAAAAGGTCGAAACACTTAACCATGTGCCAACCATCTATAAGGGCCTTGATACCATTGGCGCTCATAAACTGGGTACCGTTCAAAAGCGCCAGTCCCTCCTTGGATTTGAGCTTGATAGGTTTCCAACCATAAATTGAGTTAGCCTCATGAGCCGCTATCACCTTTCCTTTATAATAGACCTCACCCTCACCGATCAGTGGAAGGAAGAGATTAGCCAAAGGAGCTAAGTCTCCGGATGCTCCGAGAGAGCCACGGTCATATACCACTGGAAGAACATCATTGTTATAAAGGTCAAGGATACGGCGAACCGTCTCCTCCTGAACGCCACTGAATCCTAAGGAAAGCGCATGGGCTTTAAGGAGAAGCATCAGTTTGATGACAGTCTTGTCAACCGGAGTTCCGATCGAGCAGCTATGGCTCTTGACCAGGTTTTCCTGAAGAGTCGAAAGTTCCTCTCGGGAAATATGCTTGTTGCACAAAGACCCGAAACCGGTTGTGACACCATAAATAGGAGTTGTATCCCGGTCAGTCTTAGCGTCAAGGAACTCACGGCACTTACGTATTTTCGCAACAGCCTCGTCAGAAAGAGTCAGCTTCGCGTTACTTTTCAAAATTTGCTCTATCAGGTTATAATCAAGCTTAGAAGAGCCAATTGCATATTCTTTCATTTCAGTCAGTCAGTAAAATCACATGTCAGCACCGGCAACAACGCGACCACGCGAGATCGTAGATCGTACGCAGTTCATGCCGACATAGTAAGGTAAAAAATTCAGATTATCGAATTCAAGGATAGCTATATCCCCTAACTTGCCCTCTTCCAAGGAGCCAGTCTCATGAGCCATTCCGACAGCTGCTGCTCCATTTAGAGTGAGAGCAGTCAAAGTTTCCTCTATAGACATACCCATGTAAATACATGCCAGGGCAATCGTCAGAGGGATTGAGCCACTGAAACATGAGCCGGGATTAAGGTCCGTAGCGAGCGCTACAGCCGCTCCCGCATCTATAAATTTGCGAGCCGGGGCGAAGGGTTCTTTAAGAGCAAAAGCCGTAAGGGGGAGGAGAGTGGCTACCACACCAGCCTTCGCCATATCCTCGACACCTTTGTCGCTCACATGAAGGAGATGATCCGCAGAAACTGCTCCCAACTCAGCAGCCAACTCCGCCCCTCCGAGAGTAACAATCTCATCAGCATGTAGCTTGAGCTCATATCCCATCTCTTTGGCAGCCTTCAGAAGTCGGCGCGAATCCTCTATCTCAAAGACATTTTTCTCGGTGAAGATATCGCAGAACTTGGCTTTGCCCTTGAACCGAGGCAACATCTCATTAATAATGAGATCAACATATTCACCGGTTCTTCCTTTGTACTCCTTAGGAACAGCATGGGCCCCTAAGAAAGTAGAGACAACGTTGAGCTTCCTTTCCGGATCTTCCGCAAGCCTGGAAATTGCATCAAGCATCCGTTCCTCAGTTTCGGTATCGAGTCCATATCCACTCTTGGCTTCAACCGTAGTAACACCATCCCGGATCATGCGGTCGATGAACCATGAAGCCTTGGATACGAAATCTTCAAGAGAAGCACCACGAGTAGCATTGACGGTAGATTGGATACCTCCTCCTCGCTCCATGATGCTCATATATGTGTCCCCTTTCAGTCTCCATTCGAATTCATCGGGACGGTATCCGCCAAAAATCAGGTGAGTATGTGAATCTACGAACCCCGGAATAGATACTCTCCCTTTAGCATCAATCTTCTTTATACCCTCAGGTACCTCAGGGAGGTTGTCTGAAGAACCTACATATTTAATCCGGCCATCGATAACAAGAATCGCTCCATTATCAATAGCCTTGAGCAACTTCATTTCGTCACCCTTCCGGGCCGAACGGCCCAGAGGAGTAACGATACGTGTATTGATTATTAAAAGATTACCTTCCGGCATAATAATTATGATTATCCGGTTATTTATCGATAACCTCGTTAACTTTTTTCAAGATAGCGGTCTCTCGCTCGATAGCCTTGGCAACAATAGCAGCAGCCTCGCCGAGGAGTTTATCAGCAGTTTCCCTATCCTTAAGACCAGCCGCATTGATGCGAACGTTCAACTGCGCACCTAAAACAGCACTACGAGCAGCCAGAGCACCCACGCCTGCGTCCGACACAGAAGCCGGGTTACCCTTTTCCGCCATTGCCTCAAGAATATCGAAGGTCTCGTATGCGGTAGCCATTGTACGAAGAGGAACCTGAGTGGCATAAAGAGTAGCCTCCTCGAGAGCCTTAGCACGGGCAGCCTTTTCCTCATCTGTCTTTTTGGGCATAGCGAAGACAGCCATGATACGGTTGAAAGCCTCAGTATCCTCATCTACCAAAGCAATCAGTTGATCTTGGAGATGACGCCCTTTCTCAGCAATGTCGGAGAATTCCTCCCAACGGTCATCCCAACCTGCCTTATGGGCAGAAAGATTGGCTACCATAGTACCAAGAGCAGCAGCCAAAGCCCCCATGTATGCCGAAATGGAACCACCACCCGGAGCGGGAGACTCAGAAGAAGTCTCATCAGCGAACTCCACGCATGTCATGTCAGTGAGCTTTTTGGCCTTATTGTCATTCTCAAGCATGTATTCGATAACCTTCTCATTGGTATCGAACGGCTTCAGCTCATCCAGCCCCATGGATTTTACAGCAATCCGGATAATCTCGCTATCCGGGATACCTGACGAACGCTGTTGTTTGCGGAGATAATGCTTTCCGGCTTCAATCAAAGCACGTTTCGGTATCAGACCTACGATCTCGGTACCGGTCACCCGAATACCACGGTCAGCCGCTTTACGGCTTACTTCGTCAAAAGCAACATGCAGAGGCGTCTGACCCATGTCTGTGATGTTCATGGAAACCTGAGCGATTCCATATTCATCGATAAACCAACCGATGGCCTTTGTCCCCTTAAGGGTACCTGGAATCATAATGGTGTTTCCATTCTCATCCTTCATCGGCTTGCCATTAGGCTTGCCACCCTCACGTTGGGGGCGCCCTTTCTCACGTACATCGAAAGCAATTGCATTCGCGCGACGGGTAGAGGTAGTATTGAGGTTGAAATTCACTGCTATAAGGAAATCACGAGCTCCAACCGCTGTACACCCTGTACGAGCCACTTGCTCATCCCAAGGACGATTACCGAAATCGGGTCCCTTTTCAGTACCCATACGGGCAGCCAAACCCTCATATTCGCCCTCGCGGCAAACTGCCAGGTTTTTACGTTCAGGCTTGAATGCTGCGGCTTCGTAAGCATAACAAGGGATACCTAATTCCTCGGAAGCACGGCGGGCCAGCTCGCGTGCATATTCAGCGCACTCTTCCAAAGTAACACCCGAAACCGGAATGAGAGGACAGACATCGGTAGCTCCCATTCGGGGGTGTGCACCATGATGCTTGCTCATATCGATCAGTTCAGCGGCTTTCTTCATGCCGCGAAGAGCAGCTTCCATTACAGGCTCCGGCTCACCAACAAAGGTTACCACAGTTCTATTGGTCGCCTCTCCCGGATCTACATCAAGCAGCTTAACTTCCCCACCTTCCTCTATGGCGGCGGTAATAGCATTTATTACCTCCTTATCGCGTCCTTCAGAAAAATTCGGGACACATTCTATAATCTTTTTCATGGTCAGTAAAAAGTCTGAAAAACAGTTCTTGACCGAAGTCATTAAAGACCCCGGTCAAGTCAGTATATTTACTTGTTAATTAATTCTTCGAGCATTTCGGTATCGGCTATGAAAGGCTCTGTAATCATGAAGCCATTCTCAGCCTGAGTGTCGTTCCATTCCTTGACGGTCTCCATGGCATTTTCATTACGAGCCCAAGACCGGCGAGCAACGCCACCCATAACATCCCAAAGCATAGCCTTGGTCAAAATGTCGTCCACGCGTTTGGACCCATCGCAAACCATGCCGAAGCCACCGTTAATAGCCTTTCCTATACCAACGCCGCCACCGTTATGAAGGGCAACAAGGCTCATGCCTCTCGCGCAGTTACCGGCGAAACATTGCACCGCCATATCAGCCATTACATTAGACCCATCCTTAATATTGGAAGTCTCACGGAAAGGAGAGTCGGTACCTGATACATCATGATGATCACGTCCCAGCATGATAGGTCCTACTTCACCGTTGCGCACCATCTCGTTGAACTTCAAGGCGATCTT
>CAZKJP010000109.1:0-7757 GCA_964553075.1 uncultured Sangeribacter sp. | reverse complement strand
TTCTCGAGATTCTCATGTCTCTCGAGTTTCTCGAGATTCTCATGTCTCTCGAGTTTCTCGAGATTCTCATGTCTCTTGAGTCTCTCGAGTTTTCGGTATTGCTTAGTCTATGCGGCGGAGGAGTAAGCCGGGGTAGAAGTTGCGGCCGGATTCGGCTTTGAAGGTGGTCGCTCCGAAGTCAGCACCGTAAGCTCCTTCTTCAAGGGCCATAAAGCGGTTGTCCCAAATCTTACCGTTGACCGGTCTTACTATTCCAACCCTTTTATATTCACGTTTACCGTTCTTCTCTACCGTCTCCAGAACCTCAAAACGGGTCTGGGGCGTGACACCCTCTTTAAGGCCGATCTGAGCTGTGATGGTAGGTTCGACGCTAACAATCGGGGCCTTGATGCGGAATTCCTCGTATTTGGTCTGGAGGTCGCATACGTTCTCCTCTAAGGCACGTTGACATGCCTTGCGGATCATCAGCTGAGGATGCTCCTCGCCGATTCCAAGGAAAGAGGTCTTTCCACCTTTTGAAATAATCTCACCTACATATTCCATCCTATAGTTAGGCCGCTCGGAATCAAAAGAGGTCTTCGCCTGAAGTAGGGTGGGGGAATCTCCTACACCATAATGCCGCGTATAAAACATATTGGCTGTCTCCTCATCCCAGACCAAACGGAAGAGAAGGGTACGTACCTTCACAGCGAATCCCTTATAAGAGGAGATGACGGCTTGGGCGGTGGTGCTGACCGCGTTAGTCAGGTCGGCATCCAGCCCCATTGCTGCCCCGAAGATGGAAAAGAGTCCACCTCCTACAGCACCCCATGTTGAGGATTGCTGACCGCGGTCTACGTAGGTGATCTCGTTCATCAGGATATAGGTGCGTCCTATTAGATCCTCACCGGCATCCTCCAATAGAGCCTGCCCGAGCGCCGAACGCGCTGCCAATTCATGATCAAGGGCTGAAGCATCGTAGAGCCCACGGCTTTTGATAACGTTCAGATCACACTCACCGGTAAGGATATTGCGGTTAAACCATTTACCGACAAGGCGGGAAGCGATATGATTATTCTCGATGAAATTGGCCATCGAGCGTGAATGGTCATCATGCGTCCCTACGTTCAGGACTCTCACTGAAAGATTATGGTCATTGAACTGACCATCGATAGGAATCTGAAGGAACTGCTCTTCGATCTCATCTGCGAACTTATCTTCGTTATGTTTAACCAGGAAGCTGCAAAGTGAGGATCGGCGATAACGAGTCGCGTCCTTAGATGCTTCATCAGCTCTCGTGCTCATAGAAATACCGGACACCAGAATAGCGACAAGCAAGAGAATTAAAACTTTATAGTGTTTCATTGTAAACATTCTTGTAGTCAGTTAAAGAAGTTTCGACGACTTCAAGCTAAGCGATAGTTTTCAAATATATATTAAATCATCGCTTAGTCCGGATTAGAAATCCCAGAAAGAGTTGTCAATTATATTATTGAGCTGGAATTTGTTGCGTGAGGGATTATTGCGAACATTCATCAGATGAGAATCTATCGCGCTCCAAGGCTTGCAACCGCGTTCCACATAATGGTCGTATGCCAGGGGTGCAATCTCCTTATCCAGCTCGCAGGGTATGATTTCATTTCCTTTCAGGTCTATGAAACCCCACTTGCCTGAGCAATTGACTTTGCTGACCATAGCAACATCAGGGCGGTGGGTATTGAAGCACTCTACATCATAGAACTTATCGTCCAAGACTTTCCGGCCATTCTCCAAGCTGAAGAGTTGGTAATGTACCGATCCATTTTCCTTGCCCCAAAAATAACCGACTTCCGGAGAAAGTTTTCCGGACTGCATCGGGGTGGTGTTTATCTTGTTGAAAGAGGTATCGTAAAGATCCCAACCTTCACCGGTCTTAGCCCAAGCGTAGCCTTGGTAAAAGGAATTTGCCTGATTGAAATCAGGGGTTGAGACAAACCCGTTGGCATTGGCGTAAGAGAACTTGCCGCCGGTATTGACAACTACATGACCGTAAGAAACAGGCCAAATATCAGAGTACCCGCAAGGAATAATCTCATGTCCGTCTCGCCCTATTACGCCGTATACTCCATTATCATATACAATGTGCATATCATCCTTAATCGGGAAAATCGTTTCATAACCCTTGGATTTGCATCCGCCGGCCATGTCTACGATATAGTCCTTGTTGGAGACAGTGCATACCGCGTAGCCTTCCTGGAATCCGAAAGCCCGCTGGATATTGGAGGTCAATACCAATTCACCGGTTGCTACATTAAGGTAATTGAGCTGTTCAGGTTTGAAAGCCACTACCGCTACACCATTATCCGGGATTGCAGCCCAATAATACACATTTGGTTGTATCAATGTACGTCCTTCCGAGTCGTAGACCCCGTTACGGGTGCCATCCGGATAGGTAGAGGCCCAGAAACCCTTGATATCTACCGGAATCTCAAACCCAGGAGTGGTGTTCATATAAATACGTTGCTGATAATAGTGGGCCGGGTTATCTACTGCCAGACGTTGGAAAGTCGGAGACATACGGTTCAGGCTTTCCTGAGAGTATCGGAAATTGTTAGGCGCGAAATATCCGATGGAGGCATGCTCTCCCGGTACAAACATCTCGCCCGCTGAATTTACTAAGTAGAAACGACCACCTCGTACTTGGCCGTTCTCATTCAGCTTGCCTCCGACATTCAGCCAGTTGACTCCATTGGCATTGAAAGAACCGGTAAAATCGAACTGAGCCGGAATTACAAACGCATAGTTCTGGTCTATGAAACCGATCTTGCCACTTTTGTGGCGAATTGTGGCAAGCCCATGATGACGGAAATCAGACATTTCCACATATTCCGGTTTCAACAGTATCTGACCATCCGGAGAAATAAAACCATACTTTTCCTCAATTAGACGCCCATCCTTGATCTTGCCCTCGGCAGCCACCATATAGGCTCCGGTTGCGGTCTGGGACATCAGGTCATATTTGAGGGGTATGATGGGTTTGTTGGAAGAATCGATCAAACCGTAGGAATGACCTTTACGTACAATCGCTTTGCCGTCTACAAAAGGTTGGGCCTCGTCGTATTGAGGCGCGATTGCGAAATTTCCTTGTTCATCCACATAACCGAACTTCCCTTTCTCGTTAGCCAGAGGTTTCAGCGTCTGAGCTAAAATCGGACCACAAAAGGTTAGGCTTAGGATGAATATTAATGCTTTATTGAACTTCATTAGTTAGGATTATTAAGAGGGGGGAGAGAGTAAAAAGTTTATTACCGTGATAGTATGAGATTTGAGTTGGCTTTAGGACCCTTGCCATAGGCCGTACCTACCTCGCGGGCAGCTTCGAGGCTGCGTTTCTCCAGATCGAGCGCATCGGCATACTTCTGGCGAGTCTCAAAATGGCGGTCATCCTTCAGAGATGCTTCCATCTCTTTATACAGTTTCTCAGCCTCCTTCTCCGCGGATGAACCTACAGGTACATTCTCCAAAAGCGCCAGCAGTTGAGAGATCTGTTCCGGGGTCGGATTGGCAGCCCAGATATTACGGGCCTCCTTGACCAGGCGGTCTCCCATGAAATCGGCATATTTTGAATAATACTTCTTGGTCGCCGATAGAGCAGAGGCATATCCGGAGGAACATTCCGGGACCATCACTACGTATGACAACGCCTCATCATAATTCCCGAGTGCGGATGCCTTCTCTGCCCTTTGCAACAGAGCCGGCGTATTCTTATCGTAATACTCGATAATCTTATCACGTCCTTCGGCAATGAAAGATCGGAGAGTCTGGTTTTTCCCGTTAAGGCGTTGAAGAGCATTGGCCAATGCTTTCTCTTCCGAATTGCCTACTCCTTTGAGCGTCAGAGTCTCGGTAGCGAAGATCTGCTTATTTGAGGCCTCTCCGAACTCTTTTTCTCCCCCAATCATTAAGGTCAGCTCCGTTGATACTGTATGTTGCATAGGAGGACCCGGCAATACGCCTTTGTTGATATGATCGAAACGGGCAGTAAGGAAGAAAGGGGCATTCCCATTCTGGCTCACTTCGCCAGAAGCCAAGGCTGCGGTTGTCAGGCGCGTCATCAACATTTGTTGGGTCGCTTCCGGAACTTTGAAACCTCCCCCTTGTGTAGGAACGATATCCAAGGGAATCTCACACTGCGCTGCGGCCGAACCAATCCCAGCTAAAAGGATAGTCCCCAATATCAATAGCTTTTTCATTTTTTTCTAATTTACCTTAAATAAGATAATCACTTTACTTTTCGCCGAGGATCAGGTTAGCTTTTCCCAATCCTTTTGTAACCACCTTTGAGGTTATATTGTACGGCTCCTTACTAAGGAACTTCCTGAGGTTGGTCACGAAATGGCGCGTGTCCATCGGACTACCGTTATCGCGATAAAGGGGGATACGGACTTGCTCGAAAATCATTCTTGATTCGTCAGCGTCCGACAGTGAGTAGCGATGATTGACGGTATTTTTTGCCATCCAATCATCGATTATATCAGTAAGTTCCTCTCCGTCATACTCATCTTCAAGGGAGAGGCCTGATCCATTGTCGAAAACCTGGATAGTTACGCTTACCTCGCGTCCATTTTCAAACAGATCATCGAAATGGTTCTGAAGCTGGGCGGTGAAATTATCCATCTTGCCGATTACGGCCTCTTCGATCAACAGAGGCACTTCGGCTGAGAAGGAGGGAGCACCGGTGCCTTGCGCGGCTGCTACCTGCTTATCTGTATAAGCATCGAGACCTCTTAGTGTATAGGTAACAGAATTTTTAGGACCGGTAGAATTCACCTTCCAAGCTACTTCCACAATTATGTCCGCTTTTGCACGGTTAGCAAGTCTTTGGAGAGGGGTAGAGGCCAAACCGGCGCCGGAAGTGGAACTTTGAGTCAGCTCGTCCTCCTCCATATTACGGTTCACGCTCTTAATTGCTGCCGACAAATCCTTTAATGGCATCCCTTGATCCGCCATCAGTTCCCCGATTTTGGTTACTACCGACAACAGGTCTGAGTTTTCAGTAACAGCACGTTCGTAATCCGGTAATTTCTGCTGGCGTCCCTGATTATTGAAATCGGTATAATAACCGTTTTCGATACACCATGTGTCAGCCGGAACTACCATTATAGTAGGTTTCTTAGCCTGCCCGAAAGTCAGTAAGGGAAGCACTAAGCAAATAAAAGCCAGTAATCTGTTGAGTTTCATATCGTTTGATGACTGAAAGAGACGATCTTTATTATTGAAAGCAGCCTTAGGCCTGGTATTATTATATTTAAGAGCCCCGGGGTCTTAAAGTGCTACTTGATATCCGTTCTCCATAAGGTAGTCAGCTAAGGCCTGACGGTCTACCGAGACCGTTACCTCCCAATTCTCGATAGTGGAGTTTTTGGAGGCCATGCGGGAACCACGTTTTTCATCGAGCTTCACGAATTTTGCCCAAGGACCCTTATCAGAGAAAAAGGCATTGAAAAAATCACGGTGGTTTTCGCGAGCATTAGCTCCGGGGAGCAACGGGCGCGCTGAGCAATTCCCGGTACCCTCTGTAACACCGGTGAAAAGTACTCCTTCCAAGGCATTCTTGCGAGCACGCTGGATCGCCTCGTTCTTATTGTTGCCTTTACCCCAAGCCCGCATCAGCTGAACGCCATTGTCGCAATCGAGGCATGCGAGTTTGAAATCTACCGTAGCGACTGCGCTACTTATATCTTTGGTTGAATTGCAAGCTGAAAACCCGGCGATAATCAAGGCCGCGGCAGCTATGGAATAAAGTATCTGTTTCATCTTATTGTATTTATACTGTGAGGGGAGAGTAAATTGAGGGAGTGTAGGATTAGATAAGATCAGAAACCGGAGGAGAGCCCTTTAAGGACACCGGTCTGTTTGAGATCCTCGCGCAGTTGATCCTTGCGGACCTCTACTGTCTCGCTGATCTGATATTCCTTGCCCACCTTTACTACAGAGCGGGAGCCCGGTACAGTATTAGCATACTGCGTAGCCCGTCCTTGTGTGAAGAAAGGTTCGTAGAAATCCGCATGTTCGGCCTCAGCAGCTGAGGATTTAGCTAAGGGTTTCTGAGCCCCGAAGGAGCCTTTGGCGGAAAATCCACGGAACAATACACCATGGACAGCGCACTTTGCGATTTCTGCATCCTCCACCTTGTTCTTTTTTGAAGTAACAGTAACGTTGACTATATAGGAACCTTGGGCCCCGGTCTGGCCTGTGCCTTCTATCTGATAGGGGAGGGTAAGTTGCTTCTCGCCTTTAGCGAAAAGGTCTGCTCCCGGCAGAATAAGTGCCAGGAGCAGAACAAATTTTATTAAAGCCTTCATATACAACTTAGGCTGTTTGATAACTAAAGTAACTTATCAGCTGAGAGTCAGGAATGGATTGCTGATTAATAGCAGAAACCGATTCCAACCTTGAAGGTGCTTGAATGAACCTTCTTGCTGATTTCCATAAAGTCGGTACCATAGGAGAGACCGATAGTAAACTTCTGGATATCGAAGTTTAGACCGATGTTCCAGCCTAACTGGAATCGCTTCCAGCAAGCCTCGGAGCTCCCCATGTCATCCTTGTCAAAGTAGTTGATATCCTGCTTCTCAGTCTTAGTACCGGTCTTCTTACCGGTCTTCGAGCTGTAAGTAGGAACGTCATACTCAGAAGAACCGTTACCGAGGATGTTTACGCGAGCAATTAGGCCAAGGAACGGAGAGATGTGGAACTTATCGCCAACCGGAAGACGGTATTCAACCTGGAGAGGTACAGCGATCTGGAACATGTTGGATGAGATCTTAATATTGTTCTCATCTTTGCCGTAATGGTTATAGTTCACGTTGAAACCCCAGTCGAAATAAACCGGAACAGTTGAAGACAGACTTACAGCATCCAGCCATTCCACATAGAAACCATTATAAGAGGTTCCATCCCCTTCAGAGGGATTCAAAGACCACATGTTGTAACCGAGATTGAAACGTCCTGAATAATCCTTCTTCTCAGAGAAAGAATTGTTGCGGCCGGTCATCTGGTCAGCCAAAGAAGTACGCTGGGTGTTCTCGGTTGCGCCACCAGAAGTGAACTGGGCGCTGGCTGAGAGAGCCATTATGGCACCGAGGCCAAGAAGTAAAGCTTTTTTCATCTCTTTTTAGGTTAGATTATATTCATTTTACATGTAAAGGTCCGGATAAGAGTGTTAGAAATCTTTTAAGAAAAAACTGACTTCCTTGTTAATAAACCTTCATCCGACCTTGATTTCTGTATTCAGGTTATGAAAAACCTGATGCAAATTTACAAAAATCCAATCGGTTGAACTAACGCTCCGTAGCCCTGTATAGCCTAAGATGCCGTAATGTTTATATGACAGGGTTAAAATTAGGCATAAGGGGGTAAAAAAAGACCCGCAAAATTTGCGGGTCCTAAAGATATGTACGACATATCTCAGATATGAAGAACTAAAAAAAGTGTTATTTAGTCAATTCCTCGGGAAGAACGGGCATCGCGCCATTCTGGGTGCATACGAATGCTGATACAGCAACAGCCGTCTTATGAGCCTCTACTACATCCTTACCCTTGAGTATGCTGGAGATGAAAGCGGCAGTAAAGGAATCACCGGCGCCTACCGTATCTGCAACCTCTACTTTTGGGGTCTCAACGAAAGATACGCTTCCAGGTACGAAGACGTAGCTGCCGTTGATGCCGCAAGTCAGGATCAGCATCTTCAGGTTATATTTGCCCAGAAGGATCCAGCACTTGTCCTGAAGGTCGAT
>CAZKJP010000108.1:0-7945 GCA_964553075.1 uncultured Sangeribacter sp. | reverse complement strand
AACCTGTTAAATCGGATGAGTATTATTTGGCGAATCCGGGAGTTTGTATTATATTTGCACCACTAAAACCACATCACACCCCTTCAGGGGGAGTAAAGATTTCTTTCAACTCTTTGATAATAAGCCTTATAACTAAATAAACGGAGTCTTGTTAGAAAAGGAACTTGCAGAGAATCTTTAAGACTTGGATACAAAGTCTTTACGAAGATACCTAATACATTGATATATACTAACTTAGTCCGCGCGTATTTTTGAGCGGATTCAAACCGGTAACAAGCACCCGGTTTTTTTGTTATCTGACCATTCGTTGGGTTAGGACGAGGTCTAAAATTCTCAGCTGAAGACTTTAGTTACGAGATTGACAGCTTCCACTTTCTTTTCGTCAACTATCTTGGCATAGATCTGGGTGGTCGTTACTTTGGAATGCCCTAAGAGCTTGCTGGTAGTATATAGGTCTGCTCCTAAGGTCAGCATTAGGGTAGCGAAAGTGTGGCGCGCGACATGAAAGGTGATGTGCTTGCGAATACCGGCGTGGTCCACCCATCTCTTTAGCCTTCCCCGCACCGTAGGATATTCCCTCATGTTGAATACTTTATCCGAATCCTTGGCCTCACCACGTTTTGGGAGCCATCTTAGTGCTTCAGCCGACAAGGGAATGTGTAATGGCTGCCGTGTCTTCTTTACTATTATCCGAGCTACGCTATAACCATTCTCCTCGGTTATGTTTCCCCATGTTAGTGCTGATACATCGCTGAACCGCAACCCGCAAAAACAACAGAAAAGAAACGCCTGCTTTATCTCTTCATTTTTGGCAGGTGTCTCCATCAGTCTCTTAAGCTCATCAATCGTAAGGTACTCCCTCAGAGATTTCTCACCTTTCGGTTTTTTCTTCGGGTCGATCCGTCTCATGGGATTCTCCGCGATAATCTCTTCGTGATAAGCGGAGTTTAATACTGCGTTGAACAATGTGAGGTAATTCTCTATAGTGGAGTTCGTGAGGGGTGTGCCGCTCGGAGTTTGAACTTGTTTGAAATACTCAATCAGCCTCTCGCAGTATTTACGGTCTATATCCTTTAGCAAAGTGTGGGGCTGAAAGGTCTCTATATGTTTTCGTAATGCGCGGAACCTTAGATGGTAAGAACTACCCGGGTTCCGCATGGCGACCGTATCTCGATATTGGTCTATCCAATCGGTCAGCTTCAGGTTTTTTGCGCGGAGCCGAACCGGCTCCTTGATCGAGTTTTTATGTGGTCTCGCCATCATCAGAAAGATTGGTAGGTCAGAAAAAAATGACTGGGAGGAGGCGCGAAAAAGTAACTGGGAAGAGGCGCGCCCTCGCGCCGTTTTTTTAAGTATTTACGGCGCGGGGGCGCGCCTCATCCCAGTTACTTACGGCGCGGGGCGCGCCTTATCTCAGGTCGCGCCTTCTCCCAGTTAGCGTACGATTAGTTTGAAGGTTTGGTTGCCGATGGTTATCAGGTAAAGGCCTGTGGGAACTTCGATTGTCATCCGGTCCTGACCGATACATGAGTAGATGAGTTTGCCATCTGGGTTAGCTATGGTTACTTCATGGCCTTCGGCTCCGGAGATCAAAATTTGACCGGTCTGTGCCTTTACTCTAACATTGGATTCTCCAACGGCGCCGACACTGTTAAATTCTGAAGAGGTAACAGCATTAGAGAGGCGGCTCTCACCCTGAAGATAGACAGTTGTGACAGCCCACAGATGTTCGGCCGGATCGCTGACATTGTCTATAAACTCCGGTGAGGTAATCAAATTATCGTTAACCCGGCTATTGTCGCGATAAAGATTATAACCCAATATCTGAGCATTATAGGTCGATGCAGGCTGATAGGTAACATCATCCACCATCAGCATGAAGGAGTCGCGAGAGCTGGAGTGGATCGCAAACCTACGCGCACCTTGCGGTAGCGAGACTTCATATCTGGTCCATCCATTGGGAAGAGGATTCTTGGAGAACCCGGTCGGCAGGAACTCCTCCGTATAGATTGAGCCATCCGAGTACAACACCTCGATAGCCTCCATATATGTGTCGGTTGCATCATAGCTTTGGGCCCAGAAACTTATAGTCTGAGCTTCGCCGCTCAGTTCGGGTGAAATTGCCCAGTCATCTGTCAAACCGGAGTCAAAACGAGCCAAGGCCGCCAAGTATTGCTTTCCGGAGTGTGGAGCGAGGGGATTGTTACCCTCAAAGATACCGGTTGCTGAAAAAGTGAAGAAGGAAGAGTGGGTCTCGCCGGGGGTGATTCCCGGAATCTGGGTCTCGCCGAAACCTGCTACGGCGGCATTGTCAGCGTCAATAAATAGCCATCCCTCCATCTCATGGCTCCAAGCCTCTGCATTCTCGAAATCCTCGGATACTGGATCAGCGGGTGTGTCAGAAATTACAGGGGCATTCCATTTTAAGGTTACCTCTGATTCCTGATGAGTAGCTGTCAGATCAGAAGGAGCCGGCAGCGTTGACACTACAGGTATCACATTAACCGGTGCTGACGAATCATTTTCGGGTCTCGGGTCAGATCCATAATTCACCTTTGCTACAAATTCTATTGGCTCGGTATATCGAGGACTCAACAGCAATTCAATTTCAGTCCGGAAGGATTCCATGGCCGCCAAAACTTCGCAGTCTACGGTGTGTACTACCTCGCCATCTGCTAAAATTTCAAGTTGGTAACCATCTACATCGGAAGCACTGTTATTGCGAACGTTTGCCATTAGTTTGAAAGTGTCGCCTGAACGTACATATTTCGGAGCTGAAAGGGAAACCAGCTCAAGATCCTCTCCATCGACATCGACAACAGACATGTTATCGATATAGGTCCCGGTATATGGACGCTCGAAAGTCTCAGCGTAAATCCGGAAAGAGAGTGTCTTGCCGGCAAAACGGGCTAATGGTACCTCTACAAGATGCCACCCTTTGGAATTGCCGATTTCGGATACATTGCTTCTATAGACTTCCTGGAAACCAGAGCCGTCATTTACTGAAATAGCTATTATGTTCTTATCGGCTTTTTCATTGTCCGGGGTATAGCTATAGAATTGGAAAACCGGGTTGCGTAAATTCCCGAGGCTTACTTTGCCTGTATAGAGAGCACCGTTGTAACCGGCGAAATAACCGTTCATCACTGCCAGTCCATTATCATCATCCTGAGCCGGGATCTCGGATGAACTGTTTATGAAATCCCAGTTGCCATAGTTGATGCGTTCGAAACGCGTAAGGGTCGAGGCCTCTCCTCCGGCGAATGATTCGCGGTAGTCTTCGTATGCTTTACCGGCCGGTATAGATTCTGTAATGGATTTTTCTGTCTCACCACCATCTGTAAGAGCGGCCACTCCATAGCATACGAATTTCTGGGGTTCCCCCGAAGGTATGGCTGTCAGGGTAAAGTCGGTGTTTCTAACCCCTGACTCTATCAAGATAGGTTCATCATCAGACAGATCGTAGATATTATAGGAAACTTTGGACGGGTCAACGGTCTCACCAGTCTCTGTCTCGGTTACCGGAGACCATTCCAGTTTGATAATACCGTCAGAGGGTTCTGAAATGGCAACTTGACCAGGCTTGATAACTTTAGGTATGCCGGCGAAAAAGCTTATTTCCGCCGGAAGTCCGGCTCCGGCATTGTTATAGGCTATGGCCTGGAGGAGTACATCTCCACCTGCGATAAGATTAACCTGACAGGTAAGCAATTCACCCGGCGACGGAGAATCAAAAGTATGAAGTATTTCTGAATTCTGAATCACCACTATCTTTGTCAGTTCCGTCAGTTCGTTTCCTCCGATGGTCTGCTCAGGGGCTTTCAAGGTCATATCCGCAATCCACTCGCCATCAGGAGCCGGGGATGCTGTCAGGTCAGTACAGAGGTCCGGAGCATTGTTGTTTACACCTTCTTCTATACTTAGATCATCCACCATCAGATAATAGGCGTCAGCTTGGGATATACCATGGATGCCAATGTAATAAGTCTGGCTTTCAGGGGCTGAGATATAACCGGTTAATTCTCTATAGCCTTCTTCAGTGAGTGTTACAGGCTCTATGAGTACATTAGAGAGTGCTTCTATAGTAGGTATATGGCCCCATTTCGCTTCTACGGTTTCGGCATAATGAGGGTTCTCGCTCTTAGCCTTCAAAGAGATCTTATAAGACCTGCCGGCAGTTAATGCTATACCGGGACTTATCAGCCAGTCATCCATGGCAAGGCTGGAGTTCCAAGCGATGCGTACGCAGTCATTATAAAATCCCCAAGTCCTGTCATCTCCATTGGCATCTATAATGTTGAAGAAATGGAGCGACTCTTCTGAATCGAAGGTCTCAATCCATGGCAATGCAGGAGAGCCGGCTACGACATTCCCGGACAAGCTTGGAGCAGATTCCTGACCTCCATTTACAGCCGTTACCTGAAATTTATAGGCTGTCATTTCAGAATTGTCATCTATTTCGACTTCTAACGAGGTATCGTAGATGCCGGTGGCTATGGTCAGGTTATCAGGTTGGCGAACTACGTTATAAGTTACGTTTGCGGGTTCGATAAATCCACCATCGATGGTCGATGTTACGGGTTCCCAAGATATATAGACTTTCCCATTGCTCTTAAAAGCATTGACAGTAGCTGGAGATTCGGGGGTACCGAATCCGGCGAAACCACTTGTCTCCACTTTAGGTGAAGGGCCGGCTGAATTGCTGACGGTGATCATATACTTGTAAAGCCCGCGTTCCGCGACATTCACGGGGATAGTCTCAGCGACCCCGTATGAAGTCTGTCCGGAGGCAACCGTATATCCATCCTGGGTGATGGTATAAGAGAGTTCCCCTGTGGCGGGTGTGCCATCAAACAGTGTGGATGGTGAAGTGAAAGAAACATATCCTTCGAGCAAACCGTTAGGGAAGGAGACAACCGCATCTGTTACGGCCGCCGGGGCTGAGTCTTCCGCTGCTGCGACCGGGACATGCAGGGCTATGACTTGCCGGTTACCCGGGAAGTCAAAAAGTTTAGTTGCCTCTCCGGTCTGAAGATCAACCTCGCAAAGGTAGGATTCAGTTCCGTTTGGAGCTACGGTCCAGAAGAGCCGGTTACTCTTGGGGTCAATGGAAGCTGAGCCGGATAGAAGGGGACGTTGGCCGGTAGATCCGATCTCGGTCAGGGTGCCGTCATGGCGGTCAATTTTGAATAGGGTAGAGCCGGCTACTATCGGATTGAACTCAGTCGAACCTGGTTCCATTTCCATGCGAATTGCATATAGATTGCCTTCAGAGTCGGATGTAAGACCGTTCCAATTTCCCTCTAACGGGGCAATTTCGGTAACGGTAGTGCCATCATTGATGTATTCGACTGTTGCCAGCCTGATCTTTTTCCCTGTATTATCTAAAAAGAGGCCATAAATCTTGCCATCGGCTTCATTAAAAGTCAGATCATAAGGGAGGTATTCAGACGAGTATAGATAATTGGTCCAAAGTTTAGTGTTGGTAGTCAGGTCATAGGCGTCTAAGTAAACGAGGGTGCCATACTGGGCGTTCACTCGGTTTACGTAGAACATGTCTCCCTGACGGACACCGCTGTAAACGGCAGTTGTACGGGTATCGACTTCAAATAGGAGGGTCCAATCCGTAGTTTGTTCTGTCGGAATTGAATATAATCCGGTAGGAGAGTTGTCAGAAGAGGAAGCGACAATCCCCTCAAGTTGCGGCACCTGGGCCCCCATTCCGTTAGGTAATAAGAAAAGGGAAGCGACCAAAGCCGTGGTCCAAGTAGATTTCTTCATTAATGTTAAGGTTAGGTGAAAAACAGCCTCTTATAAGATTCAAGAGGAGATAGGGTAAAAGATGGATTATTGAAGCATCTTAAAGGCTTCATTAACCCGGTCTGATAGAATATAAACGTATCCGCCAATCATTTATTTCAGACAAAGATGGGCCACTCTTCAGTAATTCCGGATAATATCTTCATTATTAAAAGGGCGGCGGATAGGGTTGATTAAAACGCGGCTGAGGCTGCTTCCCAGCAGCCTCAGTCGCATGTTTTCCATAATACTCTTAACTAACCTAACATCATGAAACTGGAAGTTCAAAAGACTCAATATAATGCGAGAGCCATACGGCCAATCTCGTGTAATCCCTTAATTATGCGTGCTCGGGAAGCAGGGCGAGGTTGTTTAATACCGGTAGCATAGTGTGAGAGTTGTTTTTGGTTAATGCCAGTAGCTCTGCTAATTGCTGCCAAGGTAGTAAATTTTTCTGCTTCTTTAAGCAAAGCTGTTGCTTCAAGATCATAGACAAGGCGGTATTCTCCCGAAGCAATAAAATCGGGAATTGGGTCGCCACTGTCTATTAATCCCTCTATATGAAAATCGAAGGCTTCTTTAAATTCTTTCTTAAATTCATCGAGAGTCGCTGCGGTTACCATTATAGCACCGAGGTCAGGATCGCCAAGTCCGCCATTAAAATTTTCCCCTGACCAACTCACCAATACTTTTATTTCTTTTGTTTCCATTCTCATTTCATCTATAAAAATTAATCCGATACCTTCATTTTATTTCCAGCCGGCTTGTTTCCAAATGCTGTTCAATATAAACTGCTCTACAATCTGGTTGGGTTTCCCATTCACCGTCACAGTACCTGGTTTCGAGGGATGTTTAAATTGCCGATGGCTACCTTTCGTTCTTAGAAGAACCCAGCCATCATCTTCAAGCATCCTAATGACCTCCTTAGTTTTATACTTATTCATACAACTTTCTGGATGATGGTACAAAGGTAGTAAGAATTCTACTATTAAACAAGATTGTCAAGAAAAATTTATATTTCATAACTTGAGGCGCGCCCTAACTGGGGAGGAGGCGCGTCTCGCGCCGTTTGCAGGAATAGTTGATCACGGGGCGAGGGCGCCCCTCATCCCAGTTATATAACGCGGCTGAGGCTGCTTCCCAGCAGCCTCAGTCGCATGTTTTCCATAATACTCTTAACTAACCTAACATCATGAAACTATTTTGAATTCTTTCCTTTTGCTTTTCGGGAGATCTTGGAGAGTCTCTCATTTACGAGATCGAGTACGTTTTTGGGGAGTTTGCCGTTTTTCACTATCAGTTCATAGTAATATATTGCGCGCGCGTAATTCTGATTCAGGAAATCACCGTTATAATTCATGCTACCCAGATAGAAACGCGCCCAATCGTCCCCATTTTCGGCAGCCTGTTCCTTAGCTTTGAGACCCGGCAAGAACCCGTCCTTATAAATTGGTTCGTTCTGAATCTTCTTACCTTTTTGAGCCGCCTCAATATATGTAAGGGCTGTCAAGGCATCGCGTCCGATTTCCGAATCCTCGCGTTTTTCTCCTCTTCGCGGTAGAAAAAGGGCAGTACGAGCTGTATCATCGCCCAACTCGCCTGCGTTATATAGCCAGAAAAAAGCTTCAGGATAATTTATCTCTCCTCCGCCGTTAGCCCGAAGATTGAATCCATATAGGGCCATTCCGCGAGGATATCCTTTTAAGGCTGCTTGATGAAAGTTCTCACGTGCCTTCCTGTAATCTTGCGGCACACCGTTTCCGGTAGTGTACATGCTTCCCAAGGCAGTGAAACCTATTCCGTATTCCATAGGCTTGCATCTGTCGAAATATTCTTTTGCCTTTTTGTAATCCTTATGGTTGAAATAGTAAAGGCCAAGATAGCAATTGGCTTCATTATCTCCGTTGGCAGCCTCTTGTTGTAGAAGTTGGAGCCCTTCGGCAGCCTTATTCTTGTACTCAGGTGAGAACGCATATAAGATACCGAGTTCGGTTTTAGTTCGAGGAGTCTTATCGGTTTTGGTAGTGCTCACATAAGTGTTGGCAGGCTTTTTTGTACGGTTACGAAGTGGAGAACCGGCCTCAGCTGTCTGGGCGGTAAAAAGAGCAGCCAATAAGATGCTCAAAATCAGTGAAATCTTTTTCAT
>CAZKJP010000107.1:0-7958 GCA_964553075.1 uncultured Sangeribacter sp. | reverse complement strand
CCTTTTTATTACTCATGCCTATGGTTTATCCACGGAAGTTTGGTGCTGCCCCTTTCTTTTCCCAAAGAAATAGACCGAAACCTTAATCTTAATTTAATACTATGAAAAACACGGAGCAAAATTAATTGAAATATCCGAGTTATGGCAATTTTTGTCAGATTATTTTTCGCGGTCATTTCCTAAATCAGTCTAAAATGGCTATATTTGCGATTATGGAACTGCTGTACCAGTATTTATGGAAATATGGCCTCTTCGGACGGCGTCTTCCTCTAATTGAAGGAGGGGAGGTCGAGGTAGTCAATACAGGCCTTCTGAATCTCGATTCCGGACCGGACTTTTTCAATGCCCGCCTTGATTTTGGAGAGGGAGTATGGGCGGGAAACGTTGAGATACATGTGAAAGCCTCCGACTGGTACAGGCATGGACATGATTCGGATCCAGCATACGATACAGTTCTGCTCCACGTTGTAGGGATTCATGACCGAAAGGTAACCGACAGACAAGGGAAAACGATTCCGGCGACTCAGGTGACAATACCGCAAAGCACGTGTCTGACCTATGCGGAGCTTTTAGCTGATCGGAAAGGTGTCCGATGTCAGACCAGGTTGCGGGAAATCCCGCAATTAGAGCTGACATCATGGATAGAGACCTTGGCGATCGAAAGATTGCAGATGAAGGCCAGCAGGGTTGTGGCAATCTTGGAGCAGACCGGAGGAGACTGGGAACGGGCTCTGTTCATTACCTTGGCAAGGGGGTTGGGTTTCTCGCTTAACTCAGAGCCGATGGAGCAGTTAGCGCGTAGTGTGGAGAGTAACCATTTAGGACGTCATTCCGACAATCTGATGCAATTGGAAGCAATCCTTTTCGGTCAGGCCGGACTATTAGATCCTACCTGTTATCAGGATGATGAGTATTACCAATTACTTTGTAGGGAATATTCCTTCCTGAGTCGTAAATATGGGATGAGAGGGATGGGCAGGGAGGCCTGGAAATATACACAAGGAAGGCCGTTGAACTTCCCTCCCAGAAGAATCGCCCTATTAGCGCGGATCTTGTATGGCGGTAAAAAACTATTGTCAAGGATCTTGGATACAGACGGGAGAATGGATCGACTGGAAGAGCTGTTCGGGTGGGAGATAGAAGGGCATTGGCGTCGTCATCGTGATTTCGGCACCCCGGAAGAGGATAACCTGCCCCAAAGGCTTGGAAAAGCAAACCGCCGGTTGCTGATTATAAATGTAGCAGTACCGGTATTGTACGCCTACGGGTCTCTCCATGGAGATATAGAGATGACCGAAAAGGCAATTTCGTTGCTCGAAGAGCTCCCGGCTGAAAAGAACTCCAAGATTACCCAATGGGAAGCAGCAGGATTAAAAGCCGAGGATGCTATGAGATCCCAGGCCCTGCTGCAATTACGCAACGAGTATTGCGACCGGGGAAGATGCCGGGAATGTCGTTACGGATACTCCTTATTGAAGATGAGTCTTCGGCAGGAAACATGATACTTCAAGAAAAAATAAGTGGACTCGTATAGACTCAGGGCTATTCATCACGTTATATTAAGATGGGGTAGGAATTGGGAAGGGAATAAAAGAGACAAAAATGAGAGAGAAATTTACCGAAGACAGGATATTGGCGCGTCAGAATAAGACAGGTCGGGAAATGGGGTTGATGGAGTTCCTGTCAGCCCAGTTGCCTGATGCCAAGCGCGGGGATATCAAGAAATGGATGAAATTTGGCCATGTGATGATCCAGGGGGAAGTGGCCAAAGGTTTCGATACTCCGGTTCCTCCCGAGGGGTGGATGGAATTGAATTTTACCCGTCCGTTCCAGGTTTTCAGTCATCCGCGTCTTCAGATAGTATATGAGGATGATGATATAATAGTAGTCAACAAAGGGTATGGATTGCTTTCCGTCGGGACGGATCGTCCCGGGAAGGTAGATACAGCCTATTCCTTGCTCAGGGATTATTTGAAGAGAAAGAATCCGGGCAACAAACTTTTCATCATACATCGTCTGGACCGGGATACCTCGGGATTGATGATGTTTGCCAAAAGTATAGAAGCCAAAGAGACTATGCAGCATAATTGGAATAATATGGTGCTGGATCGCACATACGTAGCGGTTGTCGAAGGAGAACCCGAACGGAAAGAGGGTGTGATAAAGAGTTATCTGGCCGAGAATAGCCGCCATGAGGTTTATTCCTCTAAGACCCCCGGCGAAGGAAAGTTGGCGATCACCAATTATAAGGTACTCCGGAGCGGACACGGACGTAGCTTGGTGGAGTTCTCGCTTGATACGGGACGTAAGAACCAGATACGTGTTCATGCTAAGGAGATGGGTCATCCCATAATCGGGGATAAGCGTTACGGAGCTCGGACCTCTCCGCTTCATCGACTGGCTCTCCATGCCCGGTCCTTGCGTTTTGCTCACCCTATCACCCGCCGCGATATGAAATTCGAGACACCAATACCATCCAAGTTTCAGGCAGTCGTCTGATACCGCGTTAGCGGAGGATGAAAGTTTAAAAGAATCAGACCATGAAGATAGATACATCGGATTATTATCCTGTCACCCCGGGGAGTTCCTGTGAGGATCCCGAAGAGGAAGTGATTACCCCGGCCCCAAAGAATGTGCCGTCAGGAGGAGATAAGGATGCTGAAGGGGAGACTTGGCAACGCGTATTGGACCGTATCTCAAATGTCCTGAGCTGGATTTTGGTGCCGTTGTTGATGCCCTTGTATGCATTGCTCATCACATTCAAGTTATCGGTATTGCAATTTGCCTCGTATCAGACAAAATGGGCATTCTGCCTGATTATCTTTTGTATAACAGCCTTGGTGCCAATGTTGCTTATAGTCCTTCTTAAGAAACTTGGTGTAGTTCAGGACTTAGGGTTGAATGGCCGTAAGGAACGTCTGATACCTTATATAATAAGTATAGGGACCTTAGGGGCAGCCGGATGGTTTATGATAGCGAAAGGGGCTCCCTTATGGACCGGAATGTTCTTCTTCGGGGGTGCGTTGGCCGGTCTGATCAATATGATAGTCAACCTATGGTGGAAAATCTCTGCCCATGCGGCCGCGGCAGCAGGGGTCGTGGCATTATTGGTCTGTATCTCGCGGGAACCGATGCCTCATCCCGGAATTGAGATCTGGGTTGCCTGTGCTATCGGCATAGCCGGATTGTTAGGGTCAGCGCGGGTATGGTTAGGACGTCATACAGTACTTCAGGTAATTGCCGGGAGTGCCGTAGGATTTTTGTCAGTCTTTTTCCTAACGCTGATTTAGACGGGGCTTAGATAAGCAGGGGTCAAAGAAGGGGCAGTAGTCAATTTTTGGAACGAATCATAAGATGATATACAACTATAAAAGGAGGGAAAGCTGGGAGGCTAAAGCAGGGAAGGTTGGCATAGGAGGGGAGAATCCGGTACGTCTCCAGTCCATGAACAATACCTCGACTTTGGATACGGAGGGGAGTGTGGCCCAAGGCAAACGTATTGCCGAAGCAGGAGGTGAGATAGTGAGGCTAACCACGCAGGGAGTACGCGAGGCGGCCAATATGAAGGAAATCAACCGGATGTTGCGCGAGCAAGGGTGTGACGTGCCATTGGTCGCGGATGTGCATTTCAATCCACAGGCAGCTTTCGAGGCAGCCAAGTGGTGTGAGAAAGTGCGTATCAACCCCGGCAACTTTGTAGATGCCGCTCGTACTTTCCAAAAACTGGATTACACAGATGAGGAATATGCCGAGGAACTTGAGAAAATTAAAAAAGCACTGGTGCCATTCCTTGAAATATGCAAAGAAAACAATACCTGTATTCGTTTAGGGGTTAACCATGGCTCATTGTCAGACCGAATCATGAGCCGGTACGGGGATACTCCTGAGGGAATGGTGGAATCTATGATGGAGTTCCTTCGGGTATGCGTAGCCGAAGGATTCCTGAACGTGGTTCTTTCGGTGAAAGCGAGTAACCCGGTGGTAATGACCCGGACCGTCAAATTGCTTGTCAAGGAGATGGATAAGGAAGGGATGAAGTTCCCATTGCATATCGGGGTGACTGAGGCCGGGGATGCGGAAGATGGCCGTATCAAGAGCGCGGTTGGTATAGGATCCCTGTTAGCAGAAGGGTTAGGGGATACAATACGGGTGTCACTTAGCGAGGATCCGGAAAAAGAAATACCTGTGGCTCGTAAGTTGCGGGACTATATCCAGAAAAGGGAAGGGCATAAGGAAATCCCTGAAACGGGATTGAAAGATGAAGAAAGGGCCGAAAGAGAGGAGGCCGAATCCTTACCGGGCATTCCATCCTGGCCGGTTATCGGTAAAGACCTGGAGGAATGGCCCTCGGAATGGCATAAATCTGATGCTTCCGAGGAACCGGCGGAGTTCGGAGACGTTTTGCCGGTGATTCTGACCTCAAGTCATGTCAATGCTCCGGGGGAGATCGCATCCTGGATCGACCGTTTCCGCCATAAGGGAGGGAAGAATCCGGTTGTCATCAGTTTAGAATATACTACGGATGACAAAGAGGAATTGCAAGTGGAGGCTGCTACGGATTTCGGCACCCTGCTCCTAAACGGTTATGGCTCGGCGATTGAAATCAAGGCTCCGAAGTTCGGCAGAGAGGAGTTGACACAATTGACCCTCGGGATCCTTCAGGCAACGCGCCTGCGCATAAGCAAGACTGAGTATATCTCTTGTCCCGGGTGCGGACGCACTCTTTTTGACCTTCAGCAGACTCTTCAGGAGGTAAAGAAAGCAACGTCTCATCTCAAGAACCTAAAGATAGGAGTGATGGGGTGTATAGTGAATGGACCCGGAGAGATGGCTGATGCCGATTACGGGTATGTCGGGGCTGGCCCAGGGAGGGTTAGCATCTACAAGGGTAAGCAATTGATCCGAAAGAATATCCCTACTTCAGAGGCATTACCTGCCTTATTGGCTTTGATAGAGGAGGATACTCATGCTTTAGGCGTAAGTAACCCCTTGACTGTCTAAAAGATATAAAATAAAAAAGGAACTTTCAATAAGAAAGTTCCTTCGACGTCGGGGTGAAAGGATTCGAACCTTCGACCCCCTGCTCCCAAAGCAGGTGCGCTAACCGGACTGCGCTACGCCCCGAAAACGTGATGCAAAGATAATAATAAATTTGCTAAGAGACAGCATAAATAGAAAGAAAAATATGAAAAACCGCAAATTATTTGTCCTTGGGCTCTGTATAATGATTTTCGGGGCTCTATGGGCGACCTCCGCGACTAAAGATAAAGGGAGAATTGATTTTCCCACCAAAAGCTATGATTTCGGTACGCTGACTGATCGGAATAAGCCTGTAAGCCACGAGTTTGAGTTTGAGAATACAGGTGAAGGGACACTTGTAATCCTGGAGGCAAAGGCAGAATGTGGTTGTACTAAACCAGACTATCCAAAAGCCCCGATCTCCTCCGGCAAGAAAGGACGTATCAAGGTAACATTCAATCCTACCGGCTTCCGAGGGGCCTTCGAGAAGACGGTAACAGTCCGTACCAATGGAGATCCCAAGCGTGTGAAACTAAAAATCCGGGGCATCATCAAATAGCTAAATTATAAGATGATTAAAGGAATAGTCAAGGAGAGTCTTCTTTTAATGTCCATATTCACCCTGTTCTCTGCTGAAGTACGTGGGGAGGAAAAGATGGATATGGCCTCAGGTCTGGGTCAACCCTCGATAGAATGGCTGGCTAAAACATTTGATTTCGGAGTTATAAAGGAAGATAATGGCGCTCAACGAGGCTCCTTCAGTTTTGTAAACTCCGGTCAGGAACCCGTATTAATCACCGGGGTGCGCACCAGTTGCGGATGCACCCGCGCCGAATATGCTTCAGAATCCATACAGCCGGGAGATACGGCCGTGATCACCTTTTTTTATGATCCGGCGCGTCGCCCCGGACCTTTCGAAAAGACTATCAAAGCAAGTATAGCCACCTCAACACAGAAAGATAAAGCAGGGGAATCAACAACCGATGTATTGACGATTAAGGGGAAGGTACTTCCCTCCCAAGAGACAATAGAGTCTGATTTTCCTGTTGATGCGGGACTGGGGATTCGTCTTTCAGGGCGCATGGTTAACTTGGGCGATATACTTGCCGGAGCCTCCCGGCATGGCTTCCTGCAAGTAATGAATACCGGTGAAGAGCCGTTATATTCAGAAAAAGTGCCGCAAAAAGCCGCAATAGACGGCCTTCAGGTTTCCTTCTTGCCCCAGACCGCGGCTCTGGAAGTCAAGCTTATGCCCGATACCATCCAGGCCGGAGAATTGGGTATAGTGAGTTTCTGCCTTGATACAGCCAAAGAGACGGCCGGAGGGGAACGACGCCATAAAGTAGCCATCAAACTAATGCAAGATGGATGTGAGATTGTCCCCAATGGCGAAGAGTTGACCGAACTTCAGGCTTGGGCAAATATTGAGGGTGAGATGCCAGCACACAAAGCGGATAATACCGATAAAAAACGGTTCTCCAAAAAATATGTGGAGAGCAAAAACACCGGTAAATCAGGAAATAAGAAAGGGGCGGCTGGAAAAGAAGAGAAGAAAAAGAAAGGCAGCAGATACGGTAAGACTTATACGGACGTTAAGAAGATACCGACCGAAGCTGAAAAAGCAGCCGCCGAGGCTAACCGAGGTTGGAAAAGCACATATACCGAAGTTAAAAAGAAATGAGTTTAAAGATCTCTGCTAAAGAGAAATAAGTATAACAACTTCAAAAAAGACCGAGAATCTAAATACATGGACACGAAAATAGAGCAGCTGGACACTCAAATGGAGCATCCGGAAAATGATAGCCAATATAAAGGGCTGCAAGTAAACGGAGGCGTTACCTCCCAACCTACTGTGAATCCCTATATCAGACATCGCGCCCGTCCGAAGGAATTGAGCGTAAATGATTATGTAGAAGGGATTTTGAAAGGGGATGTAAGTATCTTAGGGCGCGCTGTAACGTTGGTAGAGAGTACTTCGAGCCGTCATGCCGCCATAGCCCAGGAGGTGATAGAAAAATGCCTGCCCTATTCAGGCAAGTCGCGCCGTATAGGTATCACGGGTGTGCCCGGAGCCGGTAAATCAACCTCCATCGACGTATTCGGCCTTCATATACTTCGTCAGGGACACCGACTTGCGGTATTGGCTATCGACCCAAGTAGTGAGCGTACTAATGGAAGTATATTGGGAGACAAGACGCGAATGGAGAAACTGTCTCTCGAGAAAGATGCCTTTATCCGCCCTTCCCCATCAGCCGGCTCCTTAGGGGGCGTGGCACGCAAGACACGCGAGACAATAGTATTGTGTGAGGCGGCCGGGTATGACCGCATC
Source organism: uncultured Sangeribacter sp. (assembly GCA_964553075.1). Taxonomy (GTDB): domain Bacteria; phylum Bacteroidota; class Bacteroidia; order Bacteroidales; family Muribaculaceae; genus Lepagella. Next base: position 610 of record CAZKJP010000107.1, on the reverse strand, counting down.
TTCGTTGAGACAGTAGGCGTGGGTCAGAGTGAGACCGCTGTCCACAGTATGGTAGACTTCTTCCTGTTGATACAGCTTGCAGGAACTGGCGATGAGCTTCAGGGGATCAAGCGCGGAATCATGGAGATGGCAGACGGGATAGCGATCAACAAATGCGATGGCGACAATGTAGAGCGCGCTAAACTGGCCGCCGCTCAGTTCCGCAACGCGCTTCATCTTTTCCCACCGACACCAAGCGGGTGGGTACCCGAAGTTGTCACCTACAGTGGCTATTTCGAGTATGATATTGATAAAGTGTGGGATATGATAGACCGTTATTTCGACTATGTAGACAAAAACGGCTACTTTACCCGCAAACGCCATCAGCAGAGCCGTTACTGGATGCGCGAGACGATAGACGAGCAGCTGCGCAATTCCTTCTATAACTCACCGGAGATAGCGGCAATGTTGGCCGACAAGGAGAAGAGGGTGCTCGAAAGTCTTCAATCTCCCTTCATGGCAGCCAAGGATGTATTGGATTATTATTTCTCAAGGATGCACGAGCGCTGAGAGGTCGAAACTATATTAAATAAGAAAAATATTTGGAGATAAGAGGGATAAATGCTAAATT
>CAZKJP010000106.1:0-7979 GCA_964553075.1 uncultured Sangeribacter sp. | reverse complement strand
AGCAAAGCTAATAATATCCCCTCAGATGGCCTCGCGGAGTTTGGGACGTTTACTTCAGTTACGGGTAGTTGTGTCTTCAGCAATCGAGTTTTACTCTCTAACGCATCTAATGGGTCGACCCATTACCTTTCGTCCGGCAAAGTTAGCTGATATGAGGTATCCATTGTCGCCATCTTTACCTATTGCTATACTAATTCCTGAACGGTCAATCTTATTTGAAGTTGTTGGGCTGCAAGTCCATAGATAGCAAATTTGTCCATTGAAATTATGGCCAGGACCTTTACCGCTATTCGCCCACCATCTGTTACCAGTTGCTGTTAACGTAAAGAATTCAGTACTATTCTTTCTTGCCCAGATCCTATATTTCAAGTCGTCTAACTTTACACCGTTCAATTCTTGTAGCAATGCTGACTCAGTCTTTAAACCAGATTTTTGTGGAACAGAATTATAATTATTGAACAACACTGTATACAGGCCGGCTGGAGGTACTAAATAACCGGCGGGCGAAGGATCATATATAGTTTTTTGGCATCTATGATATTTATCATCATTAAATTTACTTTCATGCTTTGTCATATCGTAACCCCTGTTATTCCAGAGATTATAATATTCATGGAATACAGTGTCATTCTGTTGCCAGCCATCATTACACCAATCGTTATAAAGCAAGTAGGTATCACCATTAGTAGCACCCAGAAAAATCTCATTTGGCCGCTGGATAGAATAACTCAGGGTTTTTAATTGAGGTTCAATCTTGTTGCGAAGGGATCCAAAATCATCTTTCAGTGTGGATGATGTATCGTGAAAGCCCACAAAGGGATCTTTTCGTCCGAACTGATAATAAGTGTTATTACCAATGAGATATTCTATAGTGCGACCATCCTGAATTATAGGTAATTCAGCGGTTTTACCAGTTTTCTTTCTTCCATCCGGATCATCTATAAACTGGACGAAGTGCATTGTATTATAGCGGCTAAGATAGCGTACATTTTTTGCATCACACCAACCAATATTATAAGGGGCTATTTGGTAATTGGTAAAAGTCGTAGTCGTTCTTGGGGACTCCACCTCAACGTCTCCCTGTTCTTGCATCTGGCTTACGCTGTTAATGGATCGGTCAAATCCTGAGGTTGCAAAGGCATTAGAGACACCTTTGTTATTTAGCCAATGTTCGTTAATCCAGATGTGCCAGCTCCAAACAATCTTGGGATCAGAAGCATTCCACGAATCCGCTGTATGTTCCGACAGCCCAATAACAGCATTTCCTTGCTGGATATTATCCCTATTTACATGAAACACTATTTTATCTCCTACCAATTTCACCTGGTCAATTATGTTATAGACATCTTGCCAAAGTAGGAGGGCGGAGTTATAGTAAGATGAAGGAATTTTCCCATCATTCGGAATTAGATTCCCTCTATGATCTTTAAAATGATTGAGAGCCCTAAAATGAGCTTCAAACTTGCGCTTTTTTTTAGTATAATCTTCCTGTGTGGAAGTTGCTGTTCTTGTATCACTTAAAGATGCGCTCCAAGCTCCCGTATTGGTAGTCCCGTTTTTAATAGCATTGCCATAGTATAGGGGGATGGAATACCACCCTTCACGGTCTACTACATAGCAGTTAGCCGTATTCATGGCCGTATTCCCTCCGAAAGTTGCTAAATTCCATGGATTGGATTCGGAGTTCCCTTCATAAGGAGTTTTCTTATACATCTTAATATCTCCATTCCAATCTGAGGTAACATGGGCATCACGGAAGGAGAGAGTATGCCGGTCAGCATTCAAACCACCTTCTCCACTATGTCTGTTAGGGGAAAGATCTGTTATCCACTGGTTACCTGGTACAGAATCACGTTCTGAATATCCGTATGGTCTATCCAGGTACTCAATGGCATCTTTTTCAGCAAAGTTTTTATAGATTTTAGTATAATAGCGTTGTATTCCTGGTCCATGTGTGGCGGTCCAGGGGAGGTTCTCTTTGACGGTGGGGTTGTTGGTGCGGAAGCGGTAGCTTACTACTTCGTAGTAGGGCTGGTAGTTCTTGTTGGCCGCGATGGCGTAGAACTCGGTTTCGTCTGCCGGGGAGGGCATGTAGATCTCCGTATTGTTGCGGTAGGAACCCTTCACCTCGAACCTATTGGTCCAGTTCAACGTAGAGGTCGAGATGGTGTAGACATACTCCTTGCCCGCTTTCCATTCAGGTACTTCCAGATCTTTGATTTTCCCGGTCAGGGTATAAGTACCTTCCTTGACTTCCCCTTTTACGTCCGGGCTGATCTTGATCTCGATAACCGCATCATCCGGTATCTCCTGGGGGATCATCATGAAGGTAGCCTCGGGCTTCTTCTCGGTGATGCCCTGATCCTTCTTGTCTGTCATATCCCAATAATCATCTACATGCAGCCCGAATTTCTGAGTGTAATCGGAGGGGTCGCTATGATTGCCCCAGATGTATTGGTTATTGAGGGTATTGCCATAAACACCGTTACCATCCGCTTCTAAATAATAGGTGCAATCCCCCTTGCCGTAAACACCTTTGATGGAGATACTCTCGACTGTCCCTCCTATCACATCGCGTACTGCGAACTTGATAGCCGACAGAGGATGGGTAAATTGGAGTACAGCGCGACCGTCGACCGACATGCTCTTATTGCAATCGGTAATCGCCCAAAGAAGATCGGTCTGGGCCTGCGCATCTGTCTGGCCGTCGGCTGATTTCTGAGCTTCATAGGTGAAGGAAACCCTTCCCGGCTGTTTGTTGAGCTTGGTAAGGGTATTGGGCAACTGATAAGGTGCCCATGCATGAATGGAGAGCATGGCGTTATCCCCGGGCCAATAGAGACTTCCTCCCTTGGCACCCCAGATAACATCCTTTATCTTCCCATCGTTATCTAATTCCTTTTCGATCAGATTGCTCTCTACCGGAGTAACGTAAACCTGATTGCCTTCCTTGAAATTGGCTTGGAAGCCGAAAGTCTTATGTACCTCAAGGAAATTGGCCATATCATTGACCTGCACACCACGGGTCTCGGGGGTGCTATCCATGTATGCCGGATCGAAACTGTTGTCGCAGACATAGCGGTGTAGATACAATGGCTTCTCGCCCCCTTGCATTACAAGAGGCTCGAGATCCGTGGGGTCGGCGCTGCGCGTCAGGTCTCCCACAGCGCTCACTCCGGCCTCGAACAACAGCATGTTGCCGTCATAGCGGTTTTCATCGCGCTCATACAGCAAGTCATCCTGGCATCCGGATAAAGTTACGAGTGCCAGGCCGAAGCCTAACGCACCCGTTATATATTTAGTCTTATTGTAAGTCATTATATCGTTTGCTTTCTTAAGCTCTTGAATTTACATATCAATATGCACCTTGCCTCCTAACTCCCACTGTTTGACCGTGGTCAATAGCTCCATTTTGGCAAGGTTGATGGTAAACACATATTCATGGTTGCGGACAACCTTTGTTATGGCATTCCCGGGTCTGGAGGGATCCGGGGTGTTGTAACTCGAAAAATAGAGGGTTCCGTTGAAAACCGGTGTCACCTCATTTTTAGATAAAAGGCTTACGGCCAATCTGAAGGGCTTATCATACGTTGTCTCGCTCTCAGCGATGTAGGTTACAGCTTCCTTTTTTGCATCATCTATCTTCCAGTTCAGCTGATCCATTGCCAAAGCCCCGGATTGCGGATTGAAAGAATCCTGGATCTTAAGACTCTTGGTCGATGCCAAAGCCAAGGGATCATTGCCCGGAAGACCGTATCCCGAACCGCTCATCTTAGGGGATCCGTCGGCCATAGTGATGCTCCCGATCTCATAATCCTTCGTAATAGAATCATCGAGTTTGACCACTATCTTCGATACCGCACGGAGCAGGTACACCGGACTGGCCGTAAGGTCAGTCATCTCGTTGGCTTTGAGGTCAGCCCTATATGACTCGATTCCCCACATCGGAATATACCATTCGTTTCCGGTATTGAATTTCACCTTGAACGGCAGTTTCTTGGTGTACCAATCGGTCTGATCCGTCCAAGGAACACTCATATCCCATACATTCGCCAAGGCCATTATCTTGCCCTGAAAGATACCGGTCTGATTCTTCTTGTCTATCGTAACTCCGGGAGTCTTGTCAGTAACCTGACAGGTGTAGATATGGGCTGCGCTTCCGGGTTTCTCCAAGGCATAGAGTGGAGTAAGCTTATTATCTTCACCGACAAGGAATAGGTCTACAGACTTGATCGTCTTATCGAACGCCGTACCATCATCCTTTACATAATCATCCTCCCACTTATCGTCAGCACGGGTAAAGATACCGTCCGTGGTCAGCTGTAGGGCAATCGTATATGATGGTTCCTCAACCTGAGGCTCCTGGGGACTCTCGATCAATTCCGGAGTGTCAGAAGAGCAACCGCCCAGAAGTAGGCTGCCCATCACGGGCAGCCCTACCAGACTCAGTTTAGTGAACTTATATAATATTTGTAATGCTCTCATTTGATCACAGTTCGTTGTTCTGTAATACGATTCTCCAGGAATTGATGTAGATATACTGGTTCATCCAGCGGAGGCCCTCGTCGAGGAAGAAGACCATATTGTACTCGTCCTGACGGTCCAGGTACTCCTGATCATCCATCTCCTTGTTGCTATATCGGTCCAACCCTTTTACAAGGAGGGCGTAATCCACCATCGGAATGTTGATGATATCCTCGCCGGTCTCGTTATTCTTCACTCTCAGGCGTACACCTCCGTCCTTCATTATTCGACCTACGGTATGCTCAGCAACCAACGCGCTGGCTGTAGTCATGGCCCGGGAGTCTCCGCCGGTAAACCCACCCATATCCGTAGTACCGGACCGCACATCCCAAGGATGATATACACGATTATGACCCGGGATAATGTCATTGTTATGGTCTACGTGGCCGTTGTCGCTCTCCAAGGTTATGTCGAACTTGCTCGGGTCAAGATACTCGCCGTTGAGGTGCTGAAGCACCAACCTCACAGCATTCGTATCCTTTTTCAAAGGGATCTCCTCGGTTACGATAGTCTCATCCTGAGTGCAATCTACGTTCAGCAGCTGCCCATGATAGAGACGTCCGATGTCGTTGCTCTGGTGGCCCGGATTGGAGTCGTCCTCGCTCATAAGGCAGGTGAAATGCTCCATGCGGTCCTCGCGGGTCTTGTCCGGTTTGATGGTGAAATGCTTCTTGTTATCGCCGAAGCACCAGACGATGAAGTCATAGACACCCGGGTCGAGATGGTCGAGGTTAACCTCCATCTCGCGCTCGCGGATATTTCCGACCGGCACATCCACCTGATCCACAGCCAACCCAGTCTCATGGCTAAAGACATAGACCGAGACATGGTTGATCTCGTAGGGGAGTGCGTCGCCCCCTTTGAGGTGGTGTCCGTAGAAGAGTTTCAGACGTATTCCGCGGGGACAAGGCTCCTGATCATCGAAGATAAAGCTATTGTCGCACCCTGAGAGGGCGATTCCGGCGAAAATGGAGGCCAAAGCGAAAATGGCCTTATATATAAAGTTAAAGCGTTTCATCAGATGATGGTGTTAGTTTGAGTCGCCTTGTCAGAAGGGGCTTCCCGGAGAGGGAGGGGACCGTGACAGAGGTGAGATTTATTTGGTACCCTGAGGAGTTTTCAGGCTCCTCAGGGTTAATTTAGCTAAGCCCAATTTACTTAGTTAAGTCCAACTAAAAAGGCTTATTAACAGGGCAGTCAACTGACCACCCCTTTTAAGTTTACAGCTCCGCACTAGAACTTACCAGACGCCAGCTAAGAATATTGATTGAAGAACCAATCATGTAACGGGTGTCATCAGACGGCGGAATGATATGCTCGTCAGGACGGTAAACGGAGTGACCAAGATTCTTAACATCTTTGATGGTAACTTTATACCAGTGGTTACGTACTACACCGAACATGCCAGTCTTGATTTGTTCCTTAGCAGTCGCATTATAAGGTCTGATATGTTGTATAGGTACATTGTAGTATAGCATACCATCGTTATAGCAGAAAGACTGCTTATCAGGTAAGTAACCGCTCAGGAATTTTCCAATTTCATCGGCATCACTCCAGGCATCTGTACAATCGCTATCTTTATACCACTGTTTTGCTTTCCCGGAGGCTGAGAGTACAAGTTTAAAGGTGCCATCATATCCATACTTCACCTCTACGTCTGACGGTGTAATCTTACTGGTGATTGTATTATTCTCAGCATCTGTACCAATTATTTCCCAGATATGCATGCCTGCAGCGTTCAGGATATAATTCTTGATGCCGGATTCGGTATAGTAAGAATCACTGAGTTGGAATAAGGTCAGGCTCTCATTAGTGCCTTTCTTTACAATCTGACCTGCAATCAGGATTTCAGTCACTGCCGGATGGTTAATTTCATTTCCTGCCAGATTAATCCGGCTTCCTGCTTCAGTGTGAGGCATGATATAAGCTGATTTATTAGCAAAGCCATTTTTAACTACGGTTTTCCAGCTTATATATTTCAATACCTCTCCATTGGCGGCATCATCGGAATCGGTAGTGACATCATTACTGCCCTTATCTTTTACGTCATCAAAACTTGAAGGATATTTATTAGCACCGTATCCGGGAGTCTTAGCCCAGTAACAGCGGTTGGTACCGTTGTAATCCCAGCCATCATCTGTAACAAAGTTACTGTTAACTTCCTTGAAGAACTTGGTTTTCTTAGCTTGACCATTTACACTCCATCCGTAAAGACGTAGAGTGAGAGTAGTTTTTGTCCCATCTATTTCATATTGATCTGGCAGATCTATCTCATAAAATCCTTTACCAGTGATGATGTTCTCATCGCTTCCAAACGAATAGGGTGCGTAAGATAAAGATATTGTGAAATCTTCATCTTTATACTTACCTACAAGATTCTCACCAATAGAAATCTCAACCTTCGAGGCCAGACGCTCTACATAAACGTTAACAGGCTCTGCATTTAATGTACCAGTATTCCAATTTCCATCTTGTGATGCATCTTCTGGTTGAACAGCAAAGTTCTTTTCAGTTAGAGGGGTAGCGAAGTAATAATCCTCATTGTTCTGATCATGGGTAGCGCTGGTCATTACAAAGTTAGAAGCGACTTTAATGCCGTTTTCTTTTGTAATGGTTTGCCAAGGATTCTGATTACGTAAAGCTTCCTGTACTTGTGAAAGTTTAGCTTTAAACAGGGATGTGCTTGTAGAACTTGTGATGTCATTATTGAGAACCGCTACGACATATGAAGGATAGTTCTGACCTAAAAGATCGGTCAAAACGATTTTGCTGACGCCAATTTCTTCAATCAAAGCACTTCCAGTACTACCGGTTTGAGGCTCGTACTTCGCGTTCTCATAGCACATTACATAATCACCCCTCTTATCGTAGAAGTAGAATGATAAGTTGGCAACATTATTTTCATCATCGGAGCCATTGGAATAATGAGCGTTACCTTCGTTAACATCGCTGGTTCTTGTATTATTCCCAGGTGCCATTATCCTGATGGTCATAGCAGCCTGGTCTCCGGTGAAGGTCGGGATGGTCTGATCCTGATTCTGATCCTGGGGATCCTGTACCAGGGGTTCGTCGCTTGAGCAGGACCAGAGGCCTCCAAGCAATAGTGCGCCGCATAGCAGCTTGCCGAAATTTTTCATTCTGTTAAGTTTATTAGTTTTGTTTGTTTTCATTTCCTTTTAGTTAGCTTTGGGAGCCCTCTTCTGATCCGTAGGGACATCGCTTTGCGATGTTTGAGGTTGTAGCACCCCTGGAAACATGCCAAAGGCATGTCCCTACAAAATCTTGGTGTTCCCTTTATGTTGTTAGGTGTCAGGCAGTAGGTCTACCTTATTCCTGGTTGGTTTCTATATAGTAGGTTATATTTTCGCGGGACTTGTTGCGCTCCAGGCGGTCTACGAAATTCTCGGCTTCCTTGATGCCAAGGTCGGCCGCCTTGCGGAAGTAGTCCTCCGCCT
>CAZKJP010000105.1:0-8222 GCA_964553075.1 uncultured Sangeribacter sp. | reverse complement strand
TGAAAAAATCGGAGATACCTTTTAGGGGGGGTATCTCCGATTTTTTGCTCTTGGAGTTTAAGATTTGGTGTTATTTAACGATTGCTTTGAGGGTACGGTTGGCTATCGTTACGAGGTAAAGGCCTTGAGGAAGGGAAAGTCTCTCTGAAGATTCTACGTATCCGTTGGCTACTACTTGACCTGAGGTGGTCGCGATGATGTAGGAGGTCGGAGCAGAGGTCTCGATCAGGAGTTCACCTTTCAATCCCTTTACTATTACATGACTGTCAGCTGAGGAAAGCTGACCAATACCGGCAACTGTCAGTGAAATCTCTTCCGAAGGCATTGACTCACCACGGTCGTAAACTGCCGTTACAAGGTAGGAATGTTCTCCACCCGGTGCAGTACTATCAACATAACTTTCAGTTTCAACAGGAGCCTCATTTACCTTTGCTAAGTCGCGATAAATATTGTAACCCATAAGTTCCAGATTCGTATCGCCGGCTACCGGGGTGTATGTTACATCATCGATAAATAACAGGTAGCAATCCTCGGAGGTACAGCGGATCGCGAATCTTTTAGCACCTTCCGGTACATCGTACTCATAACGGGTCCACTGATTCGGCACTGCATTAACAGCTGCGATAAGATGGAAATCCGTAGGCTCTAATCCTCCTTCTGAGTAAAGGAACTCAAAACGCTCTGAGAAATATGTTGAATAACTCTTGGCGTAGAAACCTACCGTCTGAGCACCTCCGAACAGCTCCGGAGAGATCGCCCAGTCATCGCAAGCGAACTTATCAGCATTGAACATCTGAGCGAGATACTTGCTTCCTGAACGGGCAGCAAACAATTCGTTAAGTCCTTCCATAGAGGAATCCATAACCCAGAAACCGGCACCCTGATCGGGGATGGTGACATTCGGGAAGACGATATCTGTGAGTTTGCCAACAGGATGACCATCAACATCAAGGAATATCCAGCCGTTAGCCTCCTCAATCGCAAATGAATCGAATGATTCAAAGTCTTCAGTGATCTGTTCCGGCACAGCAGCTGATGTTTCGGGGCGCGCCCAAGTCAATGCTACTCCATTATCGGACGCGTTCCCTGCCAAGTCAGTAGGAACAGGCCAGTTGGGAGCGTAGACCTCTATATGATAATCAGCCGATGAGTCGTTGGTATTGTCTGCATCTCCGGGAGCCACTACACGCGCGCTAATAGTGACATCCTTGATATTCAAAACTTCGATTGCATATGTAAACCAGGCAATTTCTGTCTCGCCAGGTTCCACGGTCTCCCAGACCATTGACTGATTCAGCTGACCATCCACATAAAGCTCGACCTCATATCCGGAAACACTTTCGATACCCTGGTTTTCTACTTTCACTCCAATGTCGAATGGCATACCGGCGGCTATTCGCTCCGGAACCTCCAGCCCTATGAGGGCCATATCGCAAGCAGAACCCTCGGAAATATTTATGGCATCCAGTCGGGTCGCCATATAATTATCGATAGTTACCATGAATGCGAATTGGATAGTCTTGCCCTTGAAATCATCCAAAGAAATGGAAATACGGTTCCAGCCCTCAGACGGTAGGTCCTTAATCTGGAACTCCTTCTGGAGATAGAAACGAGATCCGTCGCTAACATAGACTTCAACCTTATTTCGGTCGGCCTGGTTATGACCATTATAGGCATTGTAGACATAGAATGTGAGCGCCGGAGCCTGAAGGTCGGATATATCGACCTTCCCGCTGTAGTACCTTGCGCAGTCCGCGGTATGCTCGCCCATCATGGCGATATATCCACCGTCTTTATCTACAGACTTGATGTCGCTATTCTCATCTTTTATGGGTACCCACATCGGAGTGACCTGATAATAGTTTACAGTCTCGGTACGGAACAGCGATGTAGATTCACCTTGCGGGAAAGACTCTTCAAAAGGAGCTTGATAATTAGTACCTACCGGAAATAGGGGAGTTTTGGCAGGGGTAGATTTTCCGGCCGAGGTTATGGCGTAAACACCGTAGGCAGTAAACATCTGGCCGTCATTAGGATCGATAGCGTTATGTACATATTCATACCCTGACAGATTATCGGCTCCCTCTATGTCTTCTTCATAGAACATACTACCTTCGAGAACCTCATAGCGGACTACCTTATATTTGATCAGATCAGGATTGATCGGCTGTCCGTCAACGTCAGTGGACGGCGCGGTCCATCTTACTGTTACTTGCCCTGGAGAGAACTCCCCGACGGCCAATGAAGCAACCTGAGCCGGAACGTTTGGTCCAACGAACACTTCAGCTGAAACTTCAGCTCCGCGCTCGCCATTCGCGTAGGCTACCACGGTATATTTATGCCGTCCTAAAGTGGCATTATTTATTACAACTGAAAACTCAGCACCCGGAGTACCTGTTTCGGTCTTTATTACAATGTTATCCTGTAGTATCTCGACTTTATCGAGAGAGGTGAGAGCGCTTCCGGCAGTAGATTGCGCAGGGAGTGTGCAATTTATCGTTACGCTGTTCAGACCCGAAGGATCCGGAATGACCTGAAGGTCGGAGACCGCTAATGGAGAACCTTGGCTGACACCTTGGGTCAAAGTAAGGTTGTCGATATCCAGGTAAAGTTTATCGGGGGCACTGCATCCGTGAATCCCTATGTACCATGTCCCACCTTCAGGTACTGTAAACTCACCACTGAAATTAGACCAATTGCCGGTTGAGACAGTTGTTTCCGGAATTACGCTGAGGGTCATGCCCTCGGCAGATGGTGCCTGTCCGGCGAAGACTTCGAACTTTTCGGCGCCCATATAGTTCTTGGCGTCGAGAGAAAATTTATACACCCCGGGATTAAGTTGAAAAGCAGGAGTTATCAACCAGTCATCCATCGTGTAATCCGAGTAGCTGATTCGAGCCAGCTTGTTGTAACTAATCCATTCCCAGAAAGTGCCGTCATTATTGGCATCTATAACTGTAAAGGCGTCAAAAGCTGCCTGAGTGCTGAAATCCTCGCGCCAATCCAATGCGGACATTGAGGTAGCCCCAGCGCTGCAAATGACCATAGCCATCAGGCTTCGTAAAGTAAAGGTAGGCGATTTCATTAAATTCGGTAAATTAAGAGAAGTAGGTTTAGCCCCGGACTCTTAAAATTTAAGAGACACTGAGGTCAGTTTTGAAGCAGGCCGCTCTCTACTAAAGATAGCAACCCGCCTGACAACGATTATCAGACTTCAAATATAAGAAAAATTAATAAATTTGGGATGCTTCGGTCATTTAAAAATGATTAAACCCTCTCTAACTCCTGCATATTTTGTAAATTTGCGTCTGAAGGAATCTCTTTCAGAATAAAGACCAAGATTATGAAGATAGATTTGGCAAAATTGCGTAAACGTGCCGGAATCAGCCAGCGTGAATTGGCTGACCGTCTACAGGTACGTCCCAGTTTTCTCTCAGCAATTGAGAATGGCCGTAGCAGGCTGCCTGAGGAGAAATTGGATAAAATAAAAGAGATTTTCGAGCTGGAATCTTTAGAAGACTACCGTATAGAGGAATCTGAAGAGCGGGCCGTTCCTCCCCATACCCATTCAAACGACCAAAGTGATTCTATTGCCAAGCTGCTGAATCATTTTCACGATCTTGCCCATCAGCAGTCCTCAGTTCATTCAGAGCATGAAGAGGAGTTGATCGAACGGATAGATTATCTCACCCGCCGCAACGACCGTCTCAGCGACCGTCTCGATGACCTTCGGGATGAAGTGGATAAATTACGGGTAGAAAACCTTCGTTTAAAAGAACTGCTGATAAAGAACTCCATAGATCTAAGCTGAATCAATTGTTTGATGAGACAATATAATATCAGGGAAGCATTTTAGAAGTGCTTCCCTGAATTATATAAGGTATGGAGTCTAATATAAGAAAACAATAAGATTTATTTCTCTTCTTGCCACATAAATCCAGCGTAAATCAGGCGCCCTGTAGCCGGATCATAGACAGCTTGTTGATAAGAACTTTCAGTGTTGCTGCTCCACTCTGAAGGCTGGTAAAGAGTTCCGGTCTCTGCATCATAGTAAACAGTATCGGAACCGCTGGCGACTATGCCGCTTCCACCCATCTTCATTATCTCCTTACTTTTCAGGACATAGTCATATTGCACAGCCCCGTTCTGTTGAGGTTCAAAGGTCAGGTAACCTACGGTATCTCCATCAGAGAAAGAGAAGGTGGAGTTAAGTTTGTCTTTAGGAAAGCCTACAGCTGGAAAAATTTCGACGACCGAACTGCTGATGTAATATACCTCATCCTCGTCCATCCCTTCGATAACGGTCTTGATCCAACCGTTCTTAATCTCATTAACATAGAACAGGTCACCTTGCTGAGCCTTAGCTAAAACCTTGCCGGAAGTGGAAGGTGTAGCACGCATGTTGACCTTATCGCCCTTTATGTAGGCTACTTTAGTGTCAGAAGACTGGGCGGAGACGCTAATGAGCGTTCCGAATGCCATAATAACAGCAATAAATAATTTCATCATATCTTTTTTATTTTAAGTATTACCACTTGTTGTAGTGTACGTTTTCCGGTTTCCACTTATCTTTAGGAGTGCCCGGAGTTTCGGGATACCCGATACATACGCATGCCAGAGGAACTATATCAGAAGGCAACTGAAGTAATTCCTGGAAACCCTTCACTCTTTCTTCAATAGGATATATGCCACACCATACGGCTCCCAATCCCATCGAATGGGCCGCTAAAAGCACGTTCTCTGTAGCAGCAGACACGTCCTCCACCCAGAATCCAGTCTCTCCTTCGAAGGTTGCTTTCATATCCCCGCAGGTTATTATAGCTAATTGGGCGGTCTCAGCCATCTTGATATTTTTATTCCGGGCAGCTATAGTATCGAGGATATCCCTTTTATCCACAACGACCAGCCTCCAGGGCTCGAGACGACGGGCTGTAGGAGCGGCCATAGCAGCCCTGAGGAGAGAGTCGACTTGCTCTGATGTGACCTTTTGATCAGTGTAGGCACGTATGCTACTACGTGTCATGATATTATCATACGCCACGTTTGATGTAGCAGCCGAATCTTCAGCGGGTGAATTGGCAGATGCAATCCACTTATAAGTAACAAAAACAAGCCCTAAGGCTAACAGTATGATTATGAAATTAGAGTTCTTCATTTGGAATTAATTAACATGCAATGGGGTAAATGAATTAGATAAGTAAAGGGAGAGAGGAATTAACCGAAGTTCTCCGCCCGTTTGAATAGGGATCCTGTAGGGCATACAAACCGGCAATAGGGACGCGCAACTACCGCGGAGAGCGCGATGAAAATAAGCGCCGCGCCTATTATCCACCAAGAAGCGGACTGAACTTGAAAAGCCTGGAACAATTCCAGATCCATCCATCCGGTCAAGGTATCTGTCCAGAGGGAAAGCAATAATACTGCCCATAGGATTTTTCGGAACCAATCGAGCCTTTTGATAGTAGCTGCCGACATCTTGATCTTGAAGTTGCAGACGCGGGCTACCAATTGCTGGGCAGCTCCTAATGGGCATATATGATTGCAATAATGTTGAGGGCGGCCGAAAATCGGATAGATGAAAGCGGCTATGAGCATAGTTATAGCAACCAATCCTACAGGTAAGGAGAAACCGTTAGAGAGGTACTTCAGCATTACCTGATAATCTAAGAACTGTCCGCACCAGAATCCGAGAACCACTATATTTGCGATAAGTTGGGCATAGCTGTAAATTTTGTTTTTGATAAAGAGGGGGAAGATACAAGCAGCTAAAGTTACCGCCAAGGCAACCCAAATCTTCCATGGAGTATCTTTATTGACCTTCTCCTCTTCGCCGAGATAATGTTCAAGTCCGAGGTTTACATTATTTATAATAGCCTGCGAAGAGAAGGTGGCACCGGTTACACCGTCCACTTTTGTCTCTAAGGCCTCAGCCGGAGTCAGACCGTTCCACTTGTCAAGGAGTGCAGAGGCACGTTTAAAAAAACCGGGTGTCTCAGAGTTCGGTAGTGCCTCAATACCGGTTATCTTACCATCTTTTAGATGGATTTCCAATGGCACAGGGCCTCCATATCCTGAGATTTTGGACCCGATTGAGGTTGTATTGATCTCAATATCGGAAGCTGAAATGAAAGTTACGGCCTGAACTGTGTCTGCTGCTTCGGCCGCATCTTTTGAAGCTTCAATTTTACATCCGAAGATGGTCTTGTTTACTGCTATGGCAGCTCCTATCATCATAAGTAGGACTACAAGCAGGCTGATGATTTTGGTTCCTCTGTTCATTAAGTCTATTGTATTAAGTTCCTCTTAAATATTAATCGAGATATGCTGATTAACTTGTAAGAGGAACTACAAATTTATGAATTTATTCTGAAACGTGATGTGAGTTTAGCAAAATAATCTCCGAACATCGAGGTTATGAGTTCTTTACCGGCTTTAGTCAACCCGAAAAGGAAGATACCAGCGAGGTTGATTACGAGGGTGGTGATACTGTAAGCGGCTAACCCAAATATAGATTCGGAAAACCAAGGGTTAATATACCATGCTATGACAGCGAAAATAGCAGTAGAGAAGGTAAGTCTACCTAATAGTTCCCAGACATCTTTGACGCCGTTGTCTCCTAATCCAATCTGACGTTTCATCAGCCAAAAACGTCCGATAAGAGCCAGGGCATTAGTGATCAGTACGCTATAAACAACGGCATAGGGAGTGGAATCAACCTTCATCCAGATATAAGCAATCGGTAGTGCTGCAATTAAGACTACAAATACCATCAGCTGGAAATCCCGGACATTCCCGGTAGCTTGAAGAGCAGCAATAAGCGGCCCTTTCATGCAGTCTATAAGCAGTGCGATAAGGATTATCCTAAGATAGATCACCATCTCCACCGAGACTCCCTCCTGAAGCCAAAGTTGCAATACGTTCTCTGTCCGGAAGTATAGAGGGACAAGAATGATGAGCAAAAGATAATAGGAAAGTTGGCAACCGGAAAATATCAGGCTCATCATGGAGGTAATATCCCCTGTAGCATAACGTTTGGTAATCTGAGGGAAAAGGGACATCTGGAAGTTTCCTGTAAATCCCATAACTACACCGCTGACTTGGTTTGCTATGCCCTTGGCCGCATTATAAGCGAAGCTGTAGAACATATTGAGCAGAATATTGAGCCCTTGTTCGCGAGCCGAGACGGCGAAACTCCCTATTAGAGTCCAGCCGGCAAAGCCGAACATTTTCTTCAGAAGTGAATTATCATCGGGCTTATGGTATCTCAGATCCGGATAATGCTTCCTACTGAAACGAACATAGAGTCCTAACATCAAAGCAGAAATAACCAGCAGGAGGGAGGAGTAGATTATCAGCTTGTCGGCTGCGCACCAAAAAAGAATAAGTGCCACCCCGAATTTCAGAATAATTTCTAAAATACCGTAGATGCCATAAATCTTCATATCCTCGTAAGCGACGATACTGGCATTATATGGGACGCTGATAACCATCAGTATAAGGCTTATGATTGAAGCCTGATAAACCCAGTGTCCTGCCAGTACCCTGTCGGGAGGTAATTTGATTTGGGTCTCTATGATCCAAAGCCCCACAGTCTCTGCAAGAACGAAAATGACGATTGCCAAAAGAAGATGGACTCTGACGGAGGTTGAGAAGGTCTCGATGATCTTTTGCTTGTCGTTTTTCCCAATAGAATATGACAGGTAACGTTGAGAAGCTCCTACCATAGCCGTATTCAAGAATTGAAACATCAGCACGATGCCGGCTACGACATTGTAAATACCATAATCCTCTACTCCGAGTGCTTGCCAGATTACCCGTACGGAGAAAAGGTTTATTATGATACCGATAAGAGTGCGCAGATATAGGAAGAAAGTATTCTGCGCAATAAGTTTGTTGGCTTCCTTATGTGAAATTTCGCTCATGATATAAAAAGAATCCGCCCTGAATGAGCGGATTCAAGTTTTTTCTGAGTGTAGTCAATCAATTAGCCTGATGGGGCTGAACATTGATGAACTTGCGACCCTCTTTACCGGTAGAGAAGACTACTATACCGTCGATAAGAGCGAAGAGGGTGTGGTCCTTACCCATACCTACATTGAGGCCGGGATGATGTTGGGTGCCACGCTGGCGCTTGATGATGTTGCCGGCTTTGCACTTGGACCCACCGAAGATTTTAACTCCGAGTCGTTTGCTTTCTGATTCGCGGCCGTTCTTAGAACTGC
>CAZKJP010000104.1:0-8364 GCA_964553075.1 uncultured Sangeribacter sp. | reverse complement strand
CGGTAATCTTCGCCCTCAACAAGATCGATGGCGAAAAGGCCGATTACGACAATGTCATGGAGCAGCTCCGCGAGAATTTCGGCAATAAAGTCGTAGCTATCCAATATCCTCTCGAATCAGGTCCGAATTTCCATTCGATGATCGACGTGCTTCTGATGAAGAAGTACGAATGGGGCCCCGACGGTGGTGTGCCCACTATCAGCGATATCCCGGCGGACCAGATGGAGAAAGCCGAGGAACTTCACCGCATCCTCGTAGAGGCTGCCGCGGAGAATGACGAGTCCTTGATGGACAAATATTTCGAAGAGGGACACCTTACCGAGGATGAGATGCGTAACGGTATCCGCAAGGGTCTTATCGACCGTTCTATCCTCCCCGTTATCGTAGTCAGCGCCGCTAAGGATATGGCTGTTCGCCGTATGATGGAGTTCTTAGGCAATGTATGTCCCTTCGTTACAGATATGCCGGCTCCCGAGACTACCGAGGGTGTGGAGGTGAAACCGGATCCCAACGGCCCGCTTTCCGTATTCTTCTTCAAGACCTCCGTCGAGCCTCATATCGGTGAGGTTTCCTATTTCAAGGTTATGAGCGGCACCCTGAAAGCCGGTGATGACCTGGAGAACGTTACCCGCGGTGGCAGAGAGCGTCTCGCTCAGATATTTACCGTATGCGGTCAAATCAGAAATGCTGTAGATAAACTCGAAGCCGGCGATATGGGCGCAGCCGTTAAGCTGAAAGATGTCCGTACCGGCAATACTCTCGATGCAAAGGGGTGTGATTACCAGTTTGATTTCATCAAGTACCCGCAGCCCAAATATGTTCGCGCTATCAAGCCGGTTACTGAAAGTGACTCCGAGAAGCTTTCTGCTACCCTCACCCGTATGCACGAGGAGGATCCGACCTGGATCATAGAGCAGAGCAAGGAACTGAAGCAGACTCTGGTAAAGGGCCAGGGCGAGTTCCATCTCCGCACCCTCAAATGGCGTATCGAGAACAATGAGAAGCTCCCTGTAACCTTCAGCGAGCAGAAGATCCCCTATCGCGAGACTATCACCAAGGCTTCCCGCGCGGACTACCGCCACAAGAAGCAGTCCGGCGGTTCGGGCCAGTTCGGTGAGGTACATCTGATCATCGAGCCATATACCGAAGGTATGCCCGAACCGGATACCTACAAGTTCGGCAATCAGGAGTTCAAGATGAACGTTCGCGACAAACAGGAGATACCTCTGGAATGGGGCGGCAAGCTTATCGTCTACAATTGCATCGTAGGCGGTGCTATCGATGCCCGTTTCATCCCGGCTATCGTCAAGGGTCTGATGGACCGCATGGAGCAAGGTCCTCTTACCGGATCTTATGCCCGCGATGTACGCGTTATGATCTATGATGGCAAGATGCACCCCGTTGACTCCAACGAAATTTCCTTCCGCTTGGCCGGCCGAAATGCCTTCTCAGAGGCGTTCCGCAACGCCAATCCGAAGATCCTCGAACCCATTTATGATGTAGAGGTTCTTACCCCGGGCGATTCTATGGGTGATGTGATGAGCGATCTCCAGGGTCGTCGCGGTATGATCATGGGCATGGAATCCGACCATGGCATCGAAAGGCTCAATGCCCGCGTACCTCTGAAGGAAATGGCAAGCTACAGCACCTCTCTGAGCTCCTTGAGCGGTGGCCGCGCCAGCTTCTCAATGAAGTTCGCTGACTATGAATTGGTACCCAGCGATGTTCAGGAAAAACTCCTCAAGGCTTACGCCGAGACACAATCCGAAGACTAATCCCAACCCCTTTCATTACAATCAGGCAGGTCGTCCATCCAGGACGGCCTGCCATCTTTTTAGACCTACCTTCACCGCGTCAGCCGGTTTGTCGAAGGTGGAGAGCGCCCTCTGTTTTTTCCTCATCGTAGACTAATTGAATTTTGGATTTCTGAATCAATTTCATTAATTTTGCACTTTATTTCATCTCTCCTCTTCGCTAACTTAAATTCGTAAAGAAGTTTAACCAACTTCATAACTAACTTCTAAATGAAACAGAATTACTTGAAGATCCGCGGGCCTCAGCGCCTCTCGGTCTTGTGCGGGTTTGCTGCTTTAATGGCATCCCCCCTTATGTTTACTTCGTGTGTAGACGACAACTATGATTTTGACGACATTGATACAACCACTCGCGTCCAAATCAACGATCTAACGGTCCCCTTGAAGCTCAAGTCCGTACTTTTGGATGAAGTGCTTGACCTTTCCGACAATGAGAATATCTCTGAAGTTACCGTAGACGGCAAAAAGATCTATGCAATCGAAAAGTCCGGTACCTTCACTTCCAATAAGGTCTCCATTAACCCGGTCCATGTAAATGCACCGGCTCTTAACCCAACTTCAATCTCGCTTAATGCTAATGTTCCGGGCAATGCTCCCGCCAAGATGAAGGCTCCTTCTCTGGATGACCTCAAGGTGGATTATGATGTGGATTCCGAGATGCTATCCAACTTCTCTTTCGAATCTGCCGGTATCGATGATGCCCTGATCTCGGTAAAGAGCATAACCAGCTCCCATCCCATTGCCTTGGGTATCCGTTTCTCCATTCCCTCTTCATTAGCTGCCAATGTAGGGAAAGTTCAGTTCTCCAATGTAAAGCTTCAGCTCGCCAAAGGATTTTACAAGAATGGAGTTCCCGCTACCACCAATGTAGGCACTTACGATCCCGTTTCCGGTAACGTTATGATAAATCATGTTTTCGATCTTAACGGAAGCAATTATATTGACATAACCCTTGAAGCCACCGAGATCAATGCTGAGGTAGCCGGTATTGCAATCGCAGACAATGAGATTGACTACCGTTCAAAGGCCGGTCTGCTTCCGGGAGGCACCATCTCTCTGATTCCTTCCTTTGATCATATTACCCTCCCCTCCTCTTTCGATCTATCCGCCGATTACACCCTGACTTCCTTTGATGTCAAGACTTTCAGCGGTCAAGTAAAGTACACCATTGAAGGTATCAATATCGATCCAATTGACCTATCAAACCTCCCGGACTTCCTGTCGGATCCATCTACCGATATCCGCCTGGTAAATCCCCAGGTTTATTTGGGCGCTGTCAATACTACCGCACCCTATCATACCGGAGTCAAAGGCTCTCTATCCTTGACTTCACATTTTGAAGGTGGCGAGGTCAATGAATGTGTCTCCCCGGAATTCTCAATCGGATATGACCGCGGGCCTATTCAGTATAACATCGCGTTAGCTGCCGACCCCTCCAACCTTAACTTGTCCAGCGAGTTTACAGATGCCACTCCCTATACATTCAACGGACTCGGCAACATTCTCTCAAATCCTGTTGGAGCCGGTGGTCTCCCCAAGACTGTCAATGTGTCTCTCGACAATTTGGTTTTCGAAGGTGAGGCTGTAAACTTCCCCATCCGCCAGAATGACGGTTCCGACTTCGGTGAGATACCGGAAGCTACCGGCAAATACACCTTCTTCGCTCCCTTGGCCTTCGAGAATGGTTCTACTATTATCTACCATAAGACAGAGGATGAGCTCAGTTCAGATGACCTGAACAAGGTTACAGTCAATAAAGTGAAGTTGTCAGCTCAGGCCCATACAAACATCCCGCTCAGCGTCAGCATCGACCTAGCTGTCTACAATACCTCCGGAAAGCAGGTAGGTAAATGCACCCGCAGCATCACTCTCGAGCCTAACTCCAACCGTCCTATCGAGCTTATTGTAGAATCCACCCCGGATTCACCGATCAAGGATATTGACTCTGTGGAATATCGCGCAAGAATCCTTGCCACTGGAGACCAGCAGGCTCTTTCACCCGACCAATATATCCGTCTGGATGATATCCGCGTAACAGTTGACGGTTATTACGAGACTGACTTCTGATCGTAACCATTTAAATGTAGCAAACTAACAATAGCCAAGCAAAATAGATTAGAAGCTATTAACTTTATTGATAGTAGACCAAAATGAAATCACTATATAAAATTTCTTTGGCAGCTCTCGTATCGGCTGCTTTCCTTCCGGCCGCTGCTCAAAACGTCAACTCCGGATACTTCCTCGAAAATTATCTCTACCGTCATCAAATGAACCCGGCCTTCGGTAACTATGGCAAAGGGTATGTAGGTATACCGGGGTTGGGTAACCTCAATGTCGGTATGCACGGTAATATCCATACCACTTCCATTATCTATTCCCAGAACGGCAAGTCGATGCTGTTCACCAACCCTCAGATTTCTGTCGATGAGGCTATGGATGGTTTCAAGAACCATAACAAGCTCGGGTTCGGAATGAAAATGGGAATCATCGATGTAGGCTTCAAGGCCTTTGGCGGTTACAATACCATCGGTATCAATGCCGTAGCCAATGCCGATGTCTCCATCCCGAAAGCTTTCTTCTCCCTCTTGAAGGAAGGGGTTTCCAATCAGACCTACGATATTTCCAATCTCCGTGCTGATGCTGTAGGTTATGCCGAAATAGCCCTGAACCACTCGCGTGACATCAAGCAGGTACCGGGTTTGAGAGTTGGTGCAACGGTTAAGTTCCTCGTGGGTATCGCGGCTTTTGAGGCTAAGATGAAGGAGGCATACCTGAAGTTAGGTCAGGATTCATGGAACATCGCTGCCGATGCCGAGATGTACGCTTCCATTAAGGGGTTGGAATATGAGCACGATTGGAACTCTAAGACTCAGAAAAACTACGTTTCTGGTGCTAAGGTAGATAACTTCTCCGCGCCTAACGGTTTCGGCCTGGCGTTCGACTTAGGTGCCGAATATCAGTGGAACGATTTCCGGTTCTCTGCTGCGGTTCTGGACCTTGGCTATATCCGCTTCTCTGAAAGCCGTTTGGCTTCTACCAATGGCTTACAGGAGGTTCGCACCGATAAATATACCTTCCAGGTCGGCACCGTCGACGGTGTATCGGCTCAGGAGGAATGGGATAACTTGGCCGATGACTTCTCTGCCCTGTATCAGCTAAATGATGAGGGTAACGTAGGTAAGACTTACAGCCTCCGCACTACCTTGAATTTCGGCGTGGATTATGAACTGCCGGTTTACCGCAAGATCCACTTCGGTTTGCTGAACACTACCCACATCAACGGCCCACTGTCAGATACAGAGTTCCGTCTCTCGGCCAATTATGAGCCGGCAAAATGGGTTTCGCTCAACATCAATGGTTCAGCCGGAACCTACGGCATGGGCTTCGGATGGATGGCAAACCTGCGCACCACCGGTATTAACTTCTTCCTCGGCATGGATCATGTACCGGGCAAATTCTCGAAGCAGTTCATACCGCTCAACTCGAACGCCGACTTCTTCCTCGGCCTCGACTTCCCCTTCTAATCCCATTCGAACATGCCCTCAGCATGTTTACCTAAATTACCCCCGGCCCACAATACCACATCAATTGTAGAGCCGGGGGTTAAAACCATCTATACTATTATGATGTTAAGAGGTTAAAACAACTTGGTTCTTAAAAGACAAAATGAAAATACTCGTAATCAACGGCAGCCCACACCTTAATGGCTGCACCGACCGCGGACTCCGCGAAGTAGAACAAACTCTCCATGCCAACGGTATCGAAACCGAACGCGTCAATATAGGCACCAAAGATATACGTGGTTGCATCGGCTGTCAGTACTGCCGTGAACATGGCCGCTGTGTCTTTAATGATGCTGTCAATGAAACCGCTCCTAAGTTTGCCGAAGCCGATGGCCTACTGGTAGGTAGCCCGGTATATTACGCCGGTGCCAACGGCCAACTCCTGGCCTTCATGGACCGTCTTTTCTATAGCACCTCGGGCGTCTTCAACAAGACAATGAAAGTAGGAGCCGCCGTAGTGTCATCACGGCGCGCGGGCTCCACCTCTGCCTTCGACGAGATCAACAAATACTTCACCATCTGCTCAATGCCCATCGTCTCCAGCACATACTGGAATGAAGTGCATGGTTTCACAGCCGAAGACGTAGAGGATGATCTCGAAGGGCTTCAGACAATGCGCAATCTTGGCCGCAACATGGCCTTCCTTGTAAAAACCATCGACGCAGCCAAAGCTGATATCCCCACCCAAGAAGTAGGCAAATTCACCAGCTTCCACACCGAATCATAACCAGCACCCTCCTCCAGGATCGTAGGCCTCCGGCCTACGATCCTGTCTTTCCGGCAGCTGCTTGCATTTCCAAACCGTGACAATATGTCTCGGTTTTATTTCCCTCCTCTTTAAACCGCAGCTTTAGCAACTCCGTTAGAGGGTCGACTGCCTCTATAAGCAAAGACAGAAACGACATCAACAACGAAATTTATCAAATGCTTTAGCTGGGGAGGAGGCGCGTCCTCGCGCCGTAAATTCTTCCATCATTGCCTCCCTTCTTTCTGTTGAAGCCGTGCCTGGAGAGAGGCGTTCAGGGCTCGTTCCAACTCATAAGACGCTACTCCAAGCGGTTTTGCAATGTCACTTAACGACCACTCTACTGTAGTTTTGTCCTTATCCCGGCAGATAAGCAGACCAATAGTAGGATTGTCATCTTCTCCTTTCAGCAACTCATCAACAGCCTTCACATAAAAGTTAAGCTTCCCAGCATGTTCAGGTTGGAAAGACACCCGCTTCAATTCACATACTACAAAGCATTTAAGTCTATAGTGATAAAAAATAAGGTCAGGAAAATAAGATGTACCGTCAGGCATCCGGAGCTCCATCTGACGTCCTACAAACGAGAACCCAGATCCGAGTTCCAAAAGAAATCTTGTAATGTCGTTGACCAAGGCATCTTCAAGATCCTTTTCCAAGTACTCATCCGGAAGTTGCACGAAGTCGAAAAAATACTGGTCTTTTAAGATAGCTGTAGCTTTCTGCGCGAAATCAGCCGGAAGTTTTTCTGAGAAATTATTGATAATCTTTCCTTGAGACTGATATAATCCGGAGAGAATCTTATCCTTTAGGGTTGCTCTGCTCCAGTTATTTTTGATTGTCTCATTAACATAAAAAGACGCCTCTTCTATAGAATCGCAATGAGTTATAATGAGAATATGATGTCCCCAAGGAATCAGTCCAAATTCATGTGGCATTTCAAATTGGCCAACAAGTTGTTGGCCAATTGTATCACTCTGATTATAAAATTTATACCATTGCACAGTATGCTTAATATTGCTTAAAGAAAATCCTGTAGCATGAGGAAATGCTTTCCTTAAATCGAGGCTTATCTGATTCACTATCTTGCTTCCCCATTTTTGCTCGGCTTTCATGGCCACAATGTCCCGTCCAAGACTCCAGTAAAAACGGAGCATCTCGGTGTTAACCTTAATAGCAGCCTTTACCTGACTACTATGAAAGCGTGACTTCACATCCTCTATCCACTGATAGTATGAAGAATCAGCATTAAGCGCATCCTTGCGTACAAACATTGGCTTATCCATAATTTTCTGAAATTTTAATCCACTACTCTTGTGGCATCCTCTTATCTTGTGGCACTCTTATGTCCTATGAGAACAAAAAGGCTTTCGGCACTCCGCCTGGTCATAATTTTATCTGGACTAACGGAAAATGCCCGGTTAATACCATCCGACTGTAAATTTACAGAAAAACCTCGAAACCTCCCATCTTACTTCAGAAATTTTTATTCCTGCCTTCGATTCATATACTATCCATATAACTGGGGAGGAGGCGCGTCCCGCGCCGTAAATTCTTCGACTGAAGGAGGGTATAAATTGTACCCTGATTTCTCCCTTAAGATTCCATTGCCCGCTTGCATTTTCAAACGGTTACAAAATGTAACCGTTTCATTTCCTTCCTTTTTAAACCGCAGCTTTAGCAACTCCGTAGGAGGGTCATCTCCTCTATCACTATAGACATAAACGACATCAACGATGGGAATTACCAATCTCTTAACTGGGGAGGAGGGGCGTCCCGCCCCGTAAATTCTTCGACTTAAGGAGGGTACAAATTGTACCCTGGTACCCCATTTAGATTCCATTGCCTGCTTGCATTTTCAAACGGTTACAAAATGTAACCGTTTCATTTTCCACCTCTTTAAACCGGAGGAACTGACCTCATGGGAATCAGGTTGCATACCTTCCGAGAGAAAATAACACCTCGCTCAAGTCTTCCACTCTGGCCTGCATATCTTCACTGATTTGAAGATTGGCGATTCTATAGGTCTGGTCTGGAAGAACCGCGAGTTGGTATCTTAAAAGCACACAATGGCTACGATAAACGTAGAACCATCCATTGTCAAGATAAACTCCATATCTATCTTCCCAACTGGTTTTGTATGCTCTCATCATCCTGTTTCTGAAATCCCGGTCAATGATCATGTTGGAGTAAGGATTCTCAATAGCTGTCCATTTATGTCTCTCTACATTCGTCATTGCAT
>CAZKJP010000103.1:0-8646 GCA_964553075.1 uncultured Sangeribacter sp. | reverse complement strand
GTGGCTTTGTCAATGGGTAATTTGAGGGAGGAGGGGGAGGAGGTGGGAGACGGTGCGGGCGATTTGGGCGCGGGTCTCCAGCTGGTCGCCTTGGAAGTGGATTCGGGCTGCTTGGTAGTAGGGGAGACGGGAGGTCAGGTGCTTCTCTACGAATTCTTTCAGCTCTTCGGGGGTCTTGCCTTCGGTTAAGGGGCGGCGCACTTTGGCTACTAACAGTCGGCGGACGATGCAGTCGACCGTGGTATCCACCCATACCGTCGTTCCCCGATCCTGCATGTATTCCATGTTCTCACCGAAGCAGGGAGTACCGCCTCCGCAACTGATGACTACATCCTCCATCTCTCCCACTTCCCGAAGCATGTTCCCCTCGATGCGACGGAACCATTCCTCTCCTCTCTCGGCAAACAACCGGGATATGGGCGCGCGAAACCGCTGCTCGATATAGAAATCAAGATCTATGAACTCCACCCCCATCTCGCGTGCCAAGGCGCGACCCAAGGTGGTCTTGCCACTCGCCATATAACCTATCAGAAAAATCGGTTTCATCTTGCAATCAATAAATCTTAAACCTCGCAACCCCGGATTAAGCCGGGTCAAGGGTGAGGATACGGTTCAGGATATTCAAGGCCGTCGACACATCCGGTACCTCTGATACCAAGAAGGAGCGTTTCCCTTTGACCTCCCGCGGCTGAGTGCGCCGCGGGTCAACCTGAAGCCATTTCAGCATCCTCCCGAAAGCCGGCGAGTTGTAATAGGCCTTGTTGGCATCCGATACAAAATATAGATACATCTTCCCTCCCTTCAATACCAAGCGTTCTATGCCCAAGCGTTTGGCAGCCATACGCAGCGGTACTACCTTGATAAGTTCCTCCGTAACATGCGGAATCTTGCCGAAACGATCCCGCAACTCCTTGCGGAACTCCTCGACACTTGACAGCGTCTCCATATTATCCAACTGCTGATAGAGCGCGATTCGCTCCGCCTCCTGAGGTACATAGTCAGGCGGCAGACGCAATTCCAAATCGCTTTCGAGTGTACATTCGGTCGTAAACTCCTCGGCCGCACCGGCATTGACATCAGCAAAAGTTTCCCCGAACTCTTCTGTCTTCAGTTCGGTTACAGATTCTTTCAGTAGCTTCTGGTAGGTCTCATAACCAAGGTCGGCAATGAAACCGCTCTGTTCGGCCCCCAACAGGTTCCCGGCCCCGCGGATATCCAAATCCTGCATCGCGATATGGATGCCCGAGCCGAGATCCGAGAAGTTCTCGATCGCCTGGAGACGGCGACGCGCCACGGGAGTGAGTGGTAAACCTGGCGGCACAAACAGATAACAGAAAGCCTTACGCGAGCTGCGCCCTACGCGTCCGCGAAGCTGATGTAACTCCGACAACCCGAAATTTTGGGCATTGTTTACCAGAATGGTATTGACATTCGGCATGTCTATACCGTTTTCAACTATGGTAGTGGAAAGTAACACATCATAATCGCCGGCCGCAAAATCCAAGATAGCCTTTTCGAGTTGCTCCGGCGGCATCTGGCCGTGAGCCTTCACTACCCGGATGCCTGGAATCAGACGCTGCAATTGCGCTTCTAAGTCATAAAGGTTCTCGATACGGTTCGAGATAAAGAAAATCTGTCCGTTGCGGCTCAGTTCGAAGTTCACCGCCTCTGTCAATACATCATCGTCCATACCGCAGACTACCGTCTCGATAGGCTGACGGTTGGCCGGAGGTGTGTTAAGCGAACTCAAATCCCTGGCTCCCATCAACGAGAACTGGAGTGTACGCGGAATAGGTGTGGCAGAAAGGGTCAGGGTATCTACATTGACCTTAAGCTGTTTCAGCTTCTCCTTGACCGACACCCCGAATTTCTGTTCCTCATCAATGATCAAGAGACCGAGATCCTTGAATTTTACACTCTTCCCCACTAACTTGTGAGTCCCGATAAGAATATCAATCTTTCCGGCCTCCAAGTCAGCCAAAATCTGCTTTGTCTCCTTCGCTGTCCGAGCTCTCGACAAGAAATCGACCCTTACCGGTAGCTCTTTCAGACGGGCCGCGAATGTTCGGTAATGCTGCATCGCTAAGACAGTTGTAGGTACCAAAACCGCAGTCTGCTTGCCATCTACAGCCGCCTTGAAAGCAGCGCGGATAGCCAATTCTGTCTTTCCGAAACCTACGTCGCCGCATACTAACCTGTCCATCGGACGGGCCGATTCCATATCAGCCTTTATAGCCTGGGTCGCTTTCAGCTGGTCCGGTGTATCCTCATAGATGAAGCTCGCTTCCAATTCATGCTGGAGATAGGAATCCGGCGAATACTCGAACCCCTTCTCTTCGCGGCGCGCTGCGTAAAGCTTTATCAAGTCGCGCGCGATATCCTTCATCTTGGACTTAGTGCGGTCCTTCAGCTTCTGCCAGGCTCCGCTACCTAATTTGCTGATCTTAGGTGGTACACCCTCTTTAGCCCGGTATTTCGACAGCTTATGGAGCGCATGGATGCTGACCAAAATTATATCATCATTCTGATAAACGAGCTTGATAAGCTCCTGAGGCTTACCGTTAACGTCTGTCTTTATCAGTCCGGCAAACTTACCGATACCATGGTCGGTATGTACTATAAAATCTCCCGGTTCGATCTGGCTCAGCTCCTTAAGGCTCAATGCGACCTTGCCGCTCCTGGCGCGGTCGCTACGCAACGAGAATTTATGGAAGCGGTCAAAGATCTGGTGATCGGTGAAATAGCAGATCTTACGCTCGTTATCGGAGAATCCTTCGTGGAGGGTCTTGTCTACGGGAGTGAAGGGAATCTTGTCGCCCCTTTCCTCAAAAATATCGCGCAAGCGATCAGTCTGATGCGCGGAGTCGCTCAGTATAAGCAGACGGTATCCTTCCTCAATAAGGCGTGAGAAGGATTCCGAAATCAGTTCGAAGTTCTTATGGTAGAGAGTCTGGAGGGAGGTGTCGAAGCGGATAACGGTGTCCGCGCCGGGGCGATCCGTCTTGCCGGGGCCGAACTCAACCTGCCGCATATTCTCCAAACGCGTAGTAAACTGTGAGAAATCTACTACGTTATTCATCGCCTCCGGATCCCCTTCGTCAGCCAACAGGGCTGAGTTGGAGAATTTCTGTTCCGTTATCTCCTTTATCCGCTGGAGAATCCAGGCACTATCCGAGAGGAACACCGGCTGGTCTGAATCGAAATATTCCAATAGCGACACCCCCGCGCCGGCCGTAGCTTGGCCAGTCGGAGTGGCTACGATTGAGATCTTGTCGACCTTGCTTTGACTAAGCTGGGTTTCGACGCTGAAAGTGCGCAGGGACTCTATCTCGTCATCGAAAAAGTCAATACGGAAGGGATACTCATGGGAAAAAGAGAAGACATCAAGGATGGAGCCGCGACGGGCAAACTGACCCGGTTCATAGACATAATCGGTCTCATGAAACCCCAATTCGCGTAACCGCTCTGCTACTTTGGTAGGGGTCGTGCGGCTCTTCATATCCAAAGTGAGGGTATTCTCGGCCATCTTTTCCGGTACCGGTACCTTCTCCGCCAACCCCTCCGGGGAAGCTATTACCCAACGCAATTGAGAGTCATTCGAGAGGGCGTCCAACACCTCAGCCCGCAATATCTGCTGGGCCGGATCCGGCTGGCCGAAGCGAATGTCGCGTTTGTAACCGCTCGGAAAGGCCATGACCCTCTCCGGACCCACTATCTGGGCAAGGTCATGGTAGAGGTATCCCGCCGAATCCGGGTCATCAGCTATCACCAACAAGGCCCCTTTCCCTTTATCCAGGCCTGACAGGAGCATAGCGGCTGCCGACCCCTTTAGTCCTTCAAGGGATATCCGACGGCTCTTCTTCCGGCCCATGGCCTTGCGTACCGCCTCTATGCGGTCCGGGGCCGCAAACAATTTCGCTGCTTCCTGTATTGTCATCTCTTCTCTTTGATTATGGCTCTAAAATACCGATGCCGGGTTGCGTCATTTCGGACTCCCCAAATACCGTTTATATGCCGGTGAAGTCAATATGTCCAAGGCTGCTTTCAGTCCCGGGTCATTCTTAAGGATCGCTATCTGTTTCCCTTTATTGTAGAAATAGCGGCTTGATATCTCCTCCTCCAAATACTGCGATATCTCCTTGCGGCGTAGTTTCAGATCGCGCTCCAAGTTCGGTGAAAACAAGGTATCGACCTGAGCAAGGAGTGTCTGGACCTCATCGCCGGAGAAGCCCTCTATCTTGGCTACTTCCTTCAATTGAGTCAGAAGCGGGTCGGCTGAGTTCTTGTATGTGAACCGCGAGGGGTCGAGAGTAGAGGTGAACTCGGAATAGAGTGAGTCTGTAATCACGAAGGTTTTCGGATCCTCTACCTTGCGCCCGCTGGCGTAGAACTTGTTGGCGAAATCAAAGATCTTATGGTCCGTCACCAACTGGTAGAGCAGCGATGAAGGCATCGGCCAATCTACGAGCGAATCGGGCGTCAAGCCACCTCCGTCGCGTACGATCCTGCCGCCGCGCGTGTGATAGATGTTGGTAAGGCTATCCGGAGTGCGAGCTACGCTCCCGTCGGGATTGCGCCGTGAGTAGTCAAGGGCCTGGATAAGACGTCCCGAGGGTAACAGGTATTTGGCTACCGTTACTTTCAGTATACCATCGTAGGGCAAAGGAAGGGTGTTCTGAACCAACCCCTTGCCGAAGCTGCGCGAGCCTACCAGTACCGCGCGGTCCAGATCCTGAAGCGCACCGGCGGTGATTTCCGCAGCCGAGGCTGACCCGCCGTCTATAAGTACCGCCAACGGCATATCAGCCGGCACTATCGGGTCATGACGTGTCTTGTATGTCTTGAACGGCCTGGAGTCGCTACCTTGAGTACTCAATACCTCAGTCCCCTTCGGCAAGAAGAAGCCCAAGATATCTACCGCGCTCTCTACCAATCCACCACCGTTGCCGCGCAAGTCCAGTATCAGTGAGCTGACTTTCTTTTCATTCAGCAGCTCCGTAAGGGCATCCTTCACCTCATCCGGTGACTTAGTGATAAAGGAGGTAAGGTTAATATACCCGGTATTATCACCGACCACCCCGGAATATGTAACCGAAGGCTCCTGAAGTTTTGCCCTCGTTACGATCACATCCATAATAGAATCCGGCCCGATATAGGGACGCGCTATCTTCACCTTGACCTCAGTACCGGGTTGGCCGCGCAGCAGTTTCGATACATTCGGATGATACTTGCTGCTGACATCGATGCTGTCTACAAACAATATCTTGTCGCCCGGCAGCAATCCCGCCTTGGCAGCCGGGGAATTCTCGTATGGAGCCGAAATGTAGGTACAGGAGTCCCTCACCACTATGTAAGAACCAATCCCGCCATATTCTCCGGTAGTCATGCGCATGATCTGCTCCGCATCATCCGAAGAATAATACTCCGTGTAAGGGTCGACGGTGCTCAGCATCGCTCCAATGGCCTGACGGAAAGCCTCGTCGGTGCGGATGGTATCTACATAGTTCTCCTCCAACACCTTCACCAAGGCATTGAAGGTTGTCAGATTGCGGGCCGTGGCAGCATCATGGCTCTTCTTGGCAGCCGTAGCGCAGGCTACCGCCGCTATGGCAGCTACGATAGCCACCGCCATCGGGAAATAGGTTCTTTTTATCTTCATTTCTAATCGTTATCTTATTTGTGGGGGTAATCCACTGAGTAGTGGAGTCCTACGCTCTCCTTGCGCTCGCGGGCGTTGCGCATTATCAGGTATCCGACATTTATAACGTTGCGCAGCTCGCAAAGGTCGCGTGTCGGCTTGCTGGTCTTGAAGAGTTTCTCTGTCTCTTCGTAGAGAAGGTCAAGACGGTTCCAGGCGCGGTTCAACCGCAGATCGCTCCTGACTATACCTACATAATACCCCATGATCTGGTTCACTTCCTTCAAGGATTGGGTAATTAGCACCATCTCCTCGGGATGGGTCGTCCCCTCGTCGTTCCATTCCGGAACATCGTTGCGAAGGTCATAATGGTCTACCATCTCCAAGGAATGTCGGGCCGCCGCATCAGCGTACACTACCGCCTCGATCAGCGAGTTCGAGGCCAACCGGTTGCCACCATGCAATCCCGTGCGGGAACATTCGCCAAGCGCGTAGAGCCGCTTGATCGAGGACTCCCCGTTTAAGTCAACCTTGATGCCGCCGCAGAGATAATGGGCCGCGGGCGCTACCGGTATCATGTCCTTCGTTATATCTATCCCCAACGATAGGCATTTCTCATATATATTCGGGAAATGGCGCTTTGTCTCCTCCGGATCCTTGTGAGTCACATCTAAATAGACATGGTCCGTACCGTGAAGTTTCATTTCCGAGTCTATGGCCCTCGCTACGATATCGCGCGGAGCCAAAGAGAGCCGGGGATCATATTTAGCCATGAACTCCTCGCTGTCCATATTCCTGAGCACTGCTCCATAGCCGCGCATCGCCTCAGTGATGAGGAATGAGGGACGGTCGCCCGGATGATAGAGGGCCGTGGGATGGAACTGGATGAATTCCATATCAGTAACCGTACCTTTGGCGCGGTACACCATCGCAATGCCATCTCCGGTTGCAACCAGTGGATTGGTGGTGGTAGTATAGGCAGCGCCAACTCCACCCGTGGCCATGACCGTAACACGCGCTAAGAAGGTCTCTACCTTTCCGGTCTCCTCGTTGAGGACGTATGCACCGTAGCAAGTGATATCGGGGGTACGGCGCGTTACGCGCTTGCCCAAATGATGCTGGGTTATGATCTCCACGGCGAAATGATGCTCGTATATGTCTATATACGGATTTTCCCGTAACCGGTGTATCAGACTCTGTTGGATCTCGGCTCCGGTATTATCGGCATGATGCAGGATCCGGAACTCCGAATGTCCTCCCTCGCGATGAAGGTCGAACTCGCCGTCGGCTTTGCGGTCGAAATCTACTCCCCATTCCAGCAGCTGACGGATCTGCTTGGGAGCCTCGGTCACAACCTTGGTGACTGCCGCGGGATCCGACAGCCAGTCGCCGGCTATCATCGTATCCTGGATGTGCTTCTCAAAGTCATCCTTCTGCAAATCGGTAACTGACGCTACACCCCCTTGGGCAAGGTTGGTGTTGGCCTCCTCAAGGGTGGTTTTGCATATTACTGCTACCTTGTGTTCCGGACCTGCTACTTTCAGGGCGAAACTCATACCGGCTATTCCCGAGCCGATCACAAGAAAATCATACTCCTTTGCCATAATGCTATTTTATGAGACGGGGTCTCAGCTCTTTCTTATCTTCTTAAGTTGTTATGCGGCTGAGGAATACCTCCTTCAATCTTAACTCTTCAGCCACCTTACGGTAAACTCAACTTGCAAAGTTAACAAAAATATGGTAACTTTGCTTGAATGAATGGATTTAAGCTATATTTATCCCGATATTTCCGGGGAATCTGCATAATGACCTTTTGCCTGCCGCTGCTATGCTGCTGTGCAGGCAAAAAGGCTACCGCATCTTCCGCGCCCGTGGCTGACAAGCATCAGCCAGCCTTGGCCTTCAACGGTGACTCGGCCTTCAAGGCCGTACGGTGCCAAGTGGAGTTTGGACCGCGGGTACCGGGTTCTCAGGCCCATAAGGGGGCCGCTGTTTGGCTTCAGGAGTCGATGAAAGGTGCCGGCGCGAGCCTCTACTGTCAGCAGACCACCCTGACCACTTTCGATGGAACGCGGATTCCGGTCTATAACATCTTAGGATCGCTGAATCCTCAGGCCGAAAAGCGTCTGATGATAGTGGCGCATTGGGATACTCGTCCCTGGGCTGACCAGGATCCGGATCCGGCCAAACGCCGTACCCCCGTAGAGGGAGCCAACGATGGTGCTTCCGGTACCGCCGTCTGTCTGGAGTTGGCGAGGGTATTGGGAAAGAATCCCGACCTGAAGATCGGAGTCGATTTCCTATTGGTGGATGCCGAGGATTGGGGTACGGATGGCGATGATGATTCCTGGGCTATGGGAGCACGTTATTTTGTGAATAATCCTCCCGATTCCGTATGGACTATCCCGGAGGGAGTGGTGGTAGTGGATATGGTAGGCGACAAGAACGCTACCTTCCGTCCCGAATATTTCTCGGAGCGTTCCGCGCCGGGTCTGAACCGCCGGATATGGGCCATAGCTGATGAGTTGGGATATGGTAACTATTTCATCGATTCTTATGAAGGGGGCGCGATAACGGATGACCATGTACCCTTTATCGAGATTGGGATTCCGGCGGTGGATATCGTTGATTACCGGACCGGGGGTGACCAGGGTTTCCCGCCTCAATGGCATACCACCTCAGATACCGTAGACCGGCTCTCCCCGACGACACTTCAGGCCGTAGGGCGGACCCTCGAATATCTCATTCTTACTTATTAAGAATACTTATGGCAAAAATGACTCGCTGGATAGATAGTTGAAACCATGTAAAAAAGTCAAACTAAGTATCAAAATTGAAAATAAAAATAGAATAACATATATGAACTTTATAGACGAACTCACCTGGCGTGGTATGATCCATACCATGATGCCCGGTACCAAGGAACAATTAGACAAGGAGATGACAACCGCTTACCTCGGCATAGACCCGACTGCGGACTCACTTCATATCGGCCATCTCTGCGGAGT
>CAZKJP010000102.1:0-8781 GCA_964553075.1 uncultured Sangeribacter sp. | reverse complement strand
CTAAGCTCCAGTAATATTCGAGTAAAGTACGATTAGCGTCAATGGAGGCTTTAAGGCGAGCGGAGAGGTATCGCTGTTTAAGTTCCTTAACCCAACTGCGATAATCATTGTTTTTTGAGAGGTCTATTATAGGTTTCATAATGTCTATATTTGTGTTTACAAGGGAAACACTCGTACTTTCTGATAGTTTTTGTCACAAACCCTGACGGTGGTCGTTATTTGGGTGAGGGAGCGAAGAAAGCTGCCGGAAAATCGTGAAAGAGAATATCCTTACATCCACATTCCTGAGACTGCGCGACCGTCTGAAGGTCGTAGCCTCCGCCATTGCCCGGGATCCTGACGAGGCTGAGGATATACTTCACGATTCCTTCTGCAAACTATGGATGAATTACCGCTCGATTCAGGATCCTACCGAGGTAGCGAGAGTATCTTACGCTACGGTCCGCAATGTGGCAATCGACTCCCGACGCCGGAGCCGCCTGCATCCCTCGGAAAGGCTCGGAGAAATCCCTGACTTTCCGGCTGATACGGAGAGCGAGGAGATACGGGAACGTGAGGAGACATGCCGGCAGGCGCTCAAAACCGCCCGGAGGATATTGAAGGATAGGCAATATGAAGTGTTTATCCTTCACGATGTCGAAAATCTCCCCTATCCAGATATTGCCGAGAGGTTGGATCTGACGCAAGAGAACGTAAGGGCTATCCTTAGCCGTGCGCGCAGAGCGCTTCGCCAAGAACTGATAACGAATTTGAAATATGAAACCTGATAAAAATATAGGGTTGACCGATCCGGAATTGCTCGAACTGATAGAGCGATATTTCGACTGCTCGCTTTCGGACGAGGAGGAAAGGATGTTGCGCCTGGTTGTGGCTGATTCGGATTCCCGCAACCCGGCTATAGCTGAGGCCAAGGCGATTATGGGCTTCGGGACCATTAAATCTCACAGACCCGATTCGATTACGGGGGAGGGACCCGCGGCAGGAGATGCCCATACGACATGGAACCGTATCGAATGGCGACGCATACTCAATATCGCGGCGGCGGTAATGGTCCTCTGCTTGGGTGCCTTTTTCCTGAATCGAGTCCTCACAGGTCATTCCGGCGGTGACCGCTGCATGGCCTACCTGAATGGCGAGAAAGTCACAGATGAAGACCGGGTAATGGAGGTTCTGATCGAAAACATCAGCGACCTTGACGAAGGTGCCGAAGAAGCTGAACAGCTGATGCTCGACGACATAGAGGATCTTTTCCACATGGTCTCAATCCCCAATAGCTGATACATGTACTTACACTTTACCATGATATGAAACGGACGATGATACTGATATGGCTGCTGATCTGCGGAGCGGCCATGGCCCGAGCCCAGACGGGACTGGCGATCAATTCGATTTTCGGCGGACGATACGCCACCGACCCTAAAGTAACGGAATCCATTATGAGCGGGAACCAAAAGTTCCTGAAGCAGAACCATCTGACCGTGTTGGCTACTTTCAAGGCTCCGGCTTCGGAATATGCTGAGTTTGTAGAACGAGCTGTATCGGCAGATGCGGCCAAGGCCATCGGTAAAAACGTCAGGTATAAGGAGGGAAAGCTCTATTTCGGGCTCTTTATCCTTCCGCCGGTGAGCCAGGGCGACAAGAAATTGAACCGTTACCTTTATTACCTCCATAATACTTCGGCTAAGAAACCGAATGTATTGGTGGTCTACCTCGAAGGGACGCTTAATGAACAGCAGGTCTCGGACCTTATTCAGTCCCTTACCCGTAAAAACAAATGATCCCTCACCTTTTAATCTCTATCTAAACTTAAATAAAATCTATGGCTAAAAAAATTCTTATTCTCATCATATCTCTTGTAGCTGCCTATAGTGTTTCCCGGGGCCAAGAGACAGCCGATACCCTCTTCCAGGCTGGTCAGGCCAAGTCTATTTCCATACTTTCCGATGCCTCCTCGGTAATAGTCACGGTCAAGCATTTCGATTCCACCTCGAATAATTATTATTATGATACCTCGGCCCCAAAATCAATTGCGATACCGGTGGTCAATTCTTCGACCTACAAGGATGTCTCGGAAATAACCTTAACGGAAATTGACGGGAAGAGCCTGGAGATCACTTTCACACCGGCCTCGGCCCAAATCTCGAACCGTCTGGTATTCGAGATTCCGGATCCGGCCAACAGGACAGTGAAATCATATATCGGCACGAGCCATTCTAATTTCGGGGTCATACCCCTCAGCGAGTCTTCGAAAGGGCGATGGGCGCTAATCAGCAGCGGCTTGGGCGTAGGTTTCGTAACGCCCCTGAACGCCCCGGCGGAAATGGCTACCTCCATGGGTAAGAGCCAGGAGTTCAACTGGCTAATATGCATGGGCGTGGAATGGTATAAGGGGCATAATTCCTTCAAGACTGGCCTGGGGTTCAACTGGCGCAATTACAGAATGGACAATGGGACGTATTTCCATAAGGATTATGACGGCCGGATAGGATTCCGTCCCTTTGGCGAAGGGGAAAGTGATTTAAGCTCGCGGCTTATGACTTTCTCGTTGCAGATCCCAGCCCTGTATGCGCTCAACTTCGGACGCCGCGGGTGTTGCGTCTTCACATTGGGCCCGATTCTGAATTTCAATACCTACGCCAGCATCACCACCAAATATAAATTTGAAGGACGGGATTATACCGTAAAGACCCATCATCCTCATCAGTCGCCGGTAACAGTAGACTTGTTTACCGGTCTCTCCTTCGAGCGGATAGGTGTATATGCCCGTTACGCTCCCATGCATGTACTGAAGAAATCCGCCGCCCTGGACTTCGGCTCCTTCTCGACCGGCATCATGGTCCTCTTCTAAGTATCCACCCTCTCCAGCTCAGAGGCCGGATTGAAAAGTAGTGTTTTCAACCCTGTTTTGGGATTGAAAAGTAGGTGTTTTACTTGCCTATTTGGCTTGAAAAGTATACCACCATCTTATAACTATCTATCCTTCAGCATGTTCCTGAGAGATGCCCTCCCCGCAGAAGAAATCCTCATATAGAGTTAGGGAGGGGTAGAGTCCCTTACCCGTTACGAGGCGCGTCCCTTAACTGGGGAGGAGGCGCGTCTCGCGCCGTAAAATCCTCCTTATATTTTTGCAGATTTTTTTAAGGATTGTTTGTGGGGATAGAAATTATTCCTAATTTTGCAGTTGAAGAGATGATTGGCGGAGGTGATCGTTCTTCCTTGGGCTCTTTCCTTTATCGGTTCGCGTTCGTCTGACCATAAGGTTTAACAAGAAAGGTTTCTATTACCGACCGCTCAACTCTTTGTTAATTAACATATTTTGATAAGCGTTTATCCGCGCTGATTCTTGACGATCTGAAATTCTCGCAAAGTTTCTAATCAAAGTCAGGGATTGAGCAACGATGGATGCCTGCTTTGTCGTAATACCCGATAGTCAGTTCTGTATCCGGCAGGGATACAGGAGTGGCCGTCATTTATTACACATACAAGCGTGGGCCTCTGCGTTGCCATCTAACTTTGATTGGGCAATGCGAGAAGCCTCAGATCGTAGGATGGCAAAAGATACAGATTCCTGCGCTTATTTTTTGCCACTCTATTACTTGACCGACGAGAGGAATCCGAAGGCAGCTCAGACACATGAAACCAATACATGTCAAAGCTAAGGCCCTCGTAGTGCCATTAGTCCTCTTGCTCTCAGTGTTCGTTATGACCCCCACCGCGCAATCCCAAATAAAATACCGCGGCTTTGTAGAAGGAGGGATCGGTGGAGCCAGTCTTATTGAAACTCCACATTTCGGCTACATGCTCTCAACTACTCACGGAATACAGTGGGAAAAGAATTTTTTCGGGTTAGGAGTTGGAATTGCAACTGGTTATTGTAAATTTGAAGATATGTTCATAATGGATCAATCTTCAGGTTATTATATTCACCCCGATAAAAAGGCAAGCACTCAACTATCGCTACCTATCTTTTTAAATTGGAGATATGATTTTTTTTCTCAAAGAAATTGGAATTATTATGCGGGAATAAAAGCTGGTGTCAACCTGTTTATTGCTACTTCTGCAAAAGTCAATTACTTTTGGCATAACACCCAATTTGAAGATAATAGAGCTCTTGAACAAGGTGACGCTGGAACTATCCTCTTCGGAGCACTAAATTTTGGAGTTAGAAAACGTCTAACATCAACCTCTGGTCTATCTTTTGGACTCTCTATTCAAACTAATAAATCTATCGTGGCTCCGGGTCCAACGTATTTCACATCTAATGGATGGAAATTCTCCTATGCCCCCTATTGTATCTTTGATTTAGCTGTGTTAGCTACCGTCGGGTTTGACTTTTAAAATTTGATGTTATGAAAAAGATACTTTTTACAGTTATTTTAATTTGCTGTTGTTTGGGGTTGGAGGTACCGGCTCAGGCGCAACGCCAATACCGCGGCTTTGTAGAAGGAGGAATAGGTGGAGCCAGTTTAGTACATGCTCCCAATTTGGGTTTCATGCTCTCCACTACCCATGGTTTCCAATGGAACAAGAATTTCTTCGGTATCGGTGTCGGGATAACCCCTACATATTGCCGAGTGGGTGAATTACAATTACAATTTAATTTGAACCCTAACCCTAATATTAACCCTTACACCCATCTAAACCCTGAGAAAAAGGATCATTTAAAAATATCTCTGCCACTATATGCAAATTGGAGATATGATTTTTTTGGAAGTGAAACCTTTAATTACTTTGTAGGATTAAAGGCTGGAGTAAATTTACTTTTGAATTCTACATGCAAAGCAAACTATAAATGGGATGATACTCAGATCCCAATAGAATATAATCTTAATGATGAAGCGGGTATAGTTTTCTTAGCTCTGAATCTTGGGCTTCGAAAACGAATTTCTTCCAGTTCAGGTTTATCTTTTGGAATTTCAATTCAAACCAATAGGACATACGATTGGATGTACGCGTCAGGAGTTAAACAGGAGAACGGTCCTATCAATTCTCGTTATGGCCTCAACAATGTTTACGATGACATCGATCTCACTGTCTTGGCTACCGTAGGTTTCGACTTTTAATGCTTGACTTATGAAAAAGATACTCTTTGCTTTTTGCTTTGTTTGCTGGTGTTTGGGGGCTATGGCGCAGGCGACGGCCATGCTAAACGGAGTGCTATACACGCTCGGGGAAGATGGAAACGCTTCTGCGACTGCCCTGAAACCTAAGGACTCAAAATTGGTAGATGTTGAGATCGCTTCACGGATTAATATCAATAACCGATCTGTAAGCGTTACCCGGATCGCAAACAATGGCTTCAAGGGTTGCAGCAATCTCAAAACCGTACTCATTCCCAACTCAGTAACTTGGATCGGTTCCAATGCCTTTACCAATTGTAAGAACCTACGGAGCGTCATAATGCCCGACCAGGCTCATGTGGAGATAGTGCCACAGAATTTCGGAAGCGGAGGAAACGGTATATTCAAAGGTTGCAAGAACCTTCAGTCAATCCGCGGTAACTACGTCAACTTGCCTGATTATATAATGACCGATGCGCTGAAGGAATGTTATGACATACCTTTCATCTACGCCCTCAACTCCGGAGAGACCAGCGACTCGGAACCCTTGCGTATCGACCAACTGAACTCTTTACCCTCCTTCTCCCAGTTCGCCGACACAAGGGTACGGGAACCGATGGAACTTTGGGAAAAGCGCAAGCCTTACGAATCATCGGGTGAATATGTGGCGCGCGTCACCGATGCCAGCCGTGATGCGAAACTAAAGGAACTCCTCAGCGAGGCTCGCGAAGAATACCTTAACGCCTACGCACCCGCTGGCCTAAGCGGAAGATTAGGATATTATGATGCCGACTACAGTGTCTTCACCGTTTCCACCGCCTCTTTCGGGGATGTATATCTGAAAGTACCCAGAGACGAAGCCGAACAGTTCCATGACCGGTGGAACTCAGTAAAAATCGACCCGCGATTCGGTATCCTTAACGATAAAGTCGCTCTCCTTTCCTGCGATTTCATTTTAGACGGAAAGAAATACACCTCGGAATCAGTCTACACCGACGAGGCCGACAAAGGATATAACCAGATACTCCGCCCCCTATCAGAGCTATTGGCAGAGAACACCTCCGGCGCTGAGGATAAGTCTCAGGCCAAGACTACCGCAGCAGCCGCGCCCAAAGCAGCCATAGACCAGGTAGACCTGAAGATCCCGGCTACCGGTATCAAAGACAAACAGACTTTCGCTCTGATTGTGGGTAATGAGAATTATCAAGGGAACATCAAGAATGTACCTTACGCCCTCAACGATGCTGAGATATTCTCCAAGTATTGCGTACGTACTTTGGGACTTCCCCAGACTAATGTGAAGTTACTGAAGGATGCGACCATGGGTCAATTAGCCTCAGCGATCGAAGAGATCTGCAACAAAGCTAAGTCCATGAACGGAAATGCGCGTATTATCTTTTATTATTCCGGTCACGGCAAACCTGATGACAATGACCGTCAGGCTTACATTGTACCTGTAGATGCCTCTCCTTACAGCAACCGCACCAATTATTCCCTTTCCGAACTCTATAAGGAGTTGGGGAACTCGAATGCAAAGTTGGTTACCGTATTCCTTGACGCATGTTTTTCGGGGGCGACCCGAAATGATGATATGTTGGTGGCTGCCCGCGCCATGCGCCAAGTGCCGCGCGAGGAGGTACCGGGAGGGAATATGATAGTGTTCAGCGCGGCTTCCGAGAGCGAGACCGCTTTCCCGATTGAGGAGAAGAGCCATGGGGTATTCACCTACGCATTGCTCGATAAATTACAGACCTCTCAGGGCAAAGTCTCGCTCGGAGAATTAGCCGACCATATCAGCCAGTCTGTCGTAGACATCTCGCTGTCTAAGAACCGTCCTCAGAATCCGCGTATCTTCGTCTCACCGGCCCTTTCAGGATGGGAGAAGATCCAATTGAGAAAATAATGACTAATATGAGATTCAGATTATCCCTTCTTATCTTACTCTTCGGTTTATCGATGCTGTTTTTTCCGGAGAAAATGTATGCGGGGGACAAGAGCCGGGATTCCAAACCTGTGAAGGTTTCGGGAGAAGGTACCTATTTCTTGGAGGGAAAGGATAATCTGGATTTCGCACGTTCTATGGCCATAGAGTTAGCTAAGGCGAACGCGATTGAATCCACGTTCGGCAGCCTGGTCTCCTCATCCACTCACTCCTCCCTCTCTTGGACCGGAGGCGAGGAGCGCAACAGTTTCTCATCCATGACCCGCACTCTTCAATTGGGAGTGTGGGTCAAGGATCTCAAGGAACCTGAGGTGACTACATTTATCGGTAAAGATGGCTCGATCGGCTTCACAGCCAAGGTTTCGGGATTGGCCCGACGGGTGACATCGCGTCCCGTAGAGACACAAGGCCAGGTGATTGCGACTATGGGAAGGAATGATGAGGAGGGGATGCCGGCTGAGTCTTTACGGCAGGGTGCGGAGTTCTTTTTCCGTTTCCGGGCAGCTGCCGATGGCTATCTGGCCATCTATCTGATAGATGAGAACGGGAAGGTTTTTCAAGCTGCTCCAATTCAGGGAGTGGATAATAGATTGTTGGAAGTGAAGAACTCCCAGACCCTGACCATACGCGACAAAGGAGTTAAGAACGAAGCATATATTGATGATCCTACACTGAAGGAAGTCCATAATCAAGTAATTTTTATTTTCTCGCCAACCCTATACTCCCTTCCTCTGTGCGACCTCTCTTCCGATGGAAGCTCACTTTTGGATTATGACCGTTTCCACGCCTGGTTACAGGAGATGGCAGCCATAGACGATAACTTCACAGTCACCTGCCAGACCATTCGCATCCTCCGTTAACCCTAACTGGGGAGGAGACGGATAACATCCATTTTCCCGGAGGCAATCCTTTGTAGGCTAAACTTACTGAGTGGGGCAGGTACAAGATACCAAAATTCAACAAAATTTCGTACCTTTGCAGTTGGGAAACAAGGAATAATACAGAAATGGCAATAATTCAATCACCTGAAAGTCAGAATGTAGAATTTAAGGAAAGTTGGCGAGACGAATACCTCAAATGGATATGCGGATTCGCAAACGCGCATGGAGGATACATCTATATCGGAGTTGTTGATGGCTCACATGAGATAGTTGGAGTTGCTGACAGCAAACGCTTAATGGAAGATATTCCGAATAAGGTTGTAAATAGTCTCGGCATTGTAGCTGATGTCAATTTGCGACAGGCTGGCGGACTTGATTACATTGAGATAATCGTAACTCCAAGCAATGTTCCGATTTCCTATAAGGGTGTTTATCATTATCGTTCCGGAAGTACCAAACAAGAATTAAAAGGGGCGGCATTACAAGATTTCCTATTAAGAAAATTGGGTAAGACATGGGATGATGTCAGTAATGAAGAAGCGGATATCGAGGATATTGATCGAGATGCAATTGAATACTTCTTGCACAAGGGAATAGCGGCACAACGTATTCCGGAAAGTATGCTGGCTGCCTCCACCGAGGAAATACTGACGTCGCTGCAACTTTTGGATAACGAAGGAAAACTCAAAAACGCAGCTATCCTATTGTTCGGTAAGAATCCCGAGAAGTTCTTCCATAGCGTTGAATTTAAGATTGGTCGATTTGGCCTTGATGAGTCGGATTTGATAATTCAGGATATTATCGGTGGTAATATTATTCAAATGGCAGATAAGGTTGTGGATGTTCTCAGAGCCAAGTATCTTGTTTCGCCGGTAAGATTTGAAGGTATGCAGCGATA
>CAZKJP010000101.1:0-8955 GCA_964553075.1 uncultured Sangeribacter sp. | reverse complement strand
AGTGAACACGAAAGGAGGTGAACACCTCCAATTAGTGTTCACCTCCTACTCGATTGCCCCATTGGGTGGGATAAAGATAGAAAACTCCCCCGGTAATCTGATGATTGCCGGGGGAGTATCTATGTCCTGACGCGTGGTGCGTCTTGTGTA
Organism: uncultured Sangeribacter sp.; assembly: GCA_964553075.1. GTDB lineage: Bacteria > Bacteroidota > Bacteroidia > Bacteroidales > Muribaculaceae > Lepagella. Next base: position 8,805 of record CAZKJP010000101.1, on the reverse strand, counting down.
TTGACTTCAGTAAGGTTTATTTGATGACCTTGCGGGTAACGGTGCCGCGCTTTTCGATGTAGAGTCCGCTTTCAGGGGCAGCGTTCAGACGACGGCCGTCGATAGTGAAGTACTCTGCGACTGTATTGGCGGAATTGGAGTCTGCTCCAATTGTACCGATACCGGACGGATCTGAGGTCAAGAGGATGTTGTCGACAAATACATCAATGATGGGTATCCCACCGCGGATGCCTTCGATACGGATCTGAATATTGTCAGTCGGCTCATCTACCGTGAAGCCCAATTTAGCTTGAATCCAACCCGGAATAGCATCTTCCTCAGATTCCGAGCGGAACACTTCCTTCCATTCTCCACCCTCGGCACGCCATGACGCAGTAACTATATTGCCACTTGACTCGGTATCGAACTCATAGAAATAGAAGGAGAGATCCAGGTTTTTCTGATCCCCGATTGCTATGCGCGGAGATACAAGACCTTCCGTCTGACCTTCAGGCGAATAAGAATAGAAAAGACAGGTTGCGAAACCAAAATCATTATCCTCAGGACTGATGCTGATATAGGAATCAGACCCCCAGTGATATGCGGTGCCTGAGGAGTAAGAACCCCAAGCTGTATAAGTATAATATGGGTCATCCTGAGTAGTTTCCCGAGTCCACCCTTTGTGGGTAAATGTGGCGTTGGCGAAGGATTCTGCGAACGGCAAGGTTGCCGGAGCCCCTACGATAACAGATCCTGACTCGGCTATGCCATAACCCTCTCCGGCAGGATTGATCGGGGTCAGAGTGTATTCTACTATGGTCTCTTCATCGAATCCATGGTCATCTAAGAACGAGGTCGCGCCCGGATCGGAGATACCTGCTATGATCTCTTCCCCATCAAGAAGTCTGCGGGTTACACGGTATTCTACCTCATCCGGTAGGAAGCTGCCGCCACGTAGCCCCTTATCAGCATGATCCCAAGTAAGAAGAACCATCTCATCACCTTGCGGCTCGATTGCGAAATTGACCGGTTTGCCCGGAAGGTCGAGACCTACATAAGCCTGAGACTCGATAGACTCGCCCCATCCGGTCTCGCCCTTTCTGGCGCGAGCGCGATAGTAATAAGTCTTGCCCGGTTCCAGCCCCTCAAGAGTCCAGGTATAGGTCTGACCCGGTTCCACATTCTCGAATGTGTGAAGAAGGGTATAGGTCCACATTTCGTAAGCCTCGATCTCGATTGCCGTCAATGATGTCAAGGGCAACCCCGTAGCAGATTCAGACGGAGCCGTAACAGTGAAATCTATAGAGGTCGCATCCGGGGAGGCGGTTGAAGCAGAAAAAAGCGTAAGAGCTCCGGGTGTGACTCCGGTATATACATTGGCATAGGCCGCATATCCTTTCACTCCATCCACATAGCAGATAATCCTATACTCATACTTGGCATCCGGCTGAACATCTGTATCGGTAAATGAGAACACTTCTCCCGGAGTCAGGTTCTCGAGAGTTCCTACGGTACAGTCAGCGGGCCAACCGGTACCGGGAGTATGGCGTTCAATGACCAGTTGATCAATATTCTCAAGATCTTCATACACATAGTACTCAGAGTCATAGGCTACTGTCGGCAATTCTCCCGAAACGATTACGACACCATTTGCCTCATCGTAAATAGCCTTCTGGTCGCGAACCTGCTCAGGCTGGGTGTAAGCCCATGCGAAAGCAGGAACAGCAACTGCCAATAATGATAAGTAAAGCTTATTCATCAAATTTTAATTTTAGGTTAGTAGATCTGGATAATCCCATCTATTAAATTACATAAGACTGGGTCTTAGCAGACAGCTGACACTCTCCGCCAATCAGTCTCCGTAATGCAAATATAGCATTAAATCCTTACTTCTACAAGCGTTAAGCCAATAACCGGCTTTGGCAGGACAAAAATAATTGTTAATTTTGCATAATGGGGCAGAAGGGAACTTGGTCAGGAGTTGGTTTCGGACCATTTAACAATATTTGCAAGCGATATTAACTTGAATTACCATGGCACGTCCCATAAGAATAGGAATAACTCACGGGGACTTCAACGGCATAGGCTACGAAGTCATACTCAAGGCACTGGCCGATGAGGAAATCACCCAATTATGCACCCCCGTCATTTTCGGGTCCCCGGAATTGGCTTTGAAAGTGCGTAAAGCCCAAGGGATTGAAGATTTCCATTTTACCCCGGTAAAGAACGCGGCCGATATCCGGGACGGCTATATTAATATAGTAGATGTCTGCGACAAGGGCTTGCAGATGACCCCGGGACACCCCTCGCCTGAGGCCGGCAAGGCTGCCGTAGATGCTCTGATGGCTGCCGCCGATGCTTTGGAAGCCGGGCAGATCGATGTTGTAGCTACAGCCCCGATAAATAAAAATACCGTCTATTCAGATGCATTCCCATTTCCGGGTCACACGGAATTTTTCGACAAGCGTTTCGGCACCGAGAACGGTGCTCTTATGATACTCTATAGCGAAGGTCTGAGAGTAGGTCTGGTAACGACCCATATCGCGCTAAAAGATATCCCGGCCCGGATAACCAAGGAAAATGTAGCCTCCACCATCCGAAAGATGAACCGTTCCTTGACAGAGGATTTCGGTTTGAACCGTCCCCGTATCGCCGTACTCTCTCTTAACCCTCACAACGGGGATAACGGTTTGTTGGGGACGGAAGAACAGACTGAAATCACGCCCGCTATCAATGAATGTCGTAGCGAAGGGATTTTGGCGTTCGGACCATACGCGGCCGACGGATTTTTCGGGAATGGTACCTTCACCAAGTTCGATGGGATCGTAGCTATGTATCACGACCAAGGATTGGCTCCTTTCAAAGCGTTGGCACGCGAATATGGGGTCAACTTCACCGCAGGCTTGAAGTATATCCGTACCTCTCCTGATCACGGCTCGGGTTATGATATTGCCGGACGAGGGATTGCGGATCCAACCTCCATGCGTCAGGCGATGTATCAGGCCATTGACCTTTACCGCAACCGTAACCGTTATCAGGAAGCCTCGAGAAATCCGCTGCGTCCCCTTGTAGTCGAAAAGAACAGCCGAAGTGAGCGCCGTAATCCTGAAAAAGAGACTGGCGGTACTGAAAAAACTAAGGATACCCCGGCGGAAGCTAATGATGTTGTAAATAACGAAGCCAAATAAGATTATGCATTACGGAATTATTGCCGCCGGAGAGGGCTCACGTCTGGCCCAGGAGGGTGTTGAACTTCCCAAACCGTTAGTGGAACTAAATGGAGAGCCGATGATCGGACGGCTCATCAATCTATTCATTGATTGCGGGGCTGAATCAGTAAATGTCGTGGTCAATGAGCAGATGACCGAAGTGCGTCAGTATCTGGAGTCTTTTCAAATGCCGGAAGGGGTACCCTTGAATATTAAGGTGAAATCTACTCCATCCTCGATGCATACATTCCATGAACTGTCTTCAATGTTGAGGGGTAAAGGGCGTTTTATCGCCACAACCGTAGATACGATCTTCCGTCCGGAGGAGTTTGCCCGTTATGCCGAAGCGTTCCGGAATGCGCCTGCCGAAATAGACGGTATGATGGCAATGACCTCTTATATTGATGATGAGAAGCCTTTATATATAGATGTGGATGAGTCCAACCATATTTTAGGGTTCAGGGACAATCCATGGCCGGAGGCGCGTTATATCTCGGCCGGAATATACGGTCTGGGTGAAAGGGCGTTTGAAGTTCTTGATGATTGTATGGCTCAGGGTATCAGTCGGATGCGTAATTTTCAACGCGCACTTGTAGGCGCGGGTCTTCAGCTTGAAGGGTATCCTATAGGAAAAGTCATGGATGTAGACCACGCCTCTGACCTGGAGAAGGCCAGGGAGTTCCTGAATAACAATAATGATAAACAGAATTAAGCCATGGCGGAAATAAAGATAGCCGGCGTGATGAGGGCCGGGGCATACTCACCAAACCATATAGGCAATGACGCAGCCATATTCATGGCCGTATGTGACCATCTTAGAAAACGTGGTTGCGAAGTCAAGATCTATACCGAGGAGGAGTTCCAGAAGCAGGAGATAACCGAAGAATATATCTTGAATATGTGTCGCGAGCAGGCCTCTATAGCCAAACTCGAACGGTTAGAGGAAGCAGGGCGTCTGGTAGTCAATTCCGGGTTCGGAATAAAAAACTGTACCCGTGAGCGCATGACGCGCCTACTGATGGGGAATGGTTTTCCGCATCCCAATAGCCTTATGGTGGACACTAATGAGAATGTCCAGCAGGCATTGGCAGAGGCAGGTATAGAAAGATGCTGGATAAAGCGCGGTGATTTCCATGCTATGCATAAGGAGGATGTTTCCTATTGCCGCCATCGTGAAGAAGCACAGGATGTGCTGCATGAATTTTATTACCGTGGAATCAAGCGCGCGGTCATAAACGAGCATCTGGACGGAGATTTGGTGAAATTCTATGGAGTTGAGGGTACGGATTTCTTCTACTGGTTCTACCCGTTCGACTCCGGACATGGAAAATACGGATTAGAGGCGATAAACGGCAAATCACGCGGTCTGCCGTTCGATGCGGATAACCTTAAGGAGATTTGCATGAAAGCGGCGCGTCTTTTGGACGTGAAAGTTTACGGAGGGGACTGCATAGTCGGTACAGATGAGGTCGCTCGTATAATAGACTTCAACGACTGGCCCAGCTTCGCTCCTTGCCGGACAGAGGCTGCACCTTACATCGCCAAACTTTTCCTTCATCTTATTAGAAACCATTGATTATGGCTGATATTAATAAGGAAGAGCAATACGAAGTGCGTCCGGATGTAATGACGGTCGATGATATCGTGGAGATGGTGCCCCGGCTTGCGAATCATCGCAAACTGGTCGTGAGGGTGATGAAATGGCTGCGGTTAGATGAGGTCAACAGGGTGCATGGAAAATGGTGTGACACTCCGGGGCCGGAGTTCGTAAAGCGGATGGTGGATCAGGATTTCCGTATCCAGATTGAAGTTCATGGCAAAGAGGTACTCGAACATCTTCCTGAGGGGGCCTTTATCACAGTCAGCAACCATCCATTCGGAGCGCTTGACGGTATTCTGCTCATATATCTCATCACCCAATATAGGCCCAAGTTCAAAGTGCTGGTAAATATGATGCTGAACCGTATTTCGGCGATGCGTCCTAACTTTATAGCCGTAGACGCATTGGCTACCGATGACCCGGAAAAACGGAAAGTTTCGATGTTGGGAATACGTCATGCCATCGGCCAGCTGAAGTCCGGTGAACCGTTAGGATTCTTCCCGGCAGGGGCTATGAGTAAAATCGACTGGCGAGGGCGGCTGCAGGACCGTGAATGGCAAAAATCCGTAATAGAGATTATGGCCCGGGCCAAAGTTCCTGTAATACCGATATTCTTTCAAGGCTCCAATAGCTGGTGGTTCAATTTCTTAGGTCGTGTCTGCTGGCCGGCCCGCTCAATGCGTCTTCCGGCTGAGGTCTTCCGCAAGAGAGGTAAGAAAATGACAGTGACTTTTGGGAAACCGATATCGGTTGAGGAGATAGCCGAGCATAATACCTCGATCCAAGCCTTAGGTGAGTACCTAAAACAACGCACTTTCGAGTTGCGTGGCAAATGAATGTCTTTTAAGACTTGATGAAATGACAGAACAAAACGAAGATATTAAAAAACAAACCGCACCTACATCGGATTATCAAGCATCCTTGAAGTCCGCTGATACTGAAGAATGGTTCGACCTGATATTTTACCGAAGGATAGGATATGGGTGGGCCCTCCTGGCCAAAAAGTTGGGCGTTACACCGAACGCTATAACCATCGCCTCAATTTTCTTAGGTGTCGGAGCCGGCGTAGCATTCTATTTCAATAATATATGGTGGAACCTGTTAGGGGTGCTGCTCTTGGTCTGGGCCGATTCATTCGACAGCGCTGACGGCCAGTTAGCCCGCATGACTAAACAGTACTCCCGTATAGGGCGCATTCTGGATGGCCTTAGTGGTGATTTCTGGTTCGCGGCTATATACATAGCTATATGTCTGAGAGAGAATGTGACGAGCGAATTCTTCTCAGCCCATCATTGGGTAATCTGGGTAGTGGCGGTCGTTACCGGATTATGTCACGGAACGCAGGCAGCTATGGCCGACTATTACCGGCAGTTCCATTTATGGTTTGTAAAAGGAGAGGAAGGAAGCGAACTTGAAAAAGGTGAGCAGTTGGTAGCTAAATTCCGGAATCTCAGCTGGAAGCGTAATTTCTGGCAGAAGCTGGTACTGATGTTCTATACCAATTATACATTGAGTCAGGAAAAACGCACGCCCCAGATGCAGCGGCTCCGCAGATTGCTTCAGTCCAAATACAATGGTAAGGTACCCTTGAAATTCCGCGAGGCGTTCCGCGCGGCAAGCAAGCCATTGATGAAATATACCAACATCCTAAGTTTCAATACCCGTACTTTCGCACTTTTCGCTGCCATACTCATTTTCCAGATGCCTTGGCTCTATTTCGCATTTGAACTTACGGTACTGAATATACTGATGGTCTACATGGTAATCCGTCATGAAAAGATCTGTCGCCGGTTCTCAGAAGAACTGACGAATGATCCGGGACAATTTGATTAGCGCCTAAACTGGTTTTGTATATGAAAGGTATGAAATTTGATAATATTAAAGGTGTAATTTTCGATTACGGCGGAACTCTCGACTCAGGAGGAGACCATTGGAGCGAAGTTATATGGAAAGCATGGCAGGCAGCCGGGGTACCTTCAACAAAAGAAGATTTCCGTGAGGCCTATGTCTGGACAGAAAGGGAACTGGCTAAGACCCGCCATATTCTCCCGGAGCATAACTTCCTGGATCTTCTGAGGATCAAGATGCGCCTTGAATTAGAGGAATTGGCGCGCATATATGAGCGCAGGATCAAGGCCGGTGAAACCGAAGGCTCTTTGAAGCAAGACGAGATTTCACTTTCAGAACTTCTTGAACGTAAATCTGAATTGGCCGAGGAGACCGCAAGGTATTGCTACCGTTCTGCTCGGGAGTGGATTGAGAAATCGAGACCTGTATTGGAATACCTATATAAGAAATACCCGATGGTCTTAGTTTCCAATTTCTATGGGAATGTCGAGACAGTCCTTTCGGACTTCGATCTTAGCCGTTACTTCCAAAAAGTGATAGAAAGCGCAGTGGTCGGAGTTCGAAAACCGGATCCCGCCATTTTCGGCTTAGGGGTAGAGGCATTAGGACTCAAGCCTGAAGAAGTTCTCGTAGTTGGAGACTCCCTGACCAAGGATATCTTGCCATCTGAAAGCTTGGGTTGCCAGACAGCCTGGCTAAAGGGAAAAGGTTGGACGAAAGAAGAGGATATGAAAGAGCATCCCAGCCGGATTTCCAGTCTCGAGGTCCTGAGAGAGTCGCTTTGAGGGAAGATATGCAAAAGGTGTCAAAAATCTTCAAAAGGCAGAAAAAGTGGGAATAGCTATCTTTACATAATTTAACTGAATTATAATAATAGGTTTAAATTTTAAGATAAATTGGTTAAATCGTAAAGTTGTTAATAATATTTAAGAATCGAGGCTTCTGAAAAGTCTTAAATTGTTTTGCTATTTGCAAAAACAGATGTACTTTTACAAGCCGAAATATATGAGGCCGCTCCAAGCGGCCTTTTATGCCCGCAGTCAAAGCTGAGGGAGTGGCTCTAAAAGGGAGGGAAGGCTGACTAAACAGAAAACAACAAAACAGAAATAGCAAATAGAATAGCTATGGCAGAAAAAGCAACTAAGCCGAATGGCAAGTTAGGTGTTATGATCGTAGGTAACGGCGCGGTAGCCACTACCTTCATGACCGGTGTGTTGATGGCACGCAAGGGTCTCGCAAAGCCCGTTGGTTCCATGACCCAATACGATAAGATCCGCGTTGGAAAAGGCGCAGACAAGAAGTATCTCCACTATAAAGATATCGTTCCTTTAGCAGATCTCAACGATATAGAGTTCGCTACTTGGGATGTCTATCCGGCAAATGCATACGAGGCTGCCCTCAACGCTGAAGTACTCAAAGAAAAAGATATCAATCCTGTAAAGGACGAGCTCGAGAAAATCAAACCGATGAAGGCTGCTTTTGACCGCAACTATGCAAAGCGTCTTGACGGTGATAATACAATGGGGGATATTACCCGTTGGGAAATGGTAGAGCGTCTGCGCGAGGATATCCGCAACTTTAAGAAAGAGAGCGGAGTAGACCGTGTAGTTGTGCTCTGGGCAGCTTCGACTGAGGTGTATGTTCCGGTAGATATGGAAGTACACGGCAAACTCGAGGATCTCGAGAAAGCTATGAAGGAAGATGATCGCGAGCGTATAGCTCCCTCAATGTGCTACGCTTATGCAGCCCTTAAGGAGGGTGCTCCTTTCATCATGGGTGCTCCCAATACAACTGTGGATATCCCGGCAATGTGGGAACTGGCAGAAGAGACTAAGATGCCTATCGCCGGTAAGGACTTCAAGACCGGCCAGACTCTGGTTAAGTCAGGTTTCGCTCCCATCATCGGTACCCGTTGTCTGGGTCTTTCCGGTTGGTTCTCTACCAATATCCTGGGTAACCGCGACGGTCTGGTACTCGACGAGCCGGCTAACTTCCGTACAAAAGAGGTTTCCAAGCTCTCTACTCTGGAGTCAATCCTCGTACCCGAAAATCAGCCTGACCTTTATGGCCATGGTAACGATGAGGACACCCAGTACTACCACAAAGTACGTATCAACTACTATCCTCCGCGCAATGACAACAAGGAGGGATGGGATAACATCGACATCT
>CAZKJP010000100.1:0-9205 GCA_964553075.1 uncultured Sangeribacter sp. | reverse complement strand
TTAACTAACCTAACATCATGAAACAAATTTCTTGCTTTTGTCTTTAAAACATCCCCGCAACGCGGATAGTTGACCCCAGTCACCCGATTTAACCGTTTCTTAACACCGGTAACACTTTTGAAACATGGCAGCCTGAGTGCCGATATCAGTTTTGTGTCGGCAATAGATAGTGATCCGATTGAAATGAGAAATGTCTGACAACTTTTTTAGGTTTCTAAGGGTTGTACAATTGAGCAACTTTTCTTAAATTTGCATTATGGTACGTGAGATCATAGCATATAGGGATTATTACCGGGACTTCATGGAGACCTTGAGTGAAAAGGAAAGAATGAAGATTCGCAGAGCGTTGTTATTGTTTTCCGAAACAGAACGGATCCCTTCTCATTACATTACTTATTTAGAGGACGGAGTTTATGAGTTTCGGGTAAACTACGGCAACAATGAGTTTAGGATATTCTTTATCTATGATGGAGATAAGTTGGTTATATTATTCAATGCCTTCAGAAAGAAAACACAAAAGACACCGAGACATGAGATCTTAAAAGCTAAACGATTAAAACAGGAATATTATGAAGCCAAAAATGCAGATATATAATGTAAGTGAGGAATTGAATCGTACTTTCGGAGTCCCTGGAACTGAAAGTCGTAGAGAGGCTGAGGAGCAGGCATGGGAAGAATACAATGCTCAAATATTACTGGATGCTCGAAAAGGAGCGGGGATGACTCAATCTGAACTCGCTAAGAAGATAGGCGCAGACAAGAGCTATATATCCCGAATAGAAAGAGGATTAACAATTCCTTCTATTTCCACTTTCTACCGAATGGTTTCGGCTATGGGGTTAACAGTGGAACTCCGATAAAGGGCCTGAGATACAGAAAGTCCCGGGGTGGCTGTCGGTTGACAGCCGCTCCGGGACTAACAATAAGTATGATTGATTGAGTAGCCGCGTTACTGGTATTCCTTTGATAATTAAATCGCTTATTATTCATGGACCAAACGTAGATGCACTGCATCTGAACCTGATGGATCTGGTCCTCCTGCCCAAGATTGAGTACCAGGTCCCCATACTAATCCGGCTCCGTCTTCATTATCTACATTCACGGCAATATCCATAGTATTGAAGTTAATATCCAACGCCATATTATCCTGCAACCAGTAATAGGTCCCTTCTGCTTTCCATAAATCATAGAAAAGAGGATGATATTGCACTGTATATGTCTTTACCCCTCCAGTATCTTTTATGGAGGGATACCATGTATACCTATTGGCATATTGTAGAACTCCTCCCCATCCTGCGGGAAGTCTATTATATCGTTCTATTGAGGATAATTGTTTGAATCGTCCATAACCTGAGGCAGCAATCGGTAAGAAAATTTGCGTGCCAGTAGATTGATCGCAAACAATTACCCCTCGCATCCCAAAATTTCCGCTATGGTTATCCGGGGTTGCACCATATACTTGGCTAACTAAGTTGGCTGTTTCTGTATCTCCGTCTGAATATAAAACACCAAATCCATATACGGTAGTGAGTCTGGGATCATTAGCATTGCCTGCTATATGCTCCCAATCACTTCGGCTCGGTAATCTACAATTATTAATTTCTGTATTATTGATTTTGACCTTGAAATTGCCCCAATCTTTAGCAGATGTTGTTATCTCTTCCCATTTTCTTTGAATGGTTTGAAGATTGGTTAAAGCAATGTCAAAATATCGAGTCAGACCGTTTAGGAAGAACCAATCTATAGTGTTAGACCGAGCATCTATAGGATACTGTCTATTAAACTTTCTAAAGTAAGAGCCTTCTACTTCTGGAGCTGGAGCTTCTTCGGCCGTAGTATCATCATATCCTCCCGTCCTCAAATTGAAAGTATGCCATTTCACGTTGCTTCCATAAAATGAGACAGGCTCATAACCTTGCCTAACAAAAATGGTATGCACACAAGTGAAATTATTGTAGTAGACTCTAATGATTCCACCTCTGGGAGGATTACCTGCATTAGATGATCTTGGTTTATAAGAAAAGTCAATATAATTTTCTTCCCCATAAACATCTATATTGTCATCCGGTGAAATTGATCCATCCGGATTCATTATAGATTTCCCGGGAGTAGGAATAATCTCAACCCAACTTTTGCAATTATCATCTACTACAACCTTCCAAGGCCCATCGGAACTCAGGTTTTTAAATGCTGGAGACGATTGGCTGGGTAATATCTTTAATTCCACATGAAATTTTTCTGTACTATTAGCCTCACGCCAAATGGCACAAGGATTTAGAATCCTTCGGCTCTGGATAATTTGAAGATGTTTTGATATTGTTTGTATTGAGCCATCAGATTTCTTAATCTTAGCAGTAATCACAAACTCTGATAAACGTGGATAAGCGGCATATGGATTATTACCGGTATAGCCGGTCTGAGATACCATAACACGTGCTCGAGTATAGAAAGGCAATTCTGCAGTATATTCCCCAGGAGCAGTCCGGATAATAGTATAATCACCGTCTTCTTCAGAGTAAGTAACTTGATTGGAACCGGATGGAATTTCTACGCGATATTCCCTCTCTCCTCTATTATGCTCATAGTAATACTCTTTATTGTATTCATATGTCAACTCTTCATTTGGACCAAATCTTTCATCTTTTGACCCATCAGGATATGTAGCAGGCCATACGCCAAATTGAGATACCTTGGTTTTTCTGAGAGATAGGAATCCATTCCACGGTCCCGGTTCTTTTACCTCACCTTCCCAAACGTTCTCTTTGTCTTCTGCTGTTAGATTACTTGAGGCTATTCCATCCCAGTACGGTGCCCAACTGTTTTTTGTTACCTCATTTACCGGGATCTCAGCCTTTAAGTAAATAAGTTCTCCTCCCACAATCTTAATCGGATAGGTCATGGTTTGATTGTAGAGGAAGGAAATATAATATGGTTCAGTAGCTAATATCTCTGGTTCCGGATCGTAGACTATGTGCCAGTCGGTGTCCCAGGCGTTGTTTTTGAGCATCAGGGTAAGCTTGTAATGGTAGTTGCGCTGGGCATCGTAGTTGTCATAGGTGTTCTTGCCAAGCATGAAGCGATATATGATATACCCTTCTGGAGCTTTCCCTGTTACATGGTGATCGTTCTGATAATACCCTATCACTTCCACGTAAGTCCCATTGCGCTTACCATCCTTATAACCCTTGTCGTTCGGGTTATTGCCATTTGGAAATTCAGGTGTGGTTGCTCCTACACTCCATGCCTGCGCCTTATTCTGACCAATTCCTTGCATGTTCTCATAGAAGAACATTGCCGGGGCGGTCTCAGTGTGGGCGGTTGCTATATCTTCCGGGTAAGTATGCGTCTTGGTTACTATATTGAATGCGTCAGCGCTACCTGCTCCTTCCTCAGTGGAAACTTCGATCATCTCACCATTCTCAATAAGATGGGCCGCAGCCGTATTATTCTGTCCTAAGAAGCACATCTCCGGTATATCTTTCACCTGAATAGATTTGATCCAAACCCTAACTCCTTCATTAAGTTTCGAGCCGTCTACCGCCACAGTTACCTTGGATGCTGCCCTTTTTACCCAGGCATGTAAAGAGATGTTAGGGCGATTAACTGTGATTATCTTCGGCCCGAATCCATCGCTTGACATATCGGAGCTAAGGGTAAAATATCCGAACATCTGATCATTCTTCGAGATATTGATAGGATCCCATGGAAGACCAATGGCTTTCAGTTGTTCTGCCGTTGCTAACTGATCATCTGTATACGCATACGGTTCTTTATCGAGATCACCCATATTAGCCACGGCATATATCTGGTATTTCCCAAAAGGTACGCCACTAATGGTAAAAGTTGCCGTAGGTGTAGATCCTTCCGCTTGATGGGTACCATCCGGCAAGGCATCTGAAGGTGAGGTCTTCTCGTTATTCGTTATTGTCAAGCCCTTAAGCTCCTTCTTAGGTACACGGCGAACAAGATTACCTTCTGCATCATACATAAGGACGCAGAGAGAATTGATATGCTTGATTGCCCCTCCATCAGTACGGGTAAGATCGAGGGCATCCAACACAGGGCTAAAAGTTACTTCGGCCTTTAACACAGCTTCTCCTTCTCCCGGCTCAGAGTCAAGTTCAAACAAATCATCTCTGCAAGAAGAAAGAGCTGTGAGGATTAAAAGAAGAAGAGATATATGTTTTAGTTTAAGGGTAGCCATATCAAGTATCTGCTCACAATGTTAGGGAGACTTACAATCCGAAATCCGGATCGAGATTAACTCCAGTGTATGGAAGTACTTCTACTTCCATACTGATCGAGGTATTTTTAATTTTGATATTCACTTTCACATGAGTGTTGCGGGGAATATCCTTTATTTGCAGAGGTTGTGGTGTGTAACTCACATCCTCATTATCGAGCAAGAGAGATATTGTATAGGATGATTCTTTCTCTTTATCCTTGGCACTTTTAGATTCCGGGAAATAGATGGCAGGAGTATAATCCTTGTTCAAACCCGGTATCAAGTCCGAAGAAACAAGGTTAAATGGAAAGGTATAATCCGAATAGGTGGCAAATGGTGGCACATCGAATTGCACGATATAGCGGCCTTTCAAGTCTAAAGTGCTCGCTTCTCCCTTAGCCGGATTATAGATAGTATTTCTGGGTAGGTAATAGCCGCTATCTGCTAATCCTGAAATTTTGAGACCTTCGATGCTGAGTCCGTTGGGGATGTAATCGTCATCGGTAGAGATATTGAATGAGAATTTTATCACAGACCGCGTTACAAACAAAGAGACCTTCTGTTCAGTATCTTCAGTTAACACCTCCGGTTTTGGAACATTCACATCAAAATATTCACTCATCGGGATATACTTCCTCTGATCTGAATTATCATTATCAATGTAGGCTCCATTTTCAGGGCGGTTAATCAGAAGGTTTGCTATCTGGCCATCTGGAAAGCCACGGAGAGGTTCCAGTCTCGAGAAATCATAGTCTACAGCAGCTTCATTTGCGAATAGATAGATCCTTTTGTTTTCACCACTGATAACTTGAAACTTCAAATTCTCATCATCCAAAATCGCTCCGGTTGAAGGGTCAAGATGGACCAGCCTGTTATGTTCTATTGTATTTATACTTCCCGGACCCATTCTTACAATGATCACCCGAAGAGTGCTCATTTTCTCAAAGATCCAAGCAGGAGCTTCAAAAGTCCCATCCGAATCAGTATCAAAAGCCCTGGAACATATTTTCCCTTTCCCATCAGCCTGTTCATTTTCGAGAACAGCGACTTTCAGGTTCAAGGTAACGTTTGGAACCTTTCCCTGATTTGGTGAATTTGAGGTAGGGGAATCCGGGGCATCGTTATTACCATTACATCCTACGAGCAGAAGTAAGGATAAAACGATTCCCAAGAACTTTACCGAGAAATATTTGATATTTGTCAACAAGTCCATTATTCTCCTACGATATCATTTATACGGACTACCCAATCATCGATCTGTAAGGTAGTGCCGAGCCATTGTCCGCCTTGAAGAATGAAATATATGCTCCATTCGTTCTTGCGGTCAAGAAATTCCTGATTGCGCATCCAGTTGAAGCGTTCGCTTTTAAGTTGGAGGAGGATATTGGTTAAAGGAAGATCCACTATTGTGAAATCATCACTACGGCGCTTGATCAGAAGTTTTGTATTGTTTCGGGTAATAAGACGCCCGGTACTTATTTCAGCGTAAGCTGCCAATATTTCCGAACCCTCAGGAGTTAGACCTACGGGAGATTGTCCCCAAGTCCATGGTGAGTATGTGTACTCATGACCCGGAATCACATCATTATTATATGCCAACTCAGTATTGTCATCCGTAATGGAGAAAATGAAATCATCTCCATCAGCAGGTGTTCCATCCAAGTTTTGAAGAATGACGCGTATATCGTTTGTGTCCCTCATCATGTGGACTGTATAGTCGGTATAGTCCTCGCTGTCTTCGGGGACTGTAAGGGTCATGGGCGTACGTGGACCATAGAAAAGAGGATGTAGGTACTTCCCTTTCGGAGAGGTCATCATGGAAGGCTTAAGGTTCACCTGAACCTTATCCATAGCCAATCCGATCGGGTTAGTCTCGAACTCGAAAGAGGCCTTATTGCAATTGATACCACCCCATGCTTCTAACCTATAATCACCGGGGGGCAGAGGAATGGTCATACGCCAATTCTCATCTCCTAAAACTGATGAAGTCTCGGTAACTGAGGTCAGGTAATTCCCGTTTGTGTCGTAAATAAAGAGAGTCAGGCAATCCACTTGAGACGGGAACAGATTGTCGGTCTCACCATTTGGACCTAACTCCATGTGGTAATCATAGACAAAACGGAGACGTAATCCTTCAGGACAAGGCTCCAGATCATCAAAGATCGCATCGCAGGAAGGGAAAGCTGTCATAGTGACAGCCACGGAGGCTGCCACTATGATATTACTGAAAATGTTCCGTCTCTTAGACATTAAGATTGGGGATTAAAAGTTATTCAAAAACGATATCGTTCACACGAACTACCCAAGGAATAACCTCGACATCGACATTGAGGTAGATATTACCTAACTCGTCATCAGTGTCCGGAGTCGGAGGTTCGGGATCATTAGAGGAAATACGGGGGTGACCAAGTTTCTTGATGTCGGTAACAGCGAGCTTGTAGACATTGTTACGAACTACAGCGAACTCCATTGGACCCATAATGCCGTTACGGCCGTTATCGTTGTGGCGGTTCCAGTAGAAGTAGTAGCAATAGTAACCATAACCGTCGGTGGCATCTACTGAAGGCTCATAGATTTTGAATCCGTTAGTTTTTACAGCAGCTTCACGGAATGCGGCGAGAGTTGTCTCATTAGGAGTTGCTTTGTACGCTTCGTAGGTAGAATTCGCTGATTCCGGATCAATTGGGGTAGTATCTGTATACGTCTCATCCTTATCTGTAATAGTGTTATGATATGTGAATGTATAACCTGTACCATTTTTGCCTTCCTGTTTACCGAAAACTGCTTTGTACAAGGAAGTGTTACGGTTCCAGTCTGCTACTACATGCCCTTCGGCATTATAGGTATAAGAGAATGATGCCTTGATAGCAGCCTCATAAACATTTTTCCAAGTCACATAGAGTTCTTTATCATCTTCCCCGAATGCGAAGAGCCAAACAGCCTCTCCATTATCTGGAGCTTTGGTTGCGCTAAGTGCTTCGATAAGACAATTCCTCCAATAAGCGTTGCGATTTTCTGCTTTTTCTTCTTCCCCTGCAGGGATATTGGTCATGGTCAAATCCTCGCCAACCATCATCTTACCCTTGAAGACAACCCCTGTTGAGATACCATTCTTTTGAGCCTGATACCCCGGTATAGTATTCTCGGTCAGATAACGCCAAACATGATAAGTACCTGGCACGCCATTATTTTCCCAATTATCTGTAGTTCCCTTTAATACATCTGAGATGCGAGATACATACCAGTTGCTCTTAGAATAATCCGCATTGTCTGTATTATATTCTCCGTTTTCGTCAAAGAATGAATAATTCATTTTATCCTTCATAGGACTTCCGGACCATGGATCGAGCGGTTTGTTCTTATCAACGGCAAAGTAATCTACTACATAATTACCGGGAAGATTCTCAACTAACACCCCATTATTATCAGTATACCAAGGTTTTTCTGGGCCACAAATTTCGAATCCTGCGCCAGTGGGAAGTCCATTATTGGATACACGGCGGAATAGATAGAACTCACTGTTCATATTGACAAGACACATCCTGTCAAGCATTATATCAATGAGGAATTCATCCTTTCCAGTCTCATCATTTTTGGTTTTTACTACATGATAAGTGTTTTCAGGGGTATCGGTGGGAGAACCATCTCGGAAGTCCATACGAGCGGCGGCGCGTTCAACCTTTACTGCGCCTCCTTTTCCACTGACATTGTCCCGACCATTGTTAATATTATCTGATTCGTTATTGCCGGAGAGATCGAAATACTTGTCCTGTGTAGTGTGATTGTTCCATGCTTCAAGCTCTTTAGGGATATTACGAGTAGCAATTTCTGAGTTGGTCATCAAGAAATTGCCTCCGTTCGTTGTGGTAGACCAAACAGCACCATCAGTAGACCCATCGGGTTTTACGGTAACCTTCTTCGATACATTTATCCATTCTTTGTCTCCGTAAATGCTATTTTCATCCAGAGAATCAAGATAGTCAGAAAGTGCACTTACAGGGTTAGCTATTACGAAGACGTTAACCATTCCCATTTTATCTTCATCAATGGAATCGTCTTTGTAATATGCTTCCAGATCGGTCATGTTAAATTTAGCAGTAGCATGATATTCCTGCAAGTTGGAACTGGCAACAATATTCCCCTTTGCTACAGTTGCAGATCCTATAAAGCCGTTGTCTGGAGTAGCCAGTATCAACAGTACTTCGTTGATGTTGTTCTCGATGTCGGTGCCGACCTCAGTTCCGTTGTTGGATGAGTTGTCACCATCGGTGTAAGAACGGGTGCTGCCCATCCCCGGCATCTTGAAGTTGACGCCTACATACACACCAGGTCCATCGTTACCGTTGCCGGTTCCGTTGCCTGGATCTTTGCCCTGACTTTCCGTAAGGATGTCATCGCTACAACCTGCCAACAGCAGAAGAGCAGAGGCTCCGTAAAGAATTTTCTTAAAGTTGTTCATATATGTTTTAATAAAAAATTTGTTTGCAACGTTAGGTGCATCCGATGTCTTACTGATTTCAGGTCTTCTTCTCCCACAAAAGAGGTTGAGTAACACTTTCTGAGAAGTTGGCTGCCCATCTCGGGCAGCCATAACAGACTCAAATTAGTGAACTATTTAATAAAAGTGTTGCTCTATTCATTTCTGTCTCTTGAAGATTTCGCTTCAGATATCAGGATGATCGATCGGTTTGTCAGCGGATTCGCTTATTGGCTTCTTCCGCTTTGGTACTCTGAGAAGGTTTCAAACTCCTCAGAGTTAATTTAGTTAAGCCTATTTTATTTAGTTAAGCGGCTAACTAAAAGGCTTATTAACGAGGCAGACTAATAGAACTGCCCCTTTTTCTTTTTTATATTAATTCCGGGTAACATCAATATAGTAGGTTATATTTTCGCGGGACTTGTTGCGCTCCAGGCGGTCTACGAAGTTCTCGGCTTCCTTGATGCCAAGGTCGGCCGCCTTGCGGAAGTAGTCCTCCGCCT
>CAZKJP010000099.1:0-9213 GCA_964553075.1 uncultured Sangeribacter sp. | reverse complement strand
TCTTTACTCTGTGATCTATAAGGCTATCGAGGAAGTCAAGGATGCGATGGAAGGCCTTTTGGCTCCTGAGATTCGCGAGGAGATTACCGGTACAGCAGAGGTACTTCAGACCTATCATATCTCTAAGGTCGGAACGATCGCCGGTGCTATCGTACGCGATGGCAAGATCAAACGTACCAGCAAAGTCCGCGTGATCCGTGATGGCATTGTTATCTACTCCGGAGTACTTGGTAGCTTGAAACGCTTCAAGGATGACGTGAAGGATGTGGTCTCCGGCTATGATTGCGGTCTCTCTGTTCAAGGCTACAATGATATCCGCGAGGGCGACCTAATCGAGGCCTTTGAGGAAGTAGAGGTTAAGAAGACGCTCTAATGAAACCAATACCGGGAAACCCTACTCTTAAGTTCAGATATTATCTGAATTTAGGAAGCAATATGGGAGACCGGCGTGAAAATATTGAAAGGGCAATCCGCAGTATCTCGGAGATATTCGGGGATGTCTTTCGAACTGAAATGGTCGGATCGGAGCCTTGGGGCTTCGATTCGACCAATCTTTTTATGAACGCCGGTGTCGCCTTCTCCTCCGCTCTGTCTCCTGAGAGGGTTCTGTCCATTCTCCAAGGCATCGAAAGAGAATTGTCAGAGACTCCTCATAGGAACAGAGACGGTAGCTACCGCGACCGCGAGATAGACATTGACATAATGACTGTCTGGGAAAGGGACAAAGGAGAAATTAAGATGAATACGCCCACTCTTATACTCCCCCACCCTCACCTACAAGCGCGGGAGTTCTTTCTCCAGCCTCTCCGGGAACTATACCATCTCTTTCCACCCATCCCTATCCTCGAAGCCCCCTAACCCAAAGAAATTGCAGGAAATATAATAATACATATATAGACGCAAAAAGGGAACCGGCAATGCCGATTCCCTTTTCTGTCGGGGTGAGGCGACTCGAACGCCCGACCTCTACGTCCCGAACGTAGCGCGCTAACCAACTGTGCTACACCCCGATCTATTTATGCTCTGGGATTTCCTCCCGTTTGCGGATGCAAAGTTAATAATAAATTCCGGTTCAGACAAGTCTTCCGAGGTATTTTTGTAAAAATTTCATCTCGAAAGTATCCATAAGAAGTGCAATATCAGATTGACGGTATACCCTCACTTACCGGAGCTCCGCCGAAACAATATATCAAAAGGGTTCCCAACCCTAACACCATGATATTGATTAGTGCCAGCTTGGCCGGTTTAATACCTTCGCTATTGGGAGAATATTTAGCCATCCTATACCAAACCCCTATGTTCCCTATCAAGGCGATCGTAGGCATTATCATGTCGACCCAGGTATAGATGTAAGTAGAACTGTCGGTCATCCACCAAAATGTACCCCACATCGCGAATCCATTTATCAATACCAAGATTCTGGCTCCCTTACGTCCCAATTCGGTAACGACCGAGGTACGATGGATCCGCAACGATTGGCGATATTGCTCATATTCCATAGCAACCCGAGCCGTAGCCGCCGGAAATCCCATAGCAACTCCCATAAGAATTACCGGCACCATATCAAACCAGTTCAATACCGTGAACGATGAATCATGGAACTCCATAAGGAACGTTCCCGAAACTCCCAATGGACCCGCGACAATATAATAAACCAATAGTCCAAAAGGCGTAAGCAGCAACGGCATCGGCCCCTGAACCGCAAGATAGATCAATATAACCAATATGGCTCCTACCAGGAAAGCCCACAATCCCGAATAACTTATAAGTACCACCCCTATGGTCAGGGCAAACAATATCGAGACCCCTCCCAACATCTGGGAACGGCTATAGAGTTCGGGTTCCTCCTTGCGGCGCAGACGGTTACTCAGAACCTCTGTATCCGAAGACCCATAATAGTTCTGAAGGTCGTTATGTACAAATATGAAATTGGCCGACAACTGGGCGGCTACCGCAAAGATCAGGCACAGGACCAGAGGGATTACATTGAATTCCATCCCTAAGACCTTACTTTCCATCACAGCCAGAGCGGCGCCTGCACAAACAGAAGAGACACCTATAAACAGCGTCTCCGGCATAGCGGCTTTTATGATGAAGGCGGTTTGTTTCATCCTGACAGTGTTGGGTTATGGCGACGCTTTGGGTCGCCGATAAGAGTTTAGCCGGCGGGTATTCTCCCCGCCGGAATGCAATTGCAAAATTAGTCAACTCCCTCTTCAGGATGTGTTACAAAAAGATTAAATACTATTGCAAAAAAGATAAATATGGAAACAGCCAGCAATCTCCATCAATCTAAAAATTCGTATATATAATTGATTCTCTTTAAATTGCAGGTAATTCTATCCGGAAGGTCGTCCCGACTCCCGGTTCGGATTCCTTTACGTAAATCTTGCCTCCATGGTATTCTTCTATTATGCGTTTTACCAATGTCAGGCCCAATCCCCAACCTCTTTTCTTGGTAGTATAACCGGGGTTAAAGACTGTCTTGAAGTTCTTGCGGGGTATACCTTTACCGGTATCTTTGACTTCGATCCAAAGGGTGTTATCCTTTCTTCCGGTAGAGATGGTCAGTGTGCCGCGCCCATCCATTGCATCTACGGCATTCTTAGTAAGGTTCTCCATTACCCATTCAAAGAGCCGACGGGACATCATGACCCCATTCTCCTCTTCCCCCAATTCCATTTTCACCTCCACCAAACGGGATATCCTTGATTTCATGTAATCCAAGGAGGACCCTACGGTCTCATTCAGATATTCCAGTTGGAGCTCGGGGATAGAACCGATTTTGGAAAAACGCTCGGCTATGACTCCTAACCGCTTCACATCCTTATCTATCTCCTGTACTACCTCTTTATCCGTACCTACGCTTTCCAGATATTCTGCCCATGCCATAAGGGAGGATATTGGAGTTCCAAGCTGATGCGCTGTCTCCTTGGAGAGTCCGACCCATACACGGTTCTGCTCAGCTCGCTTTGTATAGGCGACCGCAAAGTAAAGAATCGCCGCTATCAGTATCATCACTCCCATCTGGACGTAGGGGTATAGGCTAAGGCGTCTCAGCAGTATGGAATCTTCATAAAAGATATATTGATGGGAACCGTCGAAGGCTGCCATTTCTATGAAATGAGGGTTGATAGAGGCCATCTCTGCTAATGGTCTATCTCCTCCGGGTTTACGCAACCGTTTCTCCAGATATTTGCGGTTTTTCTCAGAGGCCAATGTCCCCTCCTGGCCGGCATCTTTATCGGGAAGATTGAAATTTCGGCTATCTAAGATGTTGAAGTTGGAGTCGGCTACCAATACCGGAATGGTATTGTTTTGGGTGATGATACTCAATAGGAACTCGAAATCCGTGTTCCCCTCGGCGGTTGCGAGTCTTTGGGTAGCCTGCGCCCATATATGCATACGCTCTTTCTCCTGTTGAGCCAAGTCTTTTACGATATTATTGGCTATCAGCAAGAATATCATAATAGCCACCGTCGATAGTATCAGAAACAGAATCTTACCTGTCCGCCGGCGCTCATAGAGGGCTAACTTAACCTTTTTCATGGCACTCGGGGAAACGGTCAAGGATCTCGCGGGCTACCGAATCCTCTGTGTGAGGACCGATAACCTTATCCGCTACCTGCTTAAGTTCATCTACTGCGTTCGCTACGGCTATCCCCTCGTCAGCGATGCTGAGCATTGGAATGTCATTCATGTTATCTCCAAACACTACTACCTTCTCCATACCTGTCATTTCGGCAAGCCGGCGTATCGCCTTGGCCTTTGTCGCATCCTCTGGGAACGCCTCGATATAGGCTACTCTCGGATCGAAGATGTCTGGATAACATACCGAGTTGATTTGCCCAACCCTGCTGATTTCCGAATAAGCCTCTCTTGCTTTTTCTACCGGTTGGATAGCGAATAGTATCATCACATTATCGAGTCTTTCAGGCAATTCCGATTCTCCGTTTTCAGGTATGTGAGTAACCTTATATTTGTTGTACCGCCGCTCTTCTATGAACACTTTCTCAGCGTCTGACAAGGGACCTTGGTGATAAATCTGAATTTTTCCATCCTTCATCATATATATAAAGGTGGAGAGGCCATGCTTACGGTATATCTCAAGCAACTCCCGTACATCCTCCTCACGATGGAAACGGGTATCAAGATACTTCTCGGTATCATAATCCCAGATGGCTGCTCCGGTCATGACTATCAATGGAATCTTCAGATCCAGATCTGCAAGAAGCTCCTTAAGTGTACCCGGAGTGCGGGCCGTAGCTACCGTAAAATTAGCGCCTCTTCTTACGGCCTCATTTATCATCTCGGCTGAGCGCGGTGAGACACGGCTATCACGCCCGAAGAGTGTACCGTCCAGATCCGTTACATATAAGGTTTTAGCTTGCGATTCTCTTTCCATAGTTCCATCTTGGGAAATAACATCACTCCCGTCTTAGACCCCGGACCCCCCTAAAATATTATGAGACGGGGGCTTACTTATACCGGGTAATTTCCAATATCTCAGCGTCTGTTACTTGCTGCTCGACTTTCACCTGCCGCCTGTCTTCTCCGATAGTGACTTCTTCAGAATAACTCTTGATTTCAACAAATTCCACATCCTCAGCATATTCCGGTGGAATTATATGCTCACCATGCGATTGCGGACGCTGACGCGGGGGAGTCTGATAAGACTGGGACTTACGCCCGGACTTTTTATTTTCTTTTTTGGCGCTCTTGCCCCCCATCCCTGGCATATCGAATCCGGCATTACGGGCGAATTTCTCGACCGCCTTTCGCATCAGCCAACGCTGGATGATAGGTCCGAGCCAGCGCGAAATAACGGGATAAAGCAGGTATAGAGCAAATATTATTATTAAGAATATCCACATATATTTTCAATCTTTACCCCCTCTTCCCCTCCTGTTACCCTTCACTATGCCTTATGACTTATCCCCTCCCCTCATCTCACTCTCAGCAAAAATAATGCCGAATAGACCCCGTAGCCAAGGATAGCCCGACATAGAAAAGGATAAGCCACATCAACCCTCCTACACCTAAGGAGAAGACTAATACAACCGCGGCCACTACCAATACCAACTGTCTCCAGATCGCGCTCATGGCGGTGCTTTTAATCTTCAAGGAGAAGAGTTTTACTTCTGAAAGCATCAGCCAGCTGATTATCAAGGCTATCGGGAGTAACAGACACCATTGGTAGAATGAGGGAATATCATTCAAAGCCAAAGCGGAATAGCCGATCCAGAAGATTGCGTTGGCGGGTACGGGCAACCCTAAGAAGGTGGTTGTCTGGCGCGTATCAATGTTGAATTTGGCGAGTCTCAGGGCGGCCGCTACCGGTATAACCAGAGGTATCCAACTCACCCAATTATCCTGACCGGCCGCTTCCAAGGAATAATGCAATATGGCTGCCGGTGCTACTCCGAAACTCACAAGGTCGCACAGTGAATCGAGCTCTTTGCCGAGGTTGGAATAGGCGTGAAGTAACCTCGCTGCGAATCCATCCAAGAAATCGGCTATGGCGGCTATACCTATGAAGATCCAAGCCCACTCAATCCCTGTCAAGGATCCGACCTGCTCCTCCCCCTTGGAGGCCATGAATATCGAAATCACACCCGAAAGTACATTCAGGCATGTGATGCAATTTGGTATCTGATTCATTTTCAACGTGCTTTATACCTCTTTTCCTCATTTTCAAGAGGCATTAGGATTTTAAATGAGCGAGTGGTGTCAATCCTCCGCGTGTAGTCTGATCCATCTTCATCAGGACTTCCGCATCCATTGGCAAGTAGATATCTACCCTCGAGCCGAATTTAATAAACCCGAGATGTTCGTCAATAAGGGCTCTTTGACCCTCCTGAGCATAGGTCACTATCCTGCGGGCCATCGCCCCAGCGACCTGACGGACCGTAATCTTCTGTCCGTTGTCACATCTTATCCCGATAGTGGACCTTTCATTCTCTGTAGAGGCCTTGGGCAGGTACGCAGACAGGAAACGCCCATTATGATGACGTACATATTCCACTGTCCCGTCTACTGGAAACCAGTTGGCATGTACATTAAAAGGAGACATAAAGACTGAGACCTGAATCGCCGGTCCTTTTATGTATTCCGGCTCTATGGTAGGTTCTATGACTACGACCTTCCCGTCGACCGAACTCACTACCATATCTTTCCTCTGTCCGCGGAAACGGCGCTTAGGACAACGGAAAAAATTGAAGACAAAAGCATATACCAATAACGATACCCCCGACAGCGACGCGGGGAGCGCCACCGGAGGCAGAAACAGCCACACCGGAATGTTGAGAGCTATCAACACAAGGGCCAGCAGTATCAGGATATTGGTTCCTTCGTGGTGTATTTTCATCTTCAATTTACAAATATAACACTTTCCTTTTACTTATACTGCCCCCTCTCGGAAATTTCAGTCTTTTCTCTTCCTTTTCATTCCATTTTTAGGTCAATTCACCTCCTGTGGAGGTCAGGAAATCGGCCAAAGCCTTATTTTGAGAGATCGCCTGGGCAAGGAATTCTTTCGGAGTCAGAAGTGGCTCCCGCTTCACATCCACCTCCCGGAGTTCGGCGCGGATAGTTATCCGATCATTGCCCAATCGTGAGCGAAGATACTCTATCAAATACCTGAGGTCGGTCTCATAGCTCTTCATTTCGGACTGTTGGCTTGCTACCGCTATGAAGGTATCCGGCCCGGCGGGTTCCGGCAGATGATTGCGCAGGGCGGTGTTCATAATCCGATACTGAGGATTTTTCACCATAAACTCTCCGCAGGCGTCTTCAAACTGCTCCCGGGTATAGGGATTCTCCTTGGGAGATCTGGGAGAAAGAGCGACCTCCGGTGAAATGGCATTGTCAGGAATTGCTTCCCCCTCGGGAGATTTAGCCGCTCCTCGCCTGATGCTGGTAGTATGCCCCATACGAGTCCCCGAGGGAGCCGCGGTACGCGGACCCTCTGTGCTGCTCCGAGGCTGAGGGGTAACCGGAGGGACAACCTGACGAGGAGCCTGGTCCGGGGTGTGGGCATGAGCCGGAGTCTGGTCTGCCGCAGGCGCGGGAGATGGTTGGTAGACGGGCGCGGAGATGGCCTGCAGCGGTATTTGCCCGTCTACCCGGTCAAAAGGGGGCGTCGGAGGTTTTAAGAGTTGACACAACCGTATCAAGGTCAGTTCCACCAGCAACCGTTTCTCCGTAGCGGTCCTGTAAGCCTGATCGCAGTCATTCAGTAGTTTCATGGCCGCATAATACCATTCCAACGGTAGGCTGGAGGCTTGTTCCTGATAGCGTTTAGCAACCTCATCGCTCTGCTCAAGAAGGCCGACGGTAGATGGAGCAGCCGCGAGCATCAGGTCCCGGACATGGGTTGCGAGCCCGTTTACGAAGTAAAGTGAATCAAACCCTTTGTTGCGGATCTCAGCATACATCAGCAACGCCTCCGGGACATTCCCGGCCCGAAATGCCTCTGTCAGACGGAAATAATAATCGTAATCCAGGACATTGAGGTTCTCGATCGCCTGAGCATAGGTTACATTCCCCCTTGTCGAGGATGCTACCTGGTCAAAGATTGAAAGGGCATCGCGCATTGCTCCGTCAGCCTTTCTGGCAATTACTGAAAGAGCCTCTTTTTCGGCTTTCACCCCTTCGCTGTCAGCTACGTAAGCGAGATGCTCGGCCATGTCCTCGACCGTAATACGCTTGAAATCATATATCTGACAACGCGAAAGGATCGTCGGGATGACTTTATGCTTCTCAGTGGTGGCAAGGATAAATATTACATAGGACGGAGGTTCCTCAAGGGTCTTCAGGAATGCGTTGAAGGCCTGAGTGGAGAGCATGTGTACCTCATCGACAATGAATACGCGGTATTTCCCGACCTGAGGTGGTGTATTCACCTGCTCGTTTAAGGATCGTATGCTGTCGACACCGTTATTGGAGGCGGCGTCCAATTCCATTATATTAAAGGAGGTACCCTCCTCGATCGCGCGGCATGATTCGCATACCCCGCATGCCTCCCCGTCAGATGTGGGATTAAGGCAGTTGATCGTCTTGGCAAAAATACGGGCGCAGGAGGTCTTGCCGACTCCGCGGGGACCGCAGAATAGGTACGCCTGCGCAAGGCGACCGCTGTCGATAGCGTTTTTCAGGGTATTGGTGAGGTTCTTCTGTCCTACCACACTCCTGAAGGTAGCCGGCCTATATTTACGCGCCGATACTATGTACTGATCTTTTTCCATTCTTCTGCAAATATAATGTTTTTTCCAAAACAAACTCCTATGGCAGGCGTTTTCTTTTAGAAGTCGTATGAACTTATTTCTTTAGAAAAATATGAAAAGCAAACTATATACCGCAACCGGAGATAAAGGTACTACCTCCTTAGTAGGCGGGGAAAGGGTCGCCAAGACCTGCCTCCGTCTGGATACCTACGGTACATTAGATGAGTTTTCGGCTTTCTTAGGGGTCGCCCTGAGCCATAAGGAATGCCCCGAAGAGCTAAAGGGACAGATGATCGAGATCCAGAACCGGCTCTTCGACATCGGCTGCCACCTCGCGACCGCGCCCTCGGGCGATCAAGCCCCCACATCCATCTATGGATTATGCGAGGATGACTGCCACCGGCTCGAGGGATGGATAGATGCCCTTGACGAACAGACCCCGAAGGTGAACGCATTCGTGTTGCCGGGAGGCTGCGAAGAGGCCGCCCATCTACATGTAGCCCGTACAGTCTGCCGTCGGGCCGAGAGGATGCTTTGCCGTCTGAACGATGAGGAGCCGATATGCCAATTGGTACTTATCTACTTCAACCGCCTTTCCGATTATCTGTTCATAGCAGCCCGGTTCGCCAATTTCATGGCCGGAGTGAAGGAATTGACCTGGCAGCCTGCCAAGAAATGATAATGCTCAAAAGGTCAACTCAAAATTAACCCGGTCAAGATTGAGTATTACCTTTATCCGAGATTAATATAAAGTAATTAATAATAACGAATAAATAAAACAAAGACAATATGTATTGGACACTTGAACTGGCATCCAAACTTGAGGATGCACCTTGGCCCGCAACCAAGGAAGAATTGATAGACTATGCTCAGCGCAGCGGCGCCCCCCTCGAAGTAATCGAGAACCTTCAGGAAATAGAAGACGAAGGCGAAACCTACGAAAGCATCGAGGAGATCTGGCCCGACTACCCCTCCAAAGACGACTTCT
>CAZKJP010000098.1:0-9543 GCA_964553075.1 uncultured Sangeribacter sp. | reverse complement strand
CACTTGCATGGAAACGGATACCACCCTTGTAAGGGCCGATTGCGTTGTTGAACTGTACGCGATAGCCGATGTTGTTCTGTACTTCACCGTTGTCGTCTACCCAGGTGACGCGGAAGGTGAAGATGCGGTCGGGTTCTACCATGCGCTCGATGATGCGGGCCTTTTCATATTCGGGATGCTGATTGTAAACTTCCTCTACGGAGAGAAGTACCTCTTTCACAGCCTGGAGAAATTCCTTTTCACCGGGGTGTTTGGCCTCCAGATTGGCCATGATTTCATTAATGTTCATTGGTCGTTTTAGATTTATGGTTAAACGTGTTTTTTATTTTGTCGGTATTAGGTTCCCCGTCTGATACGGGGAGATTTCCTTCTTTTTGATTCTTCCACCGGCCTTCTGGACCGGCGGGGGAGTTTCATGGCTGAAGCTTTTCGCCCTTGCGCAAAACTTCAATGCAAAAATAGTATGTTTCTACAAGCCTACAAAAGATTTAAGGATATTTTTCAACATATTTCAACACATTTTTTCGCAAACCCCTCTTTCAGACCCTCCCTTTCAGCTATTTTGCCAAAAAAATGGGGGTGCGCCTCTTCTCAGGCGCACCCCCTTGGAGTATCTTTGTTATTTCTTTATCGGGTTTATTTGTCGGTGAAGATCACGATACGGTTCCAGTTGTTTACGTCGTAAGGCTGAACTGATGAGCCGTCATATTTGATCGACAGGCGGTCGGAGGCGATACCATATTTGTTGGTAAGCTGGGCTGCAACGGCCTCTGCACGCTGCTTGGAGAGGTTCAGGTTGTAATCAGCAGTACCGGTATCCTTGTCAGCGTAACCTACGATAGAGATCTTGGCATCCGGATTTGCTTTCAGCCACTGAGCCATGTTGTAGACATTCACTTCCTCTTCAGGTGAGATAACTGCAGAGTTGATCTTGAAGCGTACGGTAGACATCAACGGGGTTTCCGGGCAGTCCTGAGCGACCTGTACGGGCTGAGCTACTTCTGCTGCAGCGGTAGCGGCCAGTGCCTGGTTGGCGGTCAACAGCTCATTGCGCAGATTGTTGATCTGATTGTTGAGAGATGCGATCTCAGCTGCGGTTGCACATTCATTGTACTCACCCCATTTGCGGCCGCCGATATTGAAGTTGAAACCACCGATTGCTGATACATTGGACTCGATCGGAGCACCGTAAGCACAACCGTTCCAGTTGTCGCCGTAGAAAGCGGCACGTGCTTCTGCGAAGAAATCTACATACTTGCAGAGATGGAAGCGGAACTGTATACCTGCTGATACGGGAAGGGTCCAGGAGGAGTTGCGCAGGCGGTCAGTGTCGCGCTTGTAGATGTTGGTACCGGCGGCTGCGCCATGGCTACCGCGGATGCTGCGGTTATAGTCTACGCCGAGACCTACGAAAGGAATCACGCTTACCGGACGGTTGGGATTTACTCCGGCGATGCTGTTACACATATCCCACATCAATTCGAAATTGAGGTTGGCATGCTTGGATTTCGACCACCCCTCGGTATTGTAGACTGTAGGATTGTCCCAATGCAGGTAGCCTCCTAAGGCGTTCAGACGAAGTGCCAAGTAGGGGGAGATCCAGCGGCCTACACCTATATTATATGTAACGGTCATTTTGTGACGGTCGATATCGTGAAGATTTGACTTCACTCCGATACCATGTTCTACCAGCGGCTGGTTGATGCCGGCGCCGATCTGGATGAACCAATTGTCACGCCATGAAGAATAATAACGGTTTACGTTGTCGCAAGTGAATTCCGTTACGCTTACTGCGTCTTCAGAAACAATTGCTTCCTGCGCCATAGCCGGAGCGAAAGATGCGCCGCCAAGGGCCAATACTGAAAAGAGGTAATGTTTTTTCATAAGAGTTTTGTTTTTAATGTTTAGCATTTTTCAGTTTAGTTTCTTCTTTGTCTCCCTCCCAGTGGAATCGTCGAGGGGAAACGGGTTTTTGTGGTTATTCAGGATTTTCAGGGCCTGAATATGTCTTAAAAACGCGGGTCTGTTAAAAAGGTTTACCGAACTTTTAAAAATTTTTGTCAATTGCTCAGTTTTAAGTAAATTCGCAAGATAATTATGGCAAGCGAAGTGAATGAAGCGGAAACGGGCCCTTAAAATATCGTTGACAGACGAGTCCCGGCTCGAAGAGCGGGCCTCCTGGACGGCCTCACCTTTAAGGTTAGGATTGACGGTAGGAGTGGTATCTTTATTGCTGATTGCACTTGGCGGTGCCTTGGTATTGTTTACCCCTCTCAGAAGGATCACTCCCGGATATATGCCTCGCGAACAGCGGGCTGCCACCGAGATGGCGTTTATGCGTATAGACTCTATCCGCGAGGCTCTGCGCGTTGAGAGGGAATATATGGCTAACTTTATCCAGGCACTCGACTCGCGCCGTAAGCCTGTGATGGAAATCGATTCTGCGGCTCTGCGTCAGGAGATCGACCCGGATCTGCTTACCGATTCTCTTATGGCCGCCTCAGACCAGGAAGTACGCTTCACATTGGCCATGCAACGCCGTGAGGGTTTCAACACCTCGGTCCTGGCACCCTTGGCTGCCGAGGGGATGGTGTTCTATTTCCCGGCCTCATCGGGTGTATATGGGTCCCTCGGTACGGATGGAAATACCCAGCGTGTAATTGTCGGCAAGGATGCGTGCATCCGTTCCGTGGCTGACGGCTCTGTTGTAGGGGTTACCCGATCTACCCGCGAGCGAGGATATATCATCTGGATCCAGCATGACAACGGTT
The DNA here is from genome assembly GCA_964553075.1 of uncultured Sangeribacter sp. Classification (GTDB taxonomy): domain Bacteria; phylum Bacteroidota; class Bacteroidia; order Bacteroidales; family Muribaculaceae; genus Lepagella. The sequence goes on along the minus strand of CAZKJP010000098.1, from coordinate 6,772 downwards.
TTCTGAGCCGTTACAGTCATCTTGGGATGCCTTTGGTGGATCAAGGGAGTGTAGTAGAAGGGGGTGAGGCTATCGCATTGCCTGCCGCTGGCAACGGTATCCGGGGGGACAGGATAGATATCCAGCTATGGCATGACGGCGAAAGGCTCGCTCCCCGCCGCTTCTTGCCAGAAGGGTAAAGGTGAAGGGTAAAGTACGAATTAACTGACTTTAAGATAGTGGACCAACCTATAAATATATCATTGCTCGGAAGTACCGGAAGTATCGGTACTCAGACGCTTGATATCGTGGAAGCTCATCCTGAGCTTTTCCGGATTCAGGCTCTGACCGCAGGTAGAAACTGGGAATTGTTGGCTAAGCAGGCCCTGAAATTCCGTCCTCGGTTTGTAGCGATCGCCGATGAGACAAATTACGCGCAACTTAAGGATGTCCTAAAGGATACCGGGATTGAAGTGGCAGCCGGTAATGAGGCTATCTGTCAAGCAGCCCGTTTAGGGGAAAGTGATACTGTCTTGACAGCCCTGGTAGGTTACAGCGGGCTTGCCCCGACATTGGCCGCAATCGATGCCAAGAAACGTATCTGCCTTGCCAATAAGGAGACATTGGTGGCGGGTGGCGAACTCGTCGCAAGGCGATTAGGAGGGTCTGCTTCGTCAATCCTTCCGGTAGACAGCGAACATTCCGCGATATTCCAATGCCTTCAGGGCGAGGATCGGGATAAGGTTACAAAACTGATACTGACCGCCAGTGGCGGTCCCTTCCGGACTTTTACGCGCGAGCAGCTCTCAAAAGTTACACCCGCGGATGCCCTCCGTCATCCCAACTGGGATATGGGTGTGAAGGTTACCATAGATTCCGCTTCTATGATGAACAAGGGATTTGAGATGATCGAGGCTCGCTGGCTTTTCGATATGGAGCCGGAACGGATTGAGGTCGTAGTTCATCCCCAATCAATAGTCCATTCAATGGTGGAGTATGAAGATGGCGCTGTCAAGGCTCAGTTGGGAGTGCCGGATATGCACCTTCCGATAGCATACGCCCTCGGGTATCCGCGTCGCTTGGATTGCAACCGCCCCAAACTCACTTTGGCCCAGTATGCCAATCTGACCTTTGAGGCTCCCGATACCGATCGTTTCCCTATGTTGCGATTAGCATATCATGCGGCTGCCATAGGAGGTACCCTCCCTTGCGCTATGAATGCGGCCAACGAAATTGCCGTAGAGGCCTTCCTCAACAAGGGACTTCCTTTTATCAAGATGCCTGAGTTGGTCGAGCGTACTATGGAATCTGTTGCTGTAAATAGGGTCGAAGACCTGGAGACACTGGTAGAAGCCGATCGGACTGCCCGCGAAATAGCACTGGAACTCCTCGTTAAAATTTGAGTTTCGACCCTCTCCCTTAAATTTTTAGACCGGTCTTTAACCCGTTCTAATAAGTAAAATTAATTACAACTAAAACATATATAACTATCTGATGAGTGTGTTTTTAATTAAGGCTGCCCAGTTGATACTCGCTCTGGCAATCCTTATCATCATACATGAGTTCGGACATTTCCTTTTCGCACGTATTTTTGGGGTGAAAGTGGAGAAATTCTATATCTTTTTCGATCCCTGGACAGAGCTTTTCAAATGGAAACCCAAGAAATATGTTGGTGGATTAGGAAAGAAGAAGGATCTCAGCGGCAAGGAACCAAAAAATAAATTCTGGGGAAATACCGAATATGGAGTCGGTTGGATTCCATTAGGTGGATATTGTAAGATTTCCGGTATGATCGATGAATCGATGGATACCGAGCAAATGAAACAGCCCGCCAAACCTGACGAGTTCCGTAGCAAACCGGCCTGGCAAAGGCTTTTGATAATGGTAGCCGGTGTACTGTTCAATTTCCTGCTCGCTATTCTGATATACGCCGGTATTGTCTATGCCACGGGTGAGAAATATGTACCGGTCTCCGAAGCTAAGATGGGAATGAACTACTCCGGAGTGGCTCATCAGGCCGGTTTCCGTGATGGCGACATTCCATTGGAAGCTGACGGAAAGAGTCTCTATCACCCCGGCGATGCCAAGATGAGCATTGCCCAGGCCAAGGAAGTAAAGGTGTTGCGCGATGGAGATACCATCACTATCCTTCCCCCTTCAGACTTTATGATACGTCTTGACGAGGAGGCCAAGAGTGATACCGCCAACATCATGCTGATGGCTTATCGCATTCCTACTCGGATAATTCAGGTCGTACCCGGAGAGGGGGCTGCCAAAGGAGGTGTAAAGGAGGGAGACATAGTATTGGCTGTAGACTCAGTAAGCGTGCCGACCCTGGACCGTTTCCATGCTATGCTGCCATCTAAGGCGTCCCAGACCATTGCTCTTACCGTAGCACGCCCGAATGGAGCTGCTACTGATACCCTCACACTTCAGGTTCCATTGAGCGAAAGTGGTAAGATGGGCGTGGGGCTGGAGGTAGATCCCTCCAAGTTCTTCAATGCCGATGAGAAACATTATTCCCTTTTCGCTGCCATTCCGCGTGGCGTGCAATTGGGTGTAGACCGTATGGCTACCTACGCTTCCTCGATGAAAATGGTGTTTACCAAGGAAGGAGCAAAGAGTGTAGGCGGCTTCGGTACCATAGGTTCCATATTCCCGGAGAAATGGAATTGGGTAGCTTTCTGGAATATCGCTGCCTTCCTTTCTGTCGCTTTGGCATTCATGAACATCCTGCCTATCCCGGCCTTGGACGGCGGTCATATCCTCTTCTTGCTTTATGAGGTGATTACGCGCCGCAAGCCAAGTCAGAAGTTCATGGAATATGCTCAGATGACCGGTATGGTATTGCTGATATTGCTGTTGCTTTACGCAAACGGTATGGACATAGTCCGGTTCTTTATTAAATAACATTACCCGGACAATCTATAGAAATTGCTCTCTAATAAAAGCTCAGATACATCTATGCATCAGATATATTTAAAGAAGGGGAAAGAGGAGTCGATATTGCGTCATCATCCCTGGGTCTTTTCCGGGGCGATAGCCCGAAAGCCGGAGGATATCGAGGAGGGGGACCTCTGTGTGGTAAAGGCCGCTGACGGAGCAGTCCTTGGGGTAGGCCATTACCAGATCGGCTCCATAGCTGTACGTATATTGGAGTTCGGAGTAGATTCCCTCCCTGAAGATTTCTACTACAAGCGCCTGGAGAATGCTTTCTCCTTGCGTCAGAGCTTAGGGCTGATAAGGGAGGACAATAACTGTTTTCGCCTGGTTCATGGCGAGGGGGATTTTCTTCCGGGACTGGTCATAGATGTTTACGGACCTACAGCCGTAGTGCAAGCCCATTCTCCGGGAATGCATTTCGCGCGGGATATAATTGCCGAGGCTCTTACCCGTATTCCTCAGGCCCGCATCCGTAACGTTTATTACAAGTCGGAGACCACACTCCCATATAAGGCCCAATTGGATCCGCAGAATGAATATCTAATAGGGTCATACGATGGTAATATCGCTATGGAGAACGGCCTTCAGTTCAATATCGACTGGCTACGGGGGCAGAAAACCGGTTTCTTTGTCGACCAGCGTGAGAACCGTTGTCTCTTAGAGAAATATTCCAAGGACCGAAAGGTACTCAATATGTTCTGCTATACCGGTGGTTTCTCTGTGTATGCGATGAGAGGCGGGGCAAAATCAGTTGATTCCGTCGATTCATCCGCTAAAGCGGTAGCGCTTACGGATGCCAATATGGAACTTAATTTCCCGGGTGACGAGAGGCATAAGACCTATGCCGAGGATGCTTTCAAGTTCTTGGCCGATATGAAGCCGGATACATACGACTTGATTATCCTGGATCCACCCGCGTTTGCTAAACATAGAAGCGCTCTTAAGAACGGACTGTTGGGCTACCGCCGTCTCAATGCCAAGGCTTTCGAGAAAATAAAGCCGGGCGGGATATTGTTTACTTTCAGTTGCTCGCAGGTAGTGAGTAGGGAGCAATTCCGGTTGGCTGTGTTTACCGCTGCTGCTCAATCAGGGCGTAAGGTCAGGATCCTGCATCAGCTTACCCAGCCTGCCGACCATCCGATAGACATATCCCATCCCGAAGGTGAATACCTGAAAGGTCTGGTCCTTCAGGTAGATTAACTCTCAGGATTTCATTATGTCATTATGTCAATATGTCATCATGTCAATTTGACAATATGACCCAAATAAGAAAAATTTCTCATAATAACCATAATCTCATGAATCTAAAAACTATGATCTGCACCGCCATGGCCACCGGAGTACTCTCAGTTGCCCCGATCCATGCTGTAGAAAACAAGGATTTCAACTATCATGTAGACCGCTTCGCTGATATTGAAGTGCTGCGTTACGAAGTCCCCGGTTTCAATGACCTGTCATTGAACCAGAAGAAAATGATCTATTATCTAAGTCAGGCTGCTCAGGCCGGCCGCGATATCATCTGGGATCAGAACGGCCGTTATAACCTTCAGCTGCGCAACATGCTGGAGAAAATCTATACCGGATACAAAGGAGACCGCAATTCCAAAGAGTTCAAGGAGTTCGAGACCTATATGAAGCGAGTATGGTTCGGTAACGGACCTCACCATCATTACTCCAACGATAAATTCGAGCCCGGTTTCTCACGCCAATGGTTCGAGACTCAGATGACCGATGTATGCGGTAAAGCATGCTCACCGGCCTGCGAGCAGAAAAGAGAGACTCTTCTGAAGCTTATCTTCGATCCTACATTCATGGCAAAGAAAGTAAGTCAGGACAGTTCTAAGGATGTGATTCTCGCCTCAGCTTCCAATCTCTATGACGGCAATGTTACCCAAGCTGAGGTTGAGGCATATTACAATGCCCTCAAGAATCCTGCCGATGAGACTCCCATCTCCTACGGCCTTAACTCCCGTGTGGTAAAAGAAGACGGTAAAGTCGCAGAACAAGTATATAAGGTAAACGGACTTTACGGACCCGCGATCGCCCAGATTATCTACTGGCTTGACAAGGCTAAGGATGTAGCTGAGAACCAAGCTCAGAAGGATATCATTACATCCCTTATAGATTTCTATATCACCGGTGACCTTAAGAAGTTCGATGAGTATTCGATACTTTGGGCCGAGGATACCAAGAGCGATGTGGATTTCGTAAACGGATTCATCGAGTCTTATAATGATCCTCTCGGAATGACCGGATCATACGAGTCATACGTGAATTTCAAGAACCGTGAGTCATCTGCCCGCACTGAAACCATCTCGGCAAACGCCCAATGGTTCGAGAACAATTCGCCGATCGACGACCGTTTCCGCAAGGATAAGGTAAAAGGTGTGTCTGCTAAGGTTATCAATGCCGTACAGCTTGCCGGGGATGCTTATCCGGCGTGCGCTATCGGTATAAACCTGCCGAACGCAAACTGGATCCGCGCTGCCCATGGTTCAAAATCAGTGACCTTGGAGAACATTACCGAGGCTTACGCCATGGCTTCGATCGGTAATGGGTTCAATGAAGAATTCGTAATTGATGCTCCTACCTCCAAGCTCCTTGATGACTATCTCTACATCACCGATATGCTTCATACCGACCTGCATGAATGTCTGGGGCATGGTTCAGGCAAACTTCTTCCCGGAGTAGACCAGGATGCTCTCAAGGAGCATGGCTCAACTCTCGAAGAGGCTCGCGCCGACCTGTTCGCGCTCTATTACTTAGCCGACCCGAAACTCATCGAGCTCGGAATCCTGAATAATCCGGAAGCTTACAAGGCTGAGTATTACAAATACATGATGAACGGCCTTATGACCCAGCTCAACCGTATCGAATTGGGCAAGGATGTAGAGGAAGCCCACATGAGAAACCGTCAGCTCATCGCTGCCTGGGTCCTGGAGAAAGGTAAGAAGGACAAGGTAGTAGAGTTGGTCAAGAAGAACGGTAAGACATACGTAAAGATCAACGACTATAAGAAGATGCGCACCTTGTTAGGTCAGCTGTTGGCTGAGATCCAGCGCATCAAGTCAGAAGGTGACTACGAGGCCGGACGCAAGATGGTAGAGCAATATGCCGTTAAGATTGATCCGAAGCTCCATAAGGAGGTCCTGGACCGTTATGCAACTCTGGATATTCCGCCGTATCGTGGGTTTGTAAATCCTGTTTTGGTACCTGTCTACGATGACAAGGGCGAGATCATCGACGTAACCCTTGATTACACCGAAGGTTATCCCGAACAGATGCTACGTCTGAGCCGAGATTTCTCAACTCTCTGAGACCATGACGATCCAGGAGATAAAGAAGTATTTCTTCACGTTCCGCGATGGATTGACGGCTGATGTGCTGAAAAAAGGGGGAGTCCCTCATAAGATGATATTCGGCCTGCAGATTCCTCAGATTTCAGCAAAGGCAAGGGATTTATCAGCCCTTGACCCGATGGAAAGGCAAGCACTTGCCGAGGAATTATGGAAGGATAAGGATGTGAGGGAATCCCGTTTGTTGGCCTGCTATCTTTTTGACCCCGATCAGGTAAGTGAGGAAATAGCCTTGCAATTAGCCTCGGAGGTAAGGACTCAGGAGGAAGCGGATATGTTAGCTTTCCGGTTGTTAAGTCGGCTGCCATTCAAGGGGAGTCTTGCTGAAAAGCTTCCAGCAGATTCTCCTTCCGGTAAGGCGTTAGCCAGATTTATTTGAGCCGATTTTTATAAATTTTAATATTATCCTCCCGGAATTTTGATATTCCGGGAGGATATGTTATATTCCCGAGTTTGGGAGTTTATCCCTATAACAATCGGACACTCAACCCATT
>CAZKJP010000097.1:0-9570 GCA_964553075.1 uncultured Sangeribacter sp. | reverse complement strand
CATGGAACCGACATCGAGGCCGCGGTGCGAAAAACCGCACCGGCAACTGAGAACCGAACGCCGAGTGCATACCCGTAACAGGATCGCAGACAGACATCGCATTCCAGGTATCACCGTGGTACCCACCTAAAATGGTAGCGAAATTGGTGCGCTTTGGATTATCCTGAGCCTGCACAGCCATCTTGAGCGCAACCTCCGTAGCAACCGAACCTGAATCGGCATAGAAGATATGGTTCATCGAAGGAGGGAGCAGCTTCAGCAGCCGCTTGGCAAGATCAATGGCCGGCTGATGGGTCAATCCACCGAACATCACATGGCTCATGGAATCCAATTGGCGTTTCGCAGCCTCATTCAGGCGCGGATGGTTGTAGCCATGGATCACGCACCACCATGACGACATACCATCGATGAGCTCGCGGCCATCCTCCAGAGTAATAACCGCCCCATGTGCTTCTTTCACCTTATATACAGGGAGAGGGTTATGGGTAGAGGTGTATGGATGCCAGATATGTTCGCGATCGAAATTCAGGTCAGATGTACTTTCCGTATCTTTCATTGAAGTTAAAGAGTCCATTTATGGAGGGTTATTTTGTTGCCATCGTACTTGGCATAGGAAAAGGTCTCGATCCATTCCCCGAGCACCACCATCTCGCAACCCGGCGCTATCTCCTCCTGGACAAGCAGATGCAGATGCCCGTAGACAAAATAATCTATCTCGGGATGAGAAGCATGATACTCCTTTGAGAAATTCCGGAGGGAGGTGAGCATGGGTTGGTCGACCCCGCCACCCGGGCAACCATGTTTGCGGCTATGGGCACTCCAGGCATAGGCAAAGGGGATGGTCCAGCGTGGATGGATACCACTGTAAAGCCATTGGCAGAAACGGTTGCGGAAGAGGGAGCGGAGGAACTTGAATGATTTTTTCATTTTGCCGACCCCGTCGCCATGGGTGAGGAAGAAGGTGTGGCCATCTATGCGCTCAGTGAGAGTTCCATCATAAACCTCGATCCCAAGCTCGTTGGGAAGGTAATCCTTCATCCAAATATCATGGTTGCCGATCATCCAGACGACGCGCACGCCATTGTCGACCAGCTCAGCCAACTTGGCGAAGAAACGCACGAACCCCTTGGGTACCACATAACGGTACTCAAACCAGTAGTCGAGTATATCCCCGAGGAGGAAGAGGGTGGTAGCGTCATGGCGTATCGAATCGAGGAAAGCCACGAGGCGTCGTTCGGTCTGGCGCGTCTCCGGGTTATGGGGCGCACCGAGATGGAGGTCGCTAATGAAATAAACCATATTAATTAATGGGATGGATTAATTAATTGGGGAATCAATTAATGTAGGGACATGCCTTTGGCATGTTAACCCAGGTTTACCGGGATAGAGGGAATTATAGGAAACCGAGCTCGAGCTTGGCCTCCTCGCTCATCATATCCTGATTCCACTCCGGCTCGAAGACGAGACGTAGGTCTACGCCTGAAATTCCTTCAACTGATAGGAGCTTCTGGCGCACATCCTCCATAATGAAATCAGCAGCCGGGCAACCGGGTGCGGTGAGGGTCATATCGACATGAAGCATCTTGTCAGAAGGGTCATAGTCGATCTTGTAAATAAGACCAAGGTCATAGACATTTACCGGGATCTCCGGGTCAAAGACGGTCTTGAGGAGTTCGATAGCACGGTTGGTGACGCGGAGCGTCTCATCAGATTCCTGAGCCAAACGCTCCTTCTCTTCTATAGTATCTTTAGTTTCTTTATCTTCCATAGTTTTTTATTTTAATCAAGGGGAAAGACTACGTAGCCCTTAAGGATCAAGATGAGGTAGTCCACCCTTGTATGATTACAAAATTACGAAAAAATCTTCCTTTATAACAGTGGGACGGAAAATATTGTTAAATTTGCATCTCGAATATAACCACGGACTCCCGAGAAAGGAGGTATAAGGTGGTAAGACCGCCGTTAGCCAACAGCTGGGAGCCATAATAAAGAAAAGAGATATGAAGAAATTTTTCAAGGTATTGGTAGTAATGGTAGCCGTATTGATGGCGGCCACTCCGGCAGATGCGAAAATCTTCCGCTTTGGTGTAAAGGCAGGACTGAATCTTTCAGACATGAGCCTCAGCAACACAATGGACAAGCTGATGGATCCGGATAACAACTGCGGTTGGAACGCCGGACTGATGGCAGAGGTAACAGTGCCTGTAATCGGAATTTGCGCAGATGTATCCGTAATGTACAGCCGTCTTAACCAGGGTTCAGACCTTAAGAAGCAGTATGCTGAATGGGGTGAGGATCTGCCCTCTAACTTCGGTTGCAACTTCCTGGAGATACCTGTACACTTGAAATATAAACTCTCCTTGCCGGCAGTAGGGAATATCGTAGCACCATTCGTGCTGACCGGTCCCTCGTTCGCCTTCAACCTCAACAAGAAGACATTTGACGAGATCAGAAACCGTAAATGCCAGACCAGCTGGGACTTCGGTATTGGTGTTGAGCTCTTCAACCATCTCCAGATCCAGGGTGCATACTGCCTTGGTATGAACAACCTCGCAAAATACTGGAACGCAGACGGTTGGATCGGCAACGAAAGCATCAAGGTAAAGAACAATTACTGGAACATCAGCGCAGCCTGGCTGTTCTAAACCCACTATTGAAACTTTTATAAACCTGATAGATTCCTATAATGGGATTTATCAGGTCGCTATAATAAAAGCTAATATATGAAGAAAATAGCGATCGGCGCAGCGATGATGGCGGCTGCATTGACCGCCTCGGCGGAAATGCGCTGGGGCCCGACGGTCGGCATCAATGGTTCTACACTCGGCTGGAAGCAGGATTTGGTCGATACCCGCTATTTGATAGGTTATCAAGCCGGTATTACAGGCGAGCTCATGATACCGGGAATCGGTTTCGGCATCGGTGTAGGCCTTAATTACCAGATGAACGGCGCGAGGGTGAACTTCGGCGAGCGGGAAGTCTGGGCCTCGGAAGGATATGGGGATACTCATCTCCAGATTCATACTCTCCAGGTACCCGTCAACCTCCGGTTTAAATGGACGCGGATGGAAGGGTTCGAGCAATACTTGGCTCCTTTCGCCTTCGCCGGACCCGTCTTCACCTTCAACTTGGCAGCGACCAACGGTGGGATGATCGAGAAACCCGCCGGGACGGTTGACCTGCAGGTAGGAGCCGGTGCGGAAGTCTTGGAGCATATCCAGATTTTCGGCGGGTATTATTGGGGTGTAAGCTACCAGGTACGGACCAAGTTGTTAGATAACTTCTCGGCCAAACCTCAGGGATGGTTTATCGGAGCCTCTTATCTGTTTTAAATATTAGACGATGACTCAATATGCTGAGGTAATATTGCCGTTACCGCTGCAGTCGACATTTACATACCTCATACCCGAAGAGCTTGCCGGAAAGGTTTCGGCAGGCTCTCGTGTCATGGTACAGTTCGGTAGGAAAAAGATCTATACCGGGATCGTGGAATCGATTGGTCCGGCGCCCCGCACCCAACTACGCACCGGGGAGATCAAGGAAGTGATGGCATTGTTGGATGACGCCCCGGTCGCCTTCCCGCTCCAGATGAAACTCTGGAACTGGATGGCCGACTACTATCTCTGTACACCGGGGGATGTGATGAAATCCGCGATCCCGGCGGGATTAAAGCCCGAGAGCGAGACCCGGATCACCCTGAATAAAGACTGGGAGAGGAGCGAAGCCGAGAAACTCACCGAAGGTCAGGCCAAGATCGTAGGACTTCTCGACAGCAAAGGACCGATGACCTTGAATGACATCACAAAGGAATCAGGATTGCCGAGAGCAACTTTATTGGTAGATAGATTGCTGAGAGCCGGTGTTGTAGAGGTTAATGAAAAGGTTGTAGAGAGGTACCGTCCCAAGAAAGAACAGATGGTAAGGCTCAGCATAGAGCGCGGCGACAACGAAGCCCTGCATGAGGCTATGGGAGCCTTGACACGCTCACCTAAGCAGCAGAAACTGCTGATGGCTTACTTGGAACTTTCTGACTGGATGCGCCAGGACAAAGAGTTGCGGGAAGTCTCGAAAAAAGAACTGGTAGAAAAAGGGGGAGCAAGCTTGGCAGTCATTAAAGGATTGACTGATAAAGGATATATTGAAATTTATCAGCGGGTGATCAACAGGTTCGCCGGCAGCGGCAATAAAGGGAGTGATCCGGCTCCTTTATCCGAAGTTCAGAAACGCGCCTTAGCCGAGGTGCGAACTAATATGAGGGAGAAGGGGGTAACATTGTTGCATGGAGTAACAGGGTCCGGAAAGACAGAGATTTACACCCATTTGATCCGGCAGGCTTTGGATGCCGGAAAGCAAGTCTTGTACTTGGTACCGGAAATATCCTTGACAACGCAGCTGACAGATAGACTTAGGAAGGTGTTTGGGGATAAACTGCTTGTCTACCATTCCAAATTTACGGATAACGAGCGGGTAGAACTCTACAAGAAGATCGCCTACTCACATGAGCCGATGGTGGTATTGGGAGTAAGATCATCCGTCCTTCTTCCATTCCGGATGTTGGGGATGGTGATTGTCGATGAAGAACATGAAAGCTCTTACAAGCAATTTGACCCGGCACCCAGATATAACGCCAGGGACGCAGCCATCATGCTCGCCACTATGCACGGCGCTAAAGTGCTTTTGGGGTCGGCCACTCCATCGATCGAGACCTTCTATAAAGCCGTGAACGGAAAGTACGGGTTGGTCAGGTTATTGGAAAGATATGGGGATGCACAGTTGCCGGAAGTGCAGATTGTGGACATGCGTCAGGAGCGCAAAAAGAAATCTGTAAGAGGAATCTTGAGCGACAAACTGCGGTTGGCCACCGAATTTACCTTAGCCAAAGGTAATCAGGTGATAATGTTCCAGAACCGGCGGGGTTTCGCACCCGTCGTTATCTGCCGGCAATGCGGATGGAGTCCGAAATGTGATAATTGCGACGTCTCTTTGGTATATCACAAGCAGTCGAACATGATGCGGTGTCATTATTGCGGGTTTACACGGCAACTGCCAACGCTCTGTCCGGTCTGCGGTCAGAATGAACTGGAAGTTTACGGATATGGCACCGAAAGAGTCGCCGAAGAGATGCATCACGCATTCCCGGATAGGAGGGTGGTTAGGATGGACCTCGATACGACCCGCAACAAAGAATCTCAGCAAGAGATTATCGAGGAATTTGCAAATAAGGAGACCGATATCCTTGTCGGTACTCAGATGGTTAGCAAAGGCCTCGATTTTGAGGGGGTTAAGTTGGTGGGGGTGTTGAACGCGGACACCCTGCTGAACTTCCCGGACTTCAGGAGTAACGAACGCGCCTTCAACATGCTTGAACAGGTAGCAGGGCGCGCCGGCCGCAAAGGTGAAGCCGGAAAAGTGATGATTCAGACCACCAAAGGGGAGGAAGAGGTATTGAAGTATGTGGTCAAGCATGATTATGACGGGTATTACGCAGCCGAGATAGCCGACCGGGAGAAATATGGTTATCCTCCCTTCACCAAGGTAATCATGATTAACTTGAAACATAAGGATGCAGCATTGGCAGACCGCGGGGCGGTGGTATTGGCCTCAGCATTGAGGAATGTCTTTGGGGAGAGGGTATTGGGTCCGGAGAGACCATTTGTGAGCCGCGTGGCCAACTGGTATCTCCAGACGATAATGCTGAAAGTGGAGGCCGGAGCATCCATGAAGAAAGTGAAGGATCTGCTCAGGCAAACTTACGAATATGCCTGCGCAGACCCATCATTGAAAGGCGCGGTAGTCTATTACGACGTAGACCCCGCTTAACTATTAGTTCAGGAGGGAGACCCTTTGGGATTTCCCTTTTATTTTCATGTTGCGGGGAAGGCCAAGAGGGTCGGCGGCCGATTTCTTGACAGCCACTAAAGCGTAATGGTCAAATAGGGTAATCTTGCCGATCTCATCCGACTCTATGCCCGCGTCTTTTGTCAAGAAACCGAGGATATCACCCTTGGATAACTTCTCCTTACGTCCCGCGGCAATCACAATCGTAGCATATTCACCTCGGATTTCATGTTGAATCGAGGTGTCGAGATGGTACTCGCGGTCAATATCAACGTAAGGCTTGATTTCCTCTTCCGGACCAAGGAGGAGGTAGATATCACCCTCGGCATCCACACGCGCGGTACGTCCGTTTCTATGGGTATAAGTCTCTGCGGTCAAAGGCTGATGGTAATGGATAATGTTCCTTACACCCTCGATATCCAGGCCACGAGCAGCCAAATCGGTAGCCACAAGCACCGGGGCAGATCCATTATTGAATGCGGAGATGGATTGCTCACGGCCACGTTGGTCGAGCGCGCCATGATAGAGCGCAGCATCAACCCCATGTCGATTCAGGTAGTCAGCCACGCGCTCTGCGCTCTCGCGATGATTAACGAAGATAATGGTACGGAGATTATCCTCAGAATTAAGTTCATTCTTGAGATTGGAGAGGAGCGAACGGAGTGACTCGAGTTTATCGTTGGCATCCGACATCACAGAATGCACACGCATACGGCGGCGCGTCTTACCCTCATCCTTTGGCAGATAATTAATCTCGAGAGGGTCTGTAAGTTTGAGGAAAGCCGGAAGTTCGGGAGCCTTCGTAGCGGAGGTAAGGATAAAACGTGAGACATTCTTCATGCGGAATAGTATCTTGCGCATGTCATCCTCGAATCCCAACTCAAGAGATTTATCGAACTCATCGAGCACTACAATACGCACAGTCGCGCCATCGATATTACCTCGTTTGATATGGTCGAGCAGGCGTCCAGGGGTAGCTACTACAATATCCGGAGTTACAGACAAGGTATTGACCTCATCCTCTACCTTATGGCCACCATAAAGTACAGATACCTTATACCCGGCAGCAATCTCACGGATGACCCCGGCAATCTGAATAACCAGTTCACGGCTCGGCGCTATGACTACAGCCTGAATACGTCCGGCAGCCGGTTTGAGCCATTTCAGCAATGGTAAAGTGAACGCTAAAGTCTTACCTGAACCGGTAGGGGACAGGAGGATAATATCTCTGGAATCGGAGGCAGAGCGCATCATACGCGTCTGCATATCATTGAGTGATTGAATGCCTAATCGGGATTCAACCAACGGTAAAAATTCTTTTTCTCTCATACCTTTGCTCCTAATTTTAAGAGGAGGCTATTATAAAAACGCAACGGGTGCGTCAGAGGTTTAAAAACTCAATGGGAGAATCAGAGGTTGAGGAGGTATTCGTAAATTTCTATGCAAGCTGAGGCATCTAAGGAAGCGTAGTTCTGCTGGCCGATCGAAAGTTCGTCTGCCTCCCAGTTGGAGAGACGTTGGGATTTGGAAACGCGTTTTCCGAACAGTATCCCATAAATTTTAGAAAGGGAAGCCTCGCCGATTCCAACTTCCTTAACGAATTTTTGGAGTTCTACGAACCCGGCAGGTTCTATCTCCCTTAATTTTTTGAGGTTATGGAAATCATCATGGGTTGATAACCCGATTTTGAGGAGATTCGGGTCTTCGAGCAGTGCCACTAACTCATCGGTGAGGCCAATTTTGTTGATACGGAAGAGATAGCAGGTAGATCGAGTCGAGAGCTGCATAAGGGCGACCGTATGGTTCTGACCCTTCTTGAAATTTGGTTTAGTCTCGGTGTCGAAACCTATGACATCGGAAGAACGCAGAGCCGAGATCGCTTTGGCTACATCCTCCGGGGAATCAATAAGACGTATATTACCATCGAAAACAGCTGCAGGAAGTTCGGCGAGGGCTTGTTTGGATAGCATGATAAGTCCTTGCTCATTTCTTTCAGCACCATGGGAGAGAGCTATAGAATCAATTATTTCCTGCTTTTCGTTCATCCGAATTTCACGTCAGTTACAAACGGGTACAAAAGTACAAAAAATTATTATAATAGATGAAAAAGCCCGGTCCATTTTTAGACCGGGCTCAGAGATATATGCTAAATGATGGAAAGACGGATTATTCCTTGCGGAGTTTTATTTCTTCCGGAGTGAGTTCCGGATCGACACCCCACTGCTGACGAGCGAGACGCACATAGTTATTGTAACGCCAACGAGCGTTATCCTCAGCAGCCTTGAAGAGCTCAGCAGCCTCCTTCGGATACATCTTCTCTACAGAAGCGAAGCGTACCTCACCGCGGAGATAGTCTGCGAACTTGCTCCAATCCGGCTCCTTGCTGTCGAGAGAGAACGGATTCTCGCCCTTCTCTTCAGCCTCGGGATTGTAACGCCAGAGCTGCCAGTAACCACATTCAACGGCACGCTTCTCCTCATCCTGGCTATGACCCATACCGGCCTTGATACCATGGTTGATACAAGGAGAGTAAGCGATAACCAAAGAAGGACCATCATAAGCCTCAGCCTCACGGAGAGCCTTGAGAGTCTGAGCATTGTCAGCACCCATAGCAACCTGAGCTACATATACATATCCGTAAGTAGTAGCAATCAGACCAAGGTCTTTCTTGCGGATACGCTTACCAGCGGCAGCGAACTTAGCGATAGCACCGATAGGAGTAGCCTTAGAAGACTGACCACCGGTATTGGAGTAAACCTCGGTATCGAGAACCAGAATGTTAACATTCTTACCGGAAGCAATAACATGGTCGAGACCGCCGAAGCCGATATCGTAGGAAGCACCGTCGCCACCGATGATCCACTGAGAACGCTTGGTGAGATATGACTTGTGGGCCAATACCTCCTTGCAGAGGTCGCAACCGCACTTCTCAGCCTCAGCTACGAGAGCCTCGCCGGTCTTGCGGCTTTCAACGGCATCCTCGCGAGCATCGAGCCAAGCCTTAGCAGCAGCCTTAACAGCGTCGCTGCAATTTGCGCAACCCTGGATCTTATCGCATAGCTCTACCAGACGCTGGCGCATCTTCTCGTATGCGATGTGCATACCGAGACCGAACTCACAGAAGTCCTCGAAGAGGGAGTTAGCCCAAGCGGGACCCTGACCCTTCTCGTTCTCGCAGTACGGAGTAGAAGGAACTGAGCCGGAATAGATAGAAGAGCAACCGGTAGCATTTGCGATAACCTGACGGTCACCGAAGAGCTGGGTGATGAGCTTCACATACGGAGTCTCACCGCAACCGGAGCAAGCGCCGGAGAACTCGAAGAGCGGAGTAGCGAACTGGCTGTTCTTGACATTGAGAGAAACATTCACCTTCTCAGCCTTGCTGGAAACCTCCTTAACGCAGTATTCCCAGTTCTTATCCTGACCGAGCTGGCTTTCGATATGCTTCATTGAGAGGGCCTTATTGCCCTTCTTGCCCGGACAAACGTCTACACAGTTGCCGCAACCGAGACAGTCGAGGACGTCAACTTGCTGAACGAAACGGTCGCTGGCGAAATCCTTACCGATAGCCGGGATAGTGTGATCTTCGCCAAACGGAGCCTTGGCCAGCTCCTCCGCAGTGAGGATGAAGGGACGGATAGCAGCGTGAGGACATACGAATGATCATTTGTTACACTGGATACAGTTCTCGGGATCCCAGTCGGGTACGAAGGCAGCTACACCGCGCTTCTC
>CAZKJP010000096.1:0-9738 GCA_964553075.1 uncultured Sangeribacter sp. | reverse complement strand
AAATTTTATGAGACAGGGTCTAAACTTATATTCGCGCATGAAACCGGGTATAAGAAAGTCCGCACTTTTTTACGGTGCGGACCTTTTCATCATATACTTAAGCTTATATTCAATCTATCTTATTATTGTCAACGAACAATTACTTTTCTGCCATTTACAATATAGATTCCTGACTCAGGGATGCGCTGGAGCCGTACGCCGTTGAGATTATAAATCACAGCATTTTCCAGCTGATCCCCTTCGAGGTCGATTGCTTCGATACCGGTCTCAACTCCCTTGTTTTGTGCGATATCTACCAATTCAAGATAATGAGGCATCAACTGATCGTAAGCGGCATCAAACTGACGGTTCCTGTAATGAGGCCGTCCCAAAGTTATTTGGGCGGTCATGGCCTGTCTCATCGCACCGTTTATCGCATCTTCAGTAGCCCTCGGATAATCCGATGTATTGGGAGCGCTGGAGAGTGAATAGGTTCCAAGACCGAGTTCAGAAAGTACGAAATAATCATGACCGTTGCTGGTGCCGCGCGCAGTGCTGGTCGCCGAGCGACGGCTCTTGTGGACCATAAAACGCAGGTATCGTGTGCCGGCTGGAATGTTGATCGGATCTGATTCGAACTTAACAGCGGAAGCGTAAGGAAGTTCCTGATTAAACTTGGTCAAATCTGTCCAAGTCTCATTATCTGCGCTATATTGCAGGGTTGCATCGGCGGGGAACCAGTTGGAATCATTGTTCTTACGGGTAGTATACCCGAAAATAACGCACTTCTCGTCCATAGGAACTTCCGGAAGCTCAATCTTGATATAATGATCCAGACCGTCGGTAGAATTGCCGGCATAGGTAGAATGGAAGTATGTATCAAGGTTATTATCCAGCAGCACATTCCAGGAAGTAAACTTATCGCTACCGTTGCCGGTATGACAGGCATTCGATTCAAGAAGAGATGCGTTCAAAGCGATAGGATCAACGGATTCTTCAATCTCAGCAAGTTCATTGGCAAGCGCACGGGTCATTTCGATCAAATCTTCAAGACGTCCGCGGTTGCTGTCCATAGCGAGAGTAAGCTCATCGTAAACTGTGTTAAGGTTTATTGTCATGTTCTCCAGATCCTCGGAATTAGTAGGAGCTGCAGCCAGATCTCGGGCATCTATAAGGAGATTATGGATCTGGATCATCAGTTCCGGAGGAACGAGAGAATAGTCAGCTGAAGCAACAGCTGTCAATGATGAGCCAACCCCGGAAATAGTTCCTGCTTGTTTCAGGAGAGACTGCGTACGGTTAATGGCAGCATTCAACTCTGAAATGTAGGGAAGGAGATCCCATCCGTCGACATTCTGCAAAGTCCACCGTGAAGCCGTTGCATTGGCCGTCCATCTTACTATCCCGCCAGCCCCGTAATGGAATGAATCCTCGTCATTCCCCAGAGGGCTTATAGCATAGCCTCCGAATTCCTTGAAAGTAAGGAGCTGCTTCATCGGGTCGGTACCCAATGGAATCGGAGAATTGTTTGCATTTGCTTTATTGATATATTTGCCGTTAGCTACGTTGCGGATGTAATAATACCCTTCTTCATCAGTGGGCTCGAAAACCCATTGTTGTGCCGGGGCAGCTATATCTACATTTTCCGGTTTTACGTATGTAAGGGCATTCCCGTTGGCATTTGGAGTCAAGCCCGAACCTGTATACTGAAGATTCGAGATGAATACATAGGTGCCTCCCGGAACCATCTCAATTGTATTGTCGATGGTAGCGACAATATCCTTGTGGGCCAGATACTGGTCATGAAGTTCATTATAAAGGGCTACATTGTTTTCGATGGTAATTTCGCCATTGTCGCGCAGAGTCTTGGCAGAATTATATGCTTCGCGGAGAGAAGCCATTACCTCAGATTTGAGATATCCGAGTTTTCTACCTTCCGGGTCACATTTTGAGAGCAGAACCCGCGCCTTATCAAGCATGATATCCATTGCCTCCAGACGCTGGGCAAGAGAGCCGGCATTGACAGCATCTACTACCGTGATGCTTGTATTATCCGGACATACGACATCGAAAGTGCACTCTCCTGCGCGTATCTTTTCGGCAGCCTCTTCGCTTACTTGGAAAACAGGTTCGTTTGCGAACCCTATTAGTTCTCCATTGGCATCGTGGATAAGAAAACCTACGCCACCGGTAGCTCCGGTAACCTGAACGGTTGTGCCGCTTATAGTGAAACTATATTCGCCATTTATCGGAGCCCCTTCACTGAAATCTTTGAGTCCTCCCATCGAGCCACACTTATTCTTATCGAAAGCGTATGACTGTTTGGAAGATCCAACACGGTCATCGATGAAGATTATTGCCTCGTTCTTAGGCCAGCCGTTTTCAGCCGCCATAGTGGCTATCTCATTTCTCCAGTCGGCTATTTCCTCAGCAGACAGATATGCCGTGTAGGAAGTGTAGTCCCCGATAAAGTATCCGTCCTGGACCTCAAGGAAACCCCATGCATCGAAGAAATCCGTAAGATCCTCCTCAGCGGCCATACATACCATCTTTGCGAAATGAAGCTGGTCATCTTTTGCATAGAAAGGATTTACTTCTCCTTCATGACCCGGTGCCGGCGTACGTCTGAGCGGGTTCCTACGCAGGAGCTCGTAGAGACGGGGATAGAATTTCTTGTTATGGCCTATTGCATGATAGTACAGCCAAAGCTGGAACCACATGCGAGTAGTGCCCCAGGTATCATGCTGATGGAAATTCTGGCCTTCATTGAAACGTTGGCGTTGAACCGAGGGATAGTCAGCGCGTGAGGTGTGTTGACCGCGATAGAATAGGGCAACGTTGGAGAAAACATTGTTGCTCTCTTCAGAACATCCGGCCATATTCATCGGCCCCTGGTTAAGGTGTCCCATCTCATGGGCAGGTCCCCAGAAATCGCCGGTCGGGAACTCGCGTATGATGCTGCTGATTACACTCGGGTTATAGGCGGTTCGCCACCAAGTGGCATTCATAAATCCACATTCACGCAGTGAGATTCCTAAATGACGGTTATTGAAATACTTATAATAGTCATCCCTGGCTATGGGATCACCATCCAGCGTATCATAGTAGTCTCGGCCGATGCTCTTTTCAGCTTCAATAATCGTAGGAGGCTGCAGGCCCATGATTAGCGTCTCGGCGAGGTACAGCTCATCCCAGGCTTTCATGGTCGCCCTCAGATCATACTTCCCTTGTTGATAAGCTTCCGGGGAGCAAAGGCTCTTAAGGCATTGGGTCCGGCTGCCGTTTTCGTTGATTATATCATCGAAATGAATGTAAAGGGCATTATATTTCGATAGAAGAGTAAACATCGTATGGCGTGCACGTTCGCGATAGTAGAGCCAATCCTCATTGGTGTCCGGAGTATAGAGAGCGTCCCCTTCATAATTGAAGTAACCGTTAAGGGAGCCTCCTTCTATATGGATCTTGATATCTTCGTAGGTTGTCAGATCCCGGGTGCGGTTGTTAGTGCGAACCGTATAGTAAAGGATCATGTCGGCCAAGTCCTTATCACATTGTACGACGTTAAGACCCTTGTGAAGTTTAGTACCATCGCTATTATTGTTAAGGGTCGCCAATGGTGTCCCTTCGCCTGTTCTTCCTGCGATGGTGATGGTAGAGCCTTCTGCCGGTTCCTTATCAAGGAATATGTAGAGGACATCTCCGGAATCGGTTACGATGCCGGTAGGATTATTGAGTTCTCCATAAGCCTGGATACCGGCAAGGGAGGAAGATGCACCTGAGTCAGAATAGGGTTCAGCCATCATGACGCGGAATTTCTTAGCATGTTCGCTATCCCATTCCATACCTGTAGTCGGGTCGATCTCAGACCAGTCTCCGGAAACTGCTTTGCGAACCATATTTTGCAGAGGTTCGGGCAGAATAAGTACATTCGGGTCGCTATCGAGAGCTTCTACACTCTTATTGGCATATTCCTCAGTCAGTTCCGAGCAGGCTATGTCCGTAAAGATGGCAGCCAGGGCATTCTCTATGTTATAGGAAGTAAATGAATCCCAAGTCTGACGTTTGGCAGCCAGATCTTCTTGGCTGATATTCTTTACCTGCCGGAACATCCAGCGAGACGGGGCAGAGGTCACTAACCATCCTACAACCCGGTTTTGACCGTCAATGTGGGCGTAGTTGTAATCTTGGTTTTCTGCTAAAGTTCCGAAAGTACTTACATTGGTTATTCCAATTCCATCATCCTTGAGATTGAAATACAAACCGGAAACATTGAAATCCGGGAAGTACATATCAGAAAGGGTCCATGCCTGACTGGCGGCTTTCGGGCTCACTACGGTTAGGCCGGAGTTATAATTGCGAAGAACGTATCCCTCACCATCAGGATGCTTCTCTACAAGCCAAACTTGATTGAGGTCTTCATCGTCCGGAGTCTTGCCACACAATTGCTTGTTATTGGGAGCAAGATTGGTATTGTAGTTTATATTGCTGATGTAATAGAGTCCGGGAGTGATCTCGGAAGCATATTCTAACCAGGAATCTTGGGCGGCTGCTATCTGTTCAGGTGCCATGGCAACCTCTGTTACGCTCCATTTCGAGTTCTGGCTATTCATGTCCCAGCCAACGATTTTTCCGGTGTTAGCCTGATGAGCGTTACCGTAAACATATTCATCGGTGGTTTTGCCAAAAGCACTGACAGGGATAATAAAGTAATCAGAACCGGTCGGCACGAAGTTCATAACTACATTATCATCGTTGGGATTAAAGGGCTTCCTGGCGGTCCATTCGCCTGATTTAGTCCGAGGACTATGCAGATAATGTCCTGAGCTCAGGTTACGAAGATAGTAACCGTAACCATCTCTATTAGCGACAGCAACCCATAATTGGGCCAGATTGTCTTCATCGAGAGCTGCTGGTCTTACGGTATTGCCGTTTGCGCCCATTACCTGCCCATAACCAACGTTAGTAAAGCGGTAAACGTGTCCATCTACAATCCCCTTAGCGTAGGTATACCATTGGGCACGTTGATCTGCCATCATGGTCGGTGTTATCTCATCAGCTTTTATAAATGTCCATTGGGCGGTGGGGTTAGATGCCGGACCACTGGATATGGATCCGTCAGCAAGTACTTCCGCAAAGCCGTTTTCTCTAATCTGGGCATTGTATGAGGTCTTGTCAAGTTCCAACGGAGAAATTACCGCCGCGTCAGCGGAATCCCCTGAGAACTCTATTTTCATTGCCTGGGATTTAGAGATTGGCATGACCGTATAATCTGCAGTCCAGGGTGCTGAGAGTGATAGGGGAGAGGTCAGACAATACCCGGTCTTGTAATTGCGCACGAAGAAGGCTGATCCGGAAGGATCGCGCTCTATGACCCATAGCTGTTCCAGGTCTGAGTTCCCTATGGGCTCAGTTTTCACGGTTCCGGATAGTGGGTCCAGAGTGAGGGCTTGACCATTGGATTTATTGACGATGGTGTAAATGGCCCCGGGTTCCACTGGGGAGAGCCCCCATCGCTCCATGCGGTCTGTAACCTCTTCCAACGACTTGTCGATAGAAGTGAGTTTCCAGCCGGAAGCGGCTGCTCCCATTCCGTAGCATATAACAGTCCCCTGCTGGGTTGCATGAGCATACCCATTTTGGGTTCCTTCATTTGCGGTACCGATAATACTGGATGGATAGATAAGGTAACAGTCATCTGTACCTTGCTTTGCTGACACGTTGAATACCGAACGTGTCGGATCCAAGTTTTCAGGGGTTGTTACATACCATGTCTGGTTTATGGCAATGGGAGATGCCATGTAGAATCCGGTCACATAATTCCGGAGATAATGTCCCGTATGGTTCTCATCCGGGACGCTGACCCACAGCTGTTTCTCATCACTGCTGTTTGAGTTGGCCAGTGTAAGATTGCCGATTCCATTAGCGGTTATCGATTTGCCACGATAGCCGTCACCATCGTAGCCCTGATCAATACGGTAGACTCCATAGTCTACCAGTTCCTGGGATAAGGCATAATCGATACAACCGAACACTACGGCTAATAAAAGAATGAATCGTAGTTTCATCATTAAGCCTGATGCGGTTAATAATTAATTGATAGAGTGTTAGAATTTGATAGAGTGTCTTGAGCCCCTGATCACTAAAATATTTATAAGTGCTGGGACTTACAAAGATACGAATTTTTATTTAAGATATTGCTATAAACTCTATAGATTCCTTAAACGTTTCTCTATGAAAGAGGGTACAAAAACCGAAAACTAAATATGGAAACCAAAGAAGATATACTCGCAATTATTAGCGCCAATGAGGCTTATAGAAATATATTGACCCGTACCAGTGTGCGTACCTATGCAGACAAGGAAGTGCCGGATGAGTTGAAAACAGCATTGCTTCATGCCGGGATGGCGGCTCCGTCGGGCGTTAACCGTCAGCCATGGGAATTTATAGCCGTGGATGACCGGGAAGTTTTGGATTCCTTAGCTGAGGGATTACCGTATGCTAAAATGGCTGCCAAAGCTCCGTTTGCAATCGTGGTATGTGGTAACGCTGACCGCTTCCTGGAGAATGATGATGCTACGCTTTGGGTTCAGGATGTATCGGCTGCGTCGGAGAATATTCTTTTGGCGGCACATGCTCTTGGTTTAGGTGGAGTCTGGACCTGTCTGTATCCCCATGCTGATCGTATGGAGACAGCATCAAAGATTCTGCAATTACCGGAGAACATAGTCCCCTTTAGCCTGATTCCTATAGGTTACCCTGCAACCGACCATCCCGCTATGGACAAATGGAAACCCGAACGAATCCACATCAATAAATTCTAATTATCAAAGGATCTTAAACACATCCCAAAGAATGGATGTTTTGAGGAAAGAATTGGAGGCCTTTTATGAGAGCCAGAGGCTGGAAGAGGAGGTGCTTGATGAAAAGGTCTTGGAGTGGGAAAGGACCAACATCAGGATTGCCACCGAGGTCGAGAATGATTGCCGGGTCATTACTGACGCGGCTGCCGATTTCTGTTATATCTATGGAGGTAAATTCTCCTGCCTAATGGGCCTGAACTCTGAGTGGCCGTTTTCCCAACAGATGGATTCAAGTGATGAGGACGTGATATATAACCGAATGCACCCCGAGGATCTTGTAGATAAAAGAATGTTGGAATATGAGTTTTTCAAGTTCGTTGATAAGGTCGAGCCATGTCAAAAGCAGGATTTCAAGGCTACATGCACCATCAGACTTCGGGATAGGGAGGAGAAATATATAAATGTCTATAATACCACCCGGGTCTTACACCTTTCCCCGAATGGGAAAATATGGCTAATCCTATGTACTTACGACTTGGCTCCTGACCAAGAATCATTACCCGGTATTGAGCCAAGAATACTAAACTCCTTGACCGGGGAGATTATACATCCGAACCTTTCTGAAAGGCGAAGCCGTATCCTTACTCAAAGAGAGAAGGAAATACTAAAGCTGATTAGAGAAGGTAAGCTGAGTAAACAGATAGCCGATATTCTCGGAATAAGCCAAAACACAGTAAACCGACATCGGCAGAATATCCTGGAGAAGCTGAGTGTAGGTAATTCCGTAGAGGCCGTAATGGCCGCTTCTGCTATGAAATTACTTTGAGAGTTAGACCCCAGTGTCTCATATATTTTATGAGACGGGGTTTTAGTTTCGCCGAGTAGTTGCTTAAAGGTATGGTTATAAATCAGTATTTCTTAATTGCTGGAAGGTGAGTAATTTTGTCGCAAAAACAACGATGAGAAAACTTACCTTTTTATTTATAGCCTGCTTGATGGGGATAGTAGGGTTTGCAGCGGCAGCCCATAATAATGGTTTCAATTGGGCCAAAGCCAATGTTTACTTTGTAATCACCGATCGTTTTCTGAATGGCGATTCTACCAATGATATAAACTATGGTCGCATTGTGGATTATGGATCTGAGCAAATGAATGCTGCTACTTTCCATGGGGGTGATTTCCGCGGGATGCTACGGAAAGCCAAAGATGGTTATTTCCGTGACTTGGGGGTGGATGTTGTCTGGATGACCGATGTTTACGAGCAGATTCATGGCTGGATGTCCGGCAGCGGTTCGGTAAACGATTTCCCTCATTACGGGTATCATGGATATTATCCATTGGATTATACCCAGATAGATAAAAATTACGGAACTGTAGAAGAATTCCGTGAGCTTGTTGATACTCTTCATAATCAAGGGATACGTGTAATGTTGGGAGCGAATCTGAATGATCCGGGTTATCCGACCCTTTTGGACGCGGTCCAATATGGCTTTGCTGAGACAGGAATCTCAGCGGAAGAAGCGGCCCAACATATAAAGGATTGGAGCTTTGATGATTTTTTTGCCGGACGGGCGTCCTGGGACGGCTGGTATGACCGAAGTTGGATACGAATGCCGGATGAAGGATGGGATGAGTCGGATCCTCTACAAGCTACAATTTACGGGATGCCAGATTTTAAGGATGAGTCAGAGGAAGCTGTAACTATCCCCAATTTCCTGAAGAAGAAATGGAAAGGGGAGGGAAAGAAAAATGATGCTTGGGTGAATCCCACCGCGAGATCCCTTCGTAAGGACCATGTTTGGACCCCCATGCAATATGTCATTGCCTGGATTGCTTCCTGGGTAGAGGAGTTCGGAATTGACGGATTCCGGTGTGATATTGTGGAGAACGTACACTTGGGGCGTTGGAAGGAGTTGAATGAGGCTTGCAATGAAGCGTTGATAAGATGGCGTGCCAAACATCCCGAAAGCCCTGCTTCCCAATGGACAGATAATTTTTATATGACCGGAGACTATGATGGAGCAGGTATTAATCGCAAATCTGACTATGCCGATGCCGGGTTCTCGAGTCTGGTCAATTTTTACTTCCCGAAGCATGGAGACTTGGATGGAATAGTGTATGTCTGGCAGGCCTATGCCGACAGTATGCAAACACATCCGGACTGGCATCCTTTTAGCTATCTCAACAATTCCTATAACCGGGACGCGGATATGGGGAATATGATCGATTGCGCTACTACTTTGCTCTTGGCTCCGGGAGTCGTGCAGATTTTCTACGGTGATGAGACCGGAAGAAAATTGAGTGATGCTCGTTTTAATGTAGACAGCAACCAGGCTTTCCGTTCAGATATGAATTGGAATGATATTGACGAGGAACTTCTTGCCCATTTCCAGAAATTAGGGAAAATCCGACAGTCCCATCCAGCCATTGGCACGGGAGAACAGAGGACCCTGGATCAACATACCTGCCTACGCACCCTTAACGGAGACACCGTCCTAATAAAACTGAAACCCCAGCCCGGGCGCCCCATCAACGTCGCCGGCTATTTCCCCGAAGGCGATGAATTAGAAGAACAGTATACCGGCCAGAAAGCCAAAGTAGTCAACGGCCAAATCACCTTCCCCACCTACCACAACCAAGTCGCCATAATCACCCCGACCTCATCCGTAAAAAAGATAATGTTGGGAGAAGATATTGAGTAAATTTTAGGTATCTTGGAACCTAATGGTTATGAATGATAACCTATTTTCTAAATTCCTCTTAAAAATTAAGGGTTGAGGATGTTTATATTAGGGTGAATTGTGTTGGGTTAAATCACTTTATGTATGAATAATATCGAGATAAAGTGAAGAAACTATCCAAAACGTGCGCTTCGTGAGAGATAATTTAGTATCTTTGCATAAGCATATGGAACAGCTACAAAACTTTATCGGAAGAGAGAATGAACGCAGGGAACTTG
>CAZKJP010000095.1:0-9860 GCA_964553075.1 uncultured Sangeribacter sp. | reverse complement strand
GATTGGGGTTCGACTCCCCATGGGTGTACAAAGATAATAAAAAAAGCCGAGCTTTTGCTCGGCTTTTTTATATTAGATCCCTGTCTCAGAAAATTTAACTAAGACAGGGACTAATGTATTTATGGTTTTATTTCTCTTTTGCAAGGATGAGGGCAGAGTAGGGTGCCAGGGTGATCTTGCCGCCCTTTGAGCGTCCTAAGTCGCCGGTAGGGGAAATGCGTCCATCCTGAGCAACGATCATCCAGTTCCCTTTCTTTATGTCGACTGTCTGAGCCTTGTCAGCACCATTGAAGACTACCTTAATTTCTTTCCAAGCATCTCCGTTGGCATTGTTTACCAAAGAATATGAGATAAGGTTAGGCGTTTTCGAAGAGTCGATATTGTCGAAAACGAGATTCTTTGCGATCTGATCTGCCGAGGTCATGCGGAAAGCCGGATGAGCCTTGCGAAGAGCAATCAGCCCTTTGTAGTAATCAAACAGATCACGGTTGGTCTCCTTCAGGTTCCAGTCAATGGCGTTTATTGAATCCGGAGACTTGTAGGAGTTGTGAACGCCCTTTTTGTCACGGAAAATTTCTTCACCGGCGAACATGAAGGGTGTACCCTGAGAAGTGAAGACAATAGTCTGAGCAAGTTTGGCTGCCTGCTGGCGGGTAGCGTCATCAGCATCCGGCATGGACTTGCGCAGCTTGTCGGTGAGGGTAAGGTCGTCATGGCAGGATACATAATTGACGATCATCTCCGGACTATCAGCATAGGCGAACTTGGAGTTGTTTCCCTTGGCGAAATCTACCTGCGGATGAGCGGTCGCGGCTACAATGCCGATCTTAACCGTTTCCTCAAGTCCCGGTTTGCCGGTAGCGAAGCCACGGTCTGAAGCATCTGTATAATGCCCCTTGACAGCATCGCGGATATCGTCGGAGAACACGGCAATATCAGTCATCTTAGAGACATTCTCCTTGAGTGCGCGTTGATCGACAGCTAAAGGAGAGTCACCGGCAGTCCATCCCTCGCCATAAACGAAAATGCTCGGGTTGATTTCTTTTAGGGCAGCCGCTACTTCATTCATTGTCTCTATATCGTGAATGGCCATCAGGTCGAAGCGGAAGCCATCGATATGATACTCATCGGCCCAGTATTTGACTGAGTTGATGATATAATCACGCATCTGCTGACGGTCAGAAGCGGTCTCGTTGCCACATCCGGAAGCGTCAGAGTAGCGTCCGTCGTCCCAATGGCGATGGTAGTAACCCGGCGCGGTCAACTCGAAATTAGAACCATCGTTTTCGGCAGTGTGGTTGTAGACTACGTCCATAACGACACCTATGCCAGCATCGTGAAGAGCTTTTACCATCTCCTTCATCTCTTTTACACGAGCAGTCGGGTCGGAGGGATTAGTAGAATATGAACCTTCAGGAGCATTGTAATTCTGTGGGTCGTATCCCCAGTTGTAAGTATTCTCCTGAAGATTTGTCTCGTCTACCGAATTATAATCGTAAGAAGGAAGGATATGGACATGGGTCACACCTAACTCCTTCAGATGGTCTATGCCGGTCTTTTGGCCGGTAGGAGAGGAGGTGCCGGTTTCGGTCAATGCTAAGAACTTACCTTTGTTTGCGATGCCGGAGGAGGGATCCATAGAGAAGTCGCGATGGTGCATTTCATAAAGCACTACATCGGTGAAATTCTCTACTTCCGGGCCTTTGTCTGTCTCCCAGCCTTCAGGATTGGTCTGAGAGAAATCAATTATTGCTGCGCGTTTTCCGTTTGCACCAACAGCCTTCGCCCAGACTCCCGGTGTCTCGTCGAGCCATTTGCCATCCTGTTTGACCTGAAAAGTGTAGAACTTGCCATATTGCTTACCGGGAAGGGAGGCAAGCCAGGTGCCGGTCGCCTTATCCTGAAGCATATCCAAGACCTGTATCGGATCGCCGAGGCGCCCTGATTCATAGATGTTGACTCGGACTGCCTCGGCAGCCGGACTCCATAGACGGAAAGAGGTTGACATGTCTCCTACCTTGAGTTCCAGATCATCTCCGTTGTATGTAGGATAAGAATTGAATTTGGCGTCAAATTTACTTTGCGCCTGCATGGATGCGGAAAGCATGACAACAGTGGATGCCAGTCCTAAACGAATGAGATTTGAAAGATTTTGTGTCATGTAAGAAAGTTTGGAGGGCGGATATATGCCCTTGGGTTTACGTTCCTCTTAAAAATTAATTGCTTTTGATAAACTTGGCCAGACGGTCATAGAATGAGGGATCCTCACCGACAGTTATGTCAACAAGTTTTCCTTGCGGGTTGACTATCGCTTTGGTGGGGAATCCGGAAATGCTATAAGCCTGAAGTAGATTCTGTTCAGGGTTATTGATTACATTGACCCAGGGCAACTCATATTGCTTTATGCCGTCGAGCCATTCCTGTTCGGTCTCATTGCAATCTATACTTATAACTTCTAACTTGCCATTATATTTTTTATAAGCCTCTTTCAGAGCCGGTATTCCTTTTACACACCATCCGCACCATGTCCCCCAGAAATCCAGGATAACCCATTTCCCACGGAATTGGGAGAGCGATACGAGTTTCCCTTCCGGATCCTTGAGACTGAAATCAGGAGCCATTTTATCGCCTTTGGCTTTCTCGGCCCTCTCGTTTTCAATCCGCTGCATCTCTTCGGATTGTTCGTTCATACGGTTTACCTGATCTGTAATGATAGGCATGAGGATAGATTTCTTGGCCTGCTCGGAAAGATTGTCATAAGCTTTCTTAAAAGATTCACCTTGCAATTCGAACATTGCGAAGATTACGGCCGGTGAATCCGGGTTCTTCTGAATAAAACCGGTCAGGGCTTTATCGTAATCGGCCATATATTTACGTATCTGCTCATCGGAAACCTCCCCGGTAGCTGAGAGCTTGGCAAACTGATTGTAGATTGAATCCGTAACTATTTTCAGACCGGATATATCCTCCATCAACTGTGAGCCGGTAACACTATAAATGAGAGGATTATATGACTCAATCTGAAGATTGAGCGATTCCCCGGGAGCGGTATATAATTCGGCCATTCCGTTATCGCCGAGTTGGATCAGATATCGGGCATCTCCACGAGGGTCGGTTGGTATGGTGAGTTTCCCGTTCTTTATTTCTAAGGTGTCTGATTGAGTCTTGAGGTCGGTTTGTTCGCGGGCAACCGCCAAATCCGAGATTAGATCGCGGTTTACGATAATAGTCTGAGGTGCGCCCTCGGAGGGCATCTGTATGGTGATTTCAGACTTATCGGAACCGCAAGCGGCCATTCCGAGGATTAACATCCCAAGAGGAAGAACTTTGTTCATGGTATATGACAAGAATTATGTGAAAGTGTTTAATTATTCTGATAAATAACAATCAACCATCTCCATTGGTTCACTATTAGCAGTAAAGATAGAAATGTTTGGAAAGTTAGGAAAATATAGCTAACTTCGCTTTTGAGCGTACTTTAATTAAAGAAGCGTATGAAAGGTATTAGATATCCGTTGGGAATCCAGACGTTCGAGAAAATAATCGAGGGTGGATATTCTTATGTAGATAAGTCCTCATTTATAGCTCCCTTGTTACGCGAGGGGCAGTTTATCTTTCTGAGTCGGCCACGCCGGTTTGGGAAAAGCTTGTTGGTGTCGACGTTAGAGGCCTATTTCGAGGGCAAGCGTGAACTTTTCAAGGGGCTTGCAGCGGACTCTATGGATTTGGATTGGACTCCTTCACCGGTGTTGAGATTTGATTTCAATGCCGAAGACTACTCTATGGAAGATGGACTCAAAAGCATTATCAACCTTCATCTAAATAGATATGAAAGAAGGTATGGAATAAAATTAACTTCCGCCACGCTTGCAGGACGGTTTGCAGAACTCATAGAACGAGTAGTTGCCACAACGGGTCGAAAAGTAGTCATATTGATAGATGAGTACGACAAGCCGTTGATAGACATTCAGGAGTATGAAGAACTTCTTGAAAAGAATAGACGTACACTTAAAAGTCTTTATGGCAATCTCAAGAGTATGGATTCTTATATACGCTTTGTCTTTATCACCGGGGTTGCGCGCTTCACCAAAGTCAGTATTTTCAGCGACCTGAACAATCTTCATGACATATCGATGCAGAATGAGTTTGCCGATATCTGCGGGTGGACCGAGAAGGAACTGACCGAGACGTTCTATCCCGGAATAGAGGTTCTTGCCGGAGAACGGGAAGAGGAGGTTGCAACTACCCTCGTTACCCTTCGCAATTACTACGACGGTTATCTTTTCGCTGCCAAAGGCTCGCGCCTTTACAATCCTTACAGCGTGTTGAGCGCATTGGTGTCAAAGGAAATCCGGGCCTTTTGGTTCGAGACCGGAACACCGTACTTTTTGGCCCGATGGACGCGGGATAATGACATTGATCCCGAATCGATCAATGGCATTGAGGCCTCGGTAGAGGATCTCACGACTATAGGTTTTGACAATCAGGATCCTGTTCCACTGATGTTCCAGACTGGTTATCTCACCATCGGTCATTATGACCGGGAAATGGATCTGTATGAATTACGGTTCCCAAACCGGGAAGTCGAAATCGGATTTTATAAATGCCTACTTCGATGGTATGCTCCTCCCACGGTCAGAAGGGGAAGTGGCTTTGAGTTCACTCGCTTCAAACAGGAATTGGGAAAAGGGCGTATTCATGATTTCATGGAGAGGTTAGCTGCGCTTCTGAAAGATTTGCCGGGCGAGGATCATAACGAATCCACCTATCGGGCAGTAACTTATCTGATATCAGTTCTTTGCGGTACCTATGTAACAGCGGAACATCATAGTTATAAAGGGAGGAGTGACCTGGAAGTTACGGTTGCCGGATTTATCTATGTGTTCGAGTTCAAATACAATAGGAGCGTAGAGGAGGCTATGGAGCAGATTTATTCGCGTGATTATGCCGGGAGGTTTGCCCATGACAGCCGTACGGTGTATCTCATAGGGGCGAACTTCATTGAGAAGAAAGAAGACAGAGGCCTCCATTATGAAATCCAGGAATTGAAGAAAGGATAGACGGAGGCCCAAATCATTCTTAACAGTATTTAGGATAGTGACTGGGAGGTGACTGGGATGAGGGGCGCCCTCGCCCCGGCTAAGTAAGTGGCCGAGGTGCTCCCGGCGCGATGGCGCGCCTCATCCCAGTCATGCGACGATGGCGCGCCTCATCCCAGTCAGCCGGATTGCTATTGGGTTAGAACTTGTACAGTTGCGAGATTTTTTATAATTTTGCACTGCCTGCCGATTGTGGCGGTTAAATTTCTGTTTGGAGTCCTGGGTTTTGGCTCCGACGGATAGACATACTTGTAAACAAATTAAAACAGCATAATAATTATGATGAATGCCCAAGATATCAAGAACGGTACCTGTATCCGTCTTGATGGCCAGCTCTATTTCGTAATCGAGTTCCTTCACGTTAAACCCGGTAAGGGTAATACCTTCATGCGTACCAAGCTGAAGAACGTAGTGGACGGCCGCGTACTCGAGCGCCGTTTCAACATCGGTGAAAAACTCGAGGATGTACGCGTAGAGCGTCGTCCTTACCAGTATCTGTATGCAGACGGCGGTGACGATATCTTCATGAACAACGAGACTTTCGAGCAGATTCCTATCAACCGTGAGTTGGTAACCGGTGCTGACTATATGAAGGAAGGAGACACCGTAGAGGTTGTAAGCGACGCTTCCACCGATACCGTACTCTACGCTGAGATGCCGATGAAGACTATCCTCAAGATCACTTACACTGAACCGGGTCTGAAAGGTGATACCGCTACCAACACTTTGAAGCCGGCTACAGTAGAAACCGGTGCAACCGTACGCGTGCCTCTCTTCATTAACGAAGGAGAGCTGATCGAGGTAGATACCCGCGACGGTAGCTATGTAGGCCGCGTAAAGGCATAAGCTGACAGTCTAAATCGAAACAAAGAATAGAAATGGACAATCAGAGTCCATACGAACTGTACTTCTCGATTGTCGTGCCGGTTTATAACCGGCCCGATGAGGTATCGGACCTGCTTGAAAGTCTTGCGGTGCAAACTGACAAAGGCTTCGAGGTTGTAATAGTAGAAGACGGTTCAACAATAAAATGCGAGGAGCAGGCACGGAAATATTCCGGAGCCTGCTCCTTGCAGTATTTTTATAAGGATAATGAGGGACGGAGTCCGGCCCGTAATTACGGAATTGAAAGGGCTAAAGGGGATTTCTTGATTTTCGTAGACTCCGACTGTATTTTGCCGCCGGATTATATCGCTCGTTTGAGAGAGGGGATAACTCGTACAGGAGCTAAGTTCTTTGGGGGACCCGATGCGGCCCATTCTTCTTTTACATCTACCCAGAAGGCGATAAATTACGCTATGACCTCTTTTCTGACAACTGGCGGTATACGCGGGGGAAAGAAAAGCATGGAGAAGTTTGTGCCGCGTACCTTCAATATGGGTTTTGCACGCGAGGTCTATGATAAAGTCGGAGGCTTCCGCGAGATGTTCAGCGAGGACATCGATATGAGTACACGTATCAGACAAGCCGGTTACGAAGCCGTCCTGTTGCCTGAAGTATATGTATACCACAAGCGGCGTGGCAACTTAGCCAAATTCTGGCGTCAAGTCCATGTCTTCGGAATGTCGCGCATAACTTTGAAGCTGCTGTATCCCGGTTCCATGAAGGCTGTTCATTGCCTACCGGCCGTTATGACCATTGGTGCCGTCGCAATACTGATAGCCTCAATATGGTGGCCTTGGTTATTGATACTTCCGGGGATATATCTTTTGGCTTTGTTTGTAGATTCGTGGCGTAAAACTAAAAGCCTGAAGATTGCAGGGCTGGCTACTGCCGCTTCGGTTGTACAGATACTCGGGTACGGCACCGGTTTTATCCGTAGTTATGTGTGGAAAATCCTGTTGGGGCATGGCCGAGATGAGGCGCAGGAAATAGCCATGAGGAAAGGAAAGTGATATGGGGCAGAATATTTTAAGCGATAATTATGTCGCCTATCTTAAGAGTGACGAAGAAAAGGGGAAAGAAGCCCCCATGCCAAAAATCCGGGATTTGGACTTAGAGGAACGCCCATACGAGAAAGCAGAGAAGTATGGCATTGACTCCCTGACTGATTCCCAGCTTTTAGCGGTTATATTACGTACCGGATTGCCTGGAAAGCCTATCACTAAGATCTGTAAAGATATGATCGAAGAGTGCGGAGGAAAGTTCCGCCGGTTAGGTGCTTTGCCATTGGAAGGCTTGATGTCATACGATGGCATTGGAAAAGTCAAGGCTATGCAGATTCTGGCCCTCATGGAGATCATACGCCGATATAATAAGGAGGAGGTAGGGGATTCTCCCCTGATAAGCAATTCACAGGAGGCTGCCAAATTGATGATGCCCCGTATAGGTTGTGAGGCCGTTGAGAACATTTATGTACTTTATCTCAGCCAGTCGTTGCATCTGATACAGGCTGCAAGAATCAGTACTGGGTTAGTCAATGCAAGCATTTTCGATGTAAAGCCAATAATCAGGTTAGCACTGATGCTGAACAGTACCTGTATGATGTTGGTCCATAATCACCCATCGGGAAATATGAAACCAAGTATTCAGGATAACCGGATAACTCAGGATCTTAAGAATGCCTGTAAGTTTTTCAATCTGCGGTTGTTGGATCATGTGATAGTAGGAGGAGGGAGCAATGACGCCCCTACCTTTTATTCCTATTTTGATTCCGGAACCTTGTAACTTCTCCCGGTATTTTTTAGAGAAACTTAGCCGGTTTATTTGGGTAAACCGGAGAAAATGAGTAATTTTGTAGCCGAGTCTGCAATCTCTGGTAAGACGGAGAGGAAAATAATATTGTAAGTATCTGAGAAATAATTTATTTCGCAGAGTCCTCTTCAGAGAGAAGCTTATTTATATTGCAGGCGAAAACTTAAAAATAAATATAAGAAATGGATTTGATCAAGATTGCCGAAGAGGCATTTGCAACTCCTGCCAAGGAATTTCCGACTTTCGGACCTGGCGACACCATCACAGTAGCCTACCGCATTAAGGAGGGTAACAAAGAGCGTATCCAGCAGTATCGCGGCGTTGTAATCCGTATCAACGGCCAGGGTGATAAGAAGCGCTTCACCGTACGTAAGATTTCTGACGGTATCGGCGTAGAGCGTATCTTCCCCATCGAATCTCCGTTTATCGAGTCTATCGAGGTAAACAAGTATGGTAAGGTTCGTCGTGCGAAACTGTATTATCTGCGTGGGCTCACTGGTAAGAAAGCCCGTATCAAAGAACGTCGCGTGAAAAAAGCTCAGGCTTAATACCCGGTCTTTTTAATTCAGACGTTAACGATAAAAGAGGCTGTTTCCAATGGAAACAGCCTCTTTTATCGTTAATAAGTTATAGTGAATAGGTTATAGGTAATAAAAATAGCCCGGACTCGAAAGTCAGGGCTATTTTTATTAGTTTAGGGGTTTATGGGTTATTTGCCGGTAGTGATGCGGATGTTGATACCACCGTCAGGGTTAACGTTGATTTCCAGAGTGGTTCCTTCAGCCAGACGGAGAGCCGGAGCTACATCCTTACCCGGTTTCTTCGGGAGGACAGTCTGAGCGGCAGTTCCACCCTCAACAGGTGCGTATGCGCGGAAAGCGTCAACCGGTTTAACGGAAGCGGGAGCCGGAGCTGCTTCGGCCTGAACGGGTTTCGGAGCCGGTGCGGGCTTCGGAGCGGGAGCCGGTTTGGGAGCAGCAGCCTTAGGAGCAGCCTTGGCTACAGCATTTCCGAACTCGAAGATAGGCTGATCGGTTGCCATTACATCTCCTTCCTCGATTAGGATCTTGGCGATGCGGCCGCCACGTTCAGCGATAAGATTGTTCTCCATCTTCATGGCCTCGTAAACCAAGAGAGTGTCGCCGGGTTTGATCTCGTCACCAACTTTAACCTGGATTTCGAGTACGGTTCCACCCATCGGGGCTACCATAACTTCACCGGAGCCCTCTACAGCGGGAGCCTCCTCAGCAGGAGCAGCTGCGCCTTCTCCAACGAACTCGATCAGGGGCTGTCCGGTAGACATTACGTCACCTTCACCTACCAGTACCTGCTTAACGATACCACCCATTTCGCATGCAAGGTCGTTTTCCATCTTCATAGCCTCATAAACGAGTACTACGTCACCGGGATTAACCTTGTCGCCTGCCTTTACGCGTACTTCCATCACGGTTCCACCCATCGGAGCGGAGAATACATCGCCGGTTACAGCCTCAGTTGTGCCCTTCGGTGCCTCTTCAGCCTTAGGAGCGGCAGCTGCTTTTGCTTCGTATTCTTTCTTGCGGATGTTGGAAAGGAAGGTCTTAGCAACGGCGGGGAGAAGCTCCAACAGCAGGAATTCCTCTTCGTTAGCAGCTAATTTCACTCCACCGAACTTGTCCATAACAGGATTGTCCGGACGCTTGTAAGAGGAAACATCGTAGGGTTTCTCTTCCGGGCTACCGGTAATCTGCTCACGGAACTTGGGATCAACCGGTACCGGAGTGGTACCATACTCACCCTTTACGAGAGCGATAAACTGGTTATTCTTGTTGGTATAGTCGGGTTTGCCATTACGACGGTCAACTGCGAGGTTTACAGCCTGAGATCCTACGATCTGGCTGGTTGGAGTAACGAGAGGTACAAGACCTGCGTCGCGACGTACTTTCGGGATCAGGGCCATAGCCTCTTCCAATACATCCTCTGCACCGAGAGCGCGGAGGTTGGCTACCATGTTGGAATACATGCCGCCCGGTACCTCAGCGTTCTTCACGAGCTCGTTGGGTTTCGGGAAACCGAAGTAAGCCTCGA
>CAZKJP010000094.1:0-9865 GCA_964553075.1 uncultured Sangeribacter sp. | reverse complement strand
TGTTTTTTCACTCGAAGAAGGAGTTATGCGGGCATAACGACTGATGAGAGGGGAATAACAAGCCCGAAAGATGATGAAAGATTGAAAAAGAGAATTTTGGTTAACACTTCAATAGAGATTTTTTTAATTCGTAAATAAGTTTAGACGACTTCATACTCAAATTTTCTTCATCATGGCGACATTATCCAAGCAAGAAATAAAGATTCCGATTGACGACCCGTCTGGGAAATGGTCAGACCTTACGTTGCTTCCCGAATGGGAGGAACAGTATTATGACGTCTACACAGTCCGAAAACATGGGAAATGGGTAATGCTCAAAGCCTTGAAGAAAGAGTATGCCGATAATCCGCATTTTCAGGAAATGCTGGAACGCGAGTTTGAGACCCGTTACAACTTGGCTCATGCCAATATAGTGATGGTGAATGATTTCGAGATCGTCCCCGGAATCGGTCGCGCCATAATCACGGATGATGCCTACGGCTTCACTCTCCGCAAGCTGATCGACGAGCATCGCCTCAGCCCTCAGATCGTACACCGCCTGGAAACCCAACTGCTCGATGCAATGGAGTATATTCAGGAGAACCATGTGGTACATCATCCCCTTTCCCCGGAGACCATCATCTTCACTGAATATACCCAGAACCTGAAGCTTCTCAACGTCGGATATGACCAGAACGAGGAGATGAGCGTTCAGGATACCAGGGCCGACATAATGCGATATGGGGAGATTCTGACGGAGGTGCTCGACGCTCTACCGACAACTCTCCCAAAACTGCGCAGCATCGCCAATAAAGCCAAGGATCCCGAAGGCCCATACACCACCGTCTCCGATATCCAGCTCGCCATAGAACGGCGCAACTCAGGCCAGATCTACATCTGGCTCTGCGGATTCATAATCCTAATGTTGGCGTTGCTAATCTGGCTACAGCTCAGATAATGAAGTTTTAAAACCCAAGTTTAAATGACTTCTCATCAAATCAGCCTATAAGTACAACTTTTATCTTCTTTTCACCATGGTCGAGATCAAGCAGATTCCCCTCACCCCCAAGGACCTCAAGAAATTTACCCAATATCAGATTGACCTCTACGAGGGTAATCCCTATTATGTGCCACCGTTGATTACCGACGACGTGGATACGCTTGACCCTAACAAGAATCCGGCCTTCGATTTCTGTGAGGCTGCCTGTTTCATGGCATACCGCGATGGCAATCCGGTAGGACGTATCGCCGGAATACTCAACAACCGGGTCAACGAAAAAGATGGATCAAAGACGGTACGTTTTGGCTTCATCGACTTCATAGATGACCTGGAAGTCTCCGGAGCCCTGCTGAAAGCGGTCGAGGACTGGGGACGCGAAAAAGGGATGGAACGTATCATAGGTCCGCTCGGGTTTACGGATCTTGACCATGAGGGGATGCTCGTAGATGGCTTCGAGGAACTCTCTACAATGGCCACCATCTACAACTACCCATATTACCCTAAGCACATGGAGGCCCACGGTTATACCAAGGACTCGGATTGGGTAGAATTCGTGATGGAAGTCCCCGAGACGATCCCGGAGAAATACAACCGTATCGCTGACATCGTAAAAAAGAAATTCGACCTGCGGGTACTCAAATACAAGTCCCGCTCGAAGGTAAAACAGGACTACGGCCATGCCCTCTTCCATCTAATCAATACCAG
Organism: uncultured Sangeribacter sp.; assembly: GCA_964553075.1. GTDB lineage: Bacteria > Bacteroidota > Bacteroidia > Bacteroidales > Muribaculaceae > Lepagella. The sequence goes on along the minus strand of CAZKJP010000094.1, from coordinate 8,181 downwards.
CTACAAAGACCTCTATCAGTATTCCCCACTCTCGAAACGTCAGATAGAGCATTATATAAAAGAGTACTTAGGTCTGCTGAACTTGGATCTGCTCACCCTTATCGTAGATAAGGAGGATCAGTTGGTCGGAGTCGGGATCTCGATGCCCTCCATGAGCCGCGGGCTCCAGAAATCAAAAGGGAAGATGCTCCCGTTCGGATGGTACCATCTGCTGAAGGCCCTAAAGGGTAAGAATGACCGGGTAGACCTTCTGTTGGTGGCTGTAAAGCCTGAGTATATGAACAAAGGGGTGAATGCCCTGCTCTTCCAGGACCTTATTCCTTATTTCAATAAATACGGCTTCAAATATGCCGAATCGAATCCGGAAATGGAGACAAACGCTAAGGTCCAGGGGCAATGGGATTACTTCACCAACCGTCAGCACCGTCGCCGCCGCAGTTTCCAGAAAAACCTATAACTTAACCTCCTCCCATGATCAAGTCCGAGGGACAGACAGAAAAGCAGCATATAAACGGGCAGCCTCCGGTAACGCCGGAGAATATCACTCCCTACGATGGCTCCCGCAGCAAAGGGGAGCAGATCGAGGAGATGTTTGACCACATCGCTCCGGCCTACGATTTCATGAACTCGGCAATGTCGATGGGTCAGCACCGCCACTGGCGCCGGGTAGCCCTAAGAATGGCCCTCGCAGCCAAACCGGAACCTAAGCAAGTGGTAGATCTGGCGACCGGCACCGGGGATGTGGCTTTCGCATTGGCCGAGCAGCTGCCGTCAGCGGAGATCACCGGAGTAGACTTATCGGCAGGTATGCTCAGCGTGGCGCGCAAACGTCTCGCAGAGAAGCCCGAGGAGACCAAAAGCAGAATCTCCTTCCAAAAAGGAGATTGCCTGGAGTTGCCCTTTCCTGACGATTCATTCGACCTCCTTACCATAGCATACGGAGTGCGCAACTTTCAGGACCTGCGCAAAGGATTAACGGAGATGCGGAGGGTATTGCGGCCCGGCGGAGTAGCTTGTATAATAGAACTTTCGCGTCCTACCGCCGCAATACCATTGGCCGGATACAAGCTTTATACCAAGCTGATTCCCATAGCCGGAAAGCTGATAGCCGGCGACTCGGAGGCCTACAGTTACCTGCCCGCAAGTATAGCGGCATGTCCACAAAGGGATGAGATGGTCAGGATGCTGCTTGAAGCCGGTTTTAAGGAAGGGTATTGGAAGCAGCTGACTTTAGGCGCTCTATGTATTTACATCGCAAAGAAATGAAACGTAAAGATTTTGAGATAATGGCCCCCGTAGGAAGCCGCGAGTCTCTCGCAGCCGCTATCGCCGGAGGGGCCGACGCAGTATATTTCGGGATAGGGGAACTGAACATGCGCTCCCGCTCGGCCGCCAACTTCACTGCCGACGATATGGAGGAGATCGTATCCATCTGCTCCCCTCTTGGAGTGAAGACCTACCTTACGGTCAATACAATCATCTACGATACCGATTTCGAGGCCATGCACGCAATCGTGGACCGCGCCCATAGGGCCGGTATCTCAGCCATAATCGCTTCCGATATGGCTGTTATCATTTATGCTCGTTCAATTGGCCAGGAAGTGCATATCTCCACCCAGGTCAATGTTACAAATATCGAGGCCGTGAAGTTCTACGCGCAGTTCGCCGATGTGATGGTCTTGGCCCGCGAGCTGAACCTTGATCAGGTCGCCGAAATTAACCGCGCCATAATACGCGACAACATCACCGGGCCAAACGGTGAGCTGATACGCCTTGAGATGTTCTGCCATGGTGCTTTATGTATGGCCGTGAGCGGAAAATGCTACCTGTCGCTGCATGAGATGAACTCCTCGGCTAACCGCGGAGCGTGCAACCAGATATGCCGTCGGGGCTACGAGGTTACAGACCTTGAGACCGGCGATCAGCTCGCAATCGAGAACAAATACATAATGAGCCCCAAGGACCTGAAGACCATCCATTTCCTCAACAAGATGGTGGATGCAGGTATTCGCGTATTCAAGATCGAAGGGCGGGCCAGGGGGCCGGAGTATGTGCGTGAGACCGTGGAATGTTACTCCCAGGCCCTGGAAGCGATCTGCGACGGTACTTTCTCCGAAGAGAAGATAGAGGGGTGGAACAGCCGCCTGGCAAAAGTCTTTAACCGAGGTTTCTGGAACGGCTATTACTTGGGTCAGAGGCTCGGTGAATGGAGTTCGAAGTACGGATCCTCATCAACCCGCGTCAAGGTCTATGCCGCGAAGGCCTACCGTTGGTTCCCCAAAATCGGTGTCGGAGAGTTCAAGATGGAGAACGGGGAACTGAAAGTAGGGGATGAGGTAGTATTGACCGGACCCAAGACCGGAGCAGTAGTCTTCAAGGTCGAAGAACTGAGGTTGGATCTGAAGAACGTTGAGTCAGTGAAACGCGGAGACGTCTTCTCGATGCCGGTACCGGAAAAAGTGCGGGCAGCCGACAAACTTTATCTCTGGCAAGATAAATCGCAACCCTCTGATAAGTAGGGACATCGCTTTGCGATGTGAGGATAAGGCAGAAAAGTAGGGACATCGCTTCGCGATGTTAGATAGGATAATAATTACAGGTAACGAAAAAGTAAGATGGAATTGATCAAGCATGAATGTGGCGTAGCCATGATACGGTTGCTCAAACCGCTGGACTATTACGAACGCAAATATGGAACCCGCTTCTGGGGGCTTAACAAGCTCTACCTCCTCATGGAGAAACAGCACAATCGCGGTCAGGAGGGAGCCGGCGTCGGGGTTGTGAAACTGACTTCCCATCCGGGTCAGGAATATGTCTTCCGCGAAAGGGCTATGGGTTCGGATGCCATCTCGAAGGTATTCTCCAACATCAACAAGAATCCGGAGGATTTCTTAGGCGAGATATACATGGGGCATCTGCGCTACTCCACTACCGGCAAATCGGGTATCAGCTATGTACACCCCTTCCTGCGCCGCAATAACTGGCGCTCGCGGAATCTTCTGCTTTGCGGCAATTTCAATATGACCAATGTAGAGGACATTTTCTCTGAGATCGTGGCTACCGGCCAGCATCCGCGATTCTACAGCGATACCGTTGTGCTGCTCGAACAATTGGGAGCCGCCCTTGACAAGGAGAACCACCGGGTCTATCGTCAGTACCGAGATGAGCATAGCGGAACTGACCTCACAACCCTTATCGAGGATAATCTTGATACCCGGAATGTCATGAGGGCCTGCGCTCCGACATGGGACGGAGGGTATGTTATTTGCGGTGTCGTGGGTTCCGGAGACATGTTCGTATTGCGCGATCCCAATGGTATCCGCCCTGCTTTCTGGTATGCCGACGATGAAGTGGTAGTGGTCGCTTCGGAGAGGCCGGTGATTCAGACGGTGATGAATGTGCGCCGCGCCCAGGTCAAGGAACTTCTGCCGGGAGAGATGCTGACTGTTGCCAAGAACAACCGTTTTGAGGTCGCACCCCTCATGGAGCAGATTGACAACCGCCGCTGCTCGTTCGAGCGTATTTATTTCTCACGTGGTTCTGACGCTGATATTTACCGCGAGCGCAAGGCATTGGGACGGCAGTTGGTGGAGCCGGTGTTGGACGCGGTGGAGCGGGACTTAGCCCATGCTGTTTTCTCCTTTATACCGAATACAGCCGAAGTCGCTTTCTTAGGCATGATACAAGGACTCGACAAGCGACTGAATGAATGGAAAAACGCCGAGATACTCCGTCTCTCCCGGGAAGGTAAACTTACTGAGGAGCGGATTCACGAGGTGCTGAAGCGCCATCTGCGTATGGAGAAAGTCGCCATCAAGGATATCAAGCTACGCACCTTTATCGCGGAAGGCACAAGCCGCAATGATCTCGCGGCCCATGTCTATGACGTTACTTACGGAATAGTAGAGAATGATAAGGATTCATTGGTGGTGATCGATGACTCGATCGTAAGGGGTACAACCCTGCGCCAGTCTATATTGGGTATGCTGAACCGTCTTAAGCCTAAGAGGATTGTGGTGGTTAGTTCCTCGCCGCAGGTGCGTTACCCGGACTGTTACGGAATCGACATGTCCCGCATGGGAGAATTCATAGCCTTCCGCGCGGCAATAGAGCTGCTGAAAGAGCGCGGGATGCAGAATGTCATAGATGAAGCCTACCGACGCGCACTGACTGATCCGGATGAGAACTGCGTTAAAGCGATCTACGCTCCCTTTACCGACGAAGAGATCTCAGCGAAGATAGCCGAGATGCTTACACCGGAGGAAGTAAAATGCGAAGTGAAGCTGATCTTCCAGTCCTTGGAAGGATTGCATAAAGCCATCCCGGATTACCCCGGCGACTGGTATTTCTCCGGCAACTACCCCACCCGCGGAGGCACCCGTCTGGTAAACCGCGCCTTCATCAACTACTACGAAGGCCACCCCGATGCCCGCTAACCCCGCCGCCTCCCGGCCCGGGAATGCCCAACGGGTATTCGCGAGTCCGTGGATTCCCACCCCAAAAAGAATCCGGAATGCCCGTAGGGTATTCCCATCTCTTAAACATAATTTAAGTCTTGCAAATACATTTTAATAAGAAAAGATTTAATTTTTAACATTTCTCCGTCCGCGTATCTATATAATAATCAACAAGTTACAAGAAAGTATAATCTTGAAAATTACACTTTCTTGCAACTTGTTAATTTTCAGTGTATTAACCGAGCCGTCAAATAGTTAAAATTAAATAATTTTCTGCCCGATTCGCTTGATTTCGTAGATTTCCCGTCCTAATTTTGTAATCGAGATTTGTATTCAAGTATTTGTTCATTTAAACTCGGTGTTATGAAACTACTCATCAAACCTATCATCGCGGCACTTGGACTTCTAAGTTGCCTCTCGACGTTCGGCTATGATTCCAATGATCCGACTTTCCCTCGCAATCGGGAACCCCAGGATGTCATTCTTATCGGCAAGGAACTCATACCTGGACAACCTGAAGCACCGGCCAGGATCACAATCGTATTACTCCAATATGGAAATGGCTATCTCCAATTTGCCATTCCTGATGAGTACGAATACCTCAACGTCTGCCTCTATAATAATATGGAGGAATACACCGGCACTGTCAACCACGCCGACCCCATCATGGAAATCCCGGAACTCGAAGGTCAGTACTCCATCACCTGCACCGCCGACAACGGCCGCGTCTTTACCGGGACTTTAGATTTTTAAACCTATACTTTTATTAACCGAAGTTTAGAGACAATTCAGCTCTTGACTTCCTATAAACATTATAAACATGAATAAAATCCAAGTTTTACTGGCAAGTGGGCTATCTCTGTTCGCCCTTGCTTCCTGCTCCCAACAGGAACCGGTTCTGAACGAACCTAACGTCAATCTCGCGGAGCTTGACCCGAATGTAGTAACTCTCCAGGAAGCCGTCGACATGGCCTCCGAGCATTACTCCGGCTTCTTCGGAACTACCCGTTCGGGCAAACCTATCAGCCTCAAAGGCTTCGAGATCCTACGCCGCGCCCAAACACGCACCGATGAGACTCCCGATTCCTACGGATACTACATCCTCAATTTCGAGAATGACGGAGGCTTCGCCATCGTCTCCGCTGACCGCCGCAACGAAGGAGTGTACGCCATCTCCGATGAAGGATCCCTCCATCTTTCAGATACCCTCCAAAACGGTGGCCTCAACTGGTATCTAAACACCTGTTTGAGAATAACTCCTATCACTCCTCCTATCCCACCGGAACCACCTTACCGTGACACGACTCTTCATCCAATCGTACAACCCAAGGTGGAATATGTAAATTACTGTACACCCCGACTCACCGGCTTCCTCTCCAAGTTTGAGCAAGGTGAACCTTATAACAAATACTGCTTCACTGAATCAGGCAAACAGGCCATGATAGGAGAATTTGCGTTAGCTATGGGAACTATGATGGGGTACTATAAAACACCAAAGAGCTATACTGTCTCCGCTCCGACTGTCACCTTTAATTGGGATCAGATGTACAATGACCCGAATAACGATGGATGGGCAAGACTTTTCGAAATTATGGGAAGGCCTGAAAATACTGACGCTCTTTACGGGGAAGAGAAAACTGTCTGCAATGAGTTTTTGATTGATTTCCCTCAGACCTTTCAGGATAATATGCAATTAAAATCATATACCTATACCAATCAACCATCTGCAGACTTGCTGAGAAATGAAATGAAGGCTTTTAGACCATGCGTAATGGTAGGTAGAAGCTCATCAAATACCAAGACGTACTTTATTATAGATGGAGGACAATATAGGATCATTACTTCTACACCTCTAATGGGAGACCCGACCACCAAGACTGAAACCTATTTCCATTGCATCTGGGGAAGGGGAGGAACAGCGAATGGATACTACAAATTAGGAGAAGTGAGCGTTGGAGCTCAGACTGACGATGGCTTAATAGGGCCTCCGGATCCTCATGATGATGGAACTGATGGATATGTCTCGAAGACTTTATTTGGAGGTATTTACTATAATTTTATCCCTGAAAAATAATATTTCCGTTTATTAGACTGTTATTTGGATAGAGAGTGAGATATCTGTACCTTGATTACAAACCTTTCTCTATCCAAATAACGAGTATCCCTAGATAGCAATCTCTTCATTTTCGAGTTATCCTATGCGATCCAATAATTAAAAATGAGATTTCTTTTCCAGTGATACTAATGTGTGCCAATTATATTGGAGTCTCTTACAAATAATAAATATAAATATGAAATTATTAAACATTCCCCTCTCCTTACTACCTCTTCTTGCTTTGATGGCCTGTTCATCCGAAGATGATCGCCCAACTGTTCCTGTACCTGGCCCAGACCCGGAGCCGGGATTCCATCTCGGTAATGCAAATTGGATTATGAATCTCAATGAGATCAGTTTCAATGACCTTAAGAAGTCTTTGGAACAATCTACAATACAAAACATTGCGGTCGCTTCATACTCCGAGGCAAATGGACTCGCATTAGTAGCACAATCTTTTGCTGCCAAATACCACCCCCCAATAAATATTAAATTCTTTGGGACAAGCGATAATCAGTTATTAGGTAACACCGAAGAACTCCAAAAATCCCTTGAAAAAGCTGACCCGAAAAACAGTAAGGACTTGCTTGCATATTCAAAATGGCTCACTCAAAAGCTGGAAATGTACCCTCAAATGGGAGGTACATATGGTGGGTTTGTGGCGTCATGCACTCCCTTCAATTTCACTCCTGGTGGTGAAGCGGGATTCAATGCCGTTAATACTTGGGGTATCGTCGAATCGGACGGTTTCATTCAGGATTTCCTAAGTGAACCTATAGATGCAGAAAGTGCATTTTTCAGCACTACTGTCATCTCTTCTCCTTGGGGCATAGATATGACTCAGGATTGGATGACCTTCAATCGTGAAGATGGCGCCACATTCACTCTCAAAGGCGTATGCAACAGGGATGACTTGAAACTCGGTTACGCTGAAGCACATGGGTTCACTATGGTTACCGTCCCGTTAGGGAATGGGTTCTACAACCTGTCTTTCGTTCTCCCCCCGGAATCTAATCCCTCGGAATTGCTTACACCGGAAGTTTGGGACGCATTGCTGGAAACACGCACCGATAGAAAAGTACTCGCCCGGATACCTGAGTTTACCAGCACATGCCGAAACAATCTGGTTGATTATTTCAATGACCAAATACCCGGAGTCTGGCAACAGTTCAGGTTCTGGCCTCTTGTAAATGATTGGGGAGATCAAGATTACCATGATTATCCGGTAGATGCCGCGATGGCCGTCAGCGTGGTCAGCATCGACTTTATGGGATGTAATACTACTCAGTTGACTTTCAACGATAACCGCACAAAGGGGGATCCGGAGCTGACCGTTACTTTCGACCGGCCTTTCTACTATGTGTTGCATGAGACCGCCCGCAAGGACTTTCCTCCGACAATCTCCAGCCGTTTGGGCCTGATCTTCAACATCGGCTGGATTGCTGATCCATCGATCCCTTAAATAACCAAGGGAAGGCTATTCTTAGGATTGATGCTATCCTTTTTTTAGCATTTGGGAACGCTGTTTCCTTAATTATTCCATATATGGGGGTTGAAGTTAGAGAAAAGTTGACTAATTTCCCGAGTTTGGGAGTTTATCCCTATAACAATCGGACACTCAACCCATTA
>CAZKJP010000093.1:0-9929 GCA_964553075.1 uncultured Sangeribacter sp. | reverse complement strand
TAAGTGACTCTGAACTGGAGATGACGGAAGGTGATACTTACACCCTGATAGCAACCGTAACTCCCGAGGACGCCACCGACAAAACAGTAACTTGGCGAACTTCGGATCCCTCGATCGTGACGGTGTCGGATAACGGCGAACTTTACGCAGTTAAGATGGGACTCGCAACCATCTATGCCTCTACTTCCAATGGCCTTACAGCCGAATGTAAGGTAACCGTTCACCCGGGTATTATACCAGTAACCGGTATCTCTCTTTCGAACTCGGAAATGGTAATGGTAGAGGGCACAACAGCCGAGCTGCTCGCTATCGTAAGTCCGGCGGACGCTACCGACAAACGAGTTACTTGGAGTTCGGATGATGAGGAGATAGCTACAGTAGATGAGAATGGCATAGTAAGCGCACTGAAGGTCGGGGTGGTACGAATCATAGCAACCTCCCTCTTTGATCTCAGTGTACAGGGAATTTGTAGAGTGACTGTTGAACCCGCGTTTAGGGCAGTCGAGGGTATAACTCTCAGTGATTCGGAACTGGAGATGACCGAAGGTGATACTTACACCCTGATAGCTACCGTTACACCGGATGACGCTACCGACAAGAGAGTCACCTGGCGGACTTCAGATCCTTCAATTGTAACCGTGTCGGATAATGGAGAATTATACGCGGTCAAGATGGGCATCGCTACTATCTACGCATCCACCTCTAATGGTCTGACAGCGGAATGTAAGGTAACCGTAAATCCGGGAATAGTGGAGGTTACAGGAATCTCCCTCTCTAACTCAGAGATGCTGATGATAGAAGGAGAGACAGCGGAACTAATAGCCCTGATACGTCCGGAGAACGCTACTGATAAGCGTGTCCTCTGGTATTCCGCTAACGAGGCCATCGCCACAGTCGATGAGAACGGGTTAGTCACCGCCATCAAACAAGGTGTGACGATCATAACTGCCTCTTCCTATAATGGAATCAAGGCTGAATGTGTGGTAACAGTTGTTCCATTGGTTATTCCTGTAACCGATCTGACTTTGAGTGAATATGACCTGCGCATGATCGAGGGTGATTACCATACATTGATCGCTACCATCAAACCTGATGACGCAACAGATAAGACTGTTACCTGGCTCTCCTCAAATGAGGGCGTGGCTACTGTTTCGGCAGACGGTGAGGTGTATGGCGTAAAAGCGGGTGTGGCTACAATCTACGCCTCCTCTTCCAATGGCCTGACCGCTATCTGTAACGTTACGGTTGAACCGAGATATATTGAAGTGGCCTCTATAACTCTTGACGCTGCCGATCTTGAACTGTGGGAGGGTGAGACAGCCGAGCTGATCGTTACCATACTTCCTATGGATGCTACTGACAGAAGCGTTACCTGGATCTCCAGCAATCCGGAGATAGCGTCGGTAGAGGATGGCATAGTTACCGGTGTTGCGCCCGGTATAGCGACGCTCACAGCCAAGAGTTCCAATGGTAAGACGGCGTTATGTACTGTTACCGTCAAGGCACGTCCGATGACTCCGCGTCAGCTCTTACGCAAGGGAGATGGTACTACATGCACGTTTGTGATACTTATGGACCTTCCGGATTCGGAACTTGTGAAACTCGGATACAAGTTTGTCTATGGCTTCACTGACAGCAATGGTAAATCGCGCATCTTAGCCGAGACACCGCTGCGCTATTGCCATACCACCCCGGAGATTTATAATAACCGTACTAATGACTTCTGGGCCTTCTCCTACCTTGTGAATGAGAATGGAGAAGTAGTAACCAGTAACCTGCGCCATCTTGACGGTAGGGAAGAGGTTTGCTTGGATCCCTCCATATACGGTTTCGATCCGGACAAGCTGAACTCAAGGTCAGATGACGGAGATGAGTGGATCAACATCACTCCTGACGGTATGTACATATCGTTCGGAGGAACGGAAGATATCACACTCTCCGTCTACACCTTGACCGGAGCCGTAGTTTATTCTCGGGTTTATCCTGCTACTGATCACACCACGGAAATAATCGAACTTGATCGTTTCGCCGCTGGCCCCTATGTGGTGACATTGAAGTGTGGGGATGACGTGAAATCAAAGAAGGTTATAATCGATTGAAATGTGAGACATCGTCTGCGATGTTGACCAATTTATTAAAACATGAAATTTAAAATTGCATATATAGTAATCGCATCAGCGCTGTTCCCGGCCTTCACAGGCCGGGCGCAGTGCGACTGTAAAGAAGACTTCGCCATTAAGGCCGTTGCCGATATCGGATTAGGAAAGGGAATGGATGTAGACGGTGTGTTTCCCGATATGACAACCAAATCCTCTTCCCATAATTTTGAATTGGATTTCGGATGGACTTTCTGGAAACAGGATATGAATTATCTGGAAGCCAACATAGGTATCGGTTATGGCTGCACCTACCTTAAAGCCAACGCCCCGGGGTTGGATTATCATTATTCCGCTGCAGCGGATGCCGATATGGATGGAGATACATATATCCGGTATTATGATGTGAAGGACTTGCATCAGAAGATTCAGGTTGAAAGTGTTACTCTTCCCATTTACCTCAAATATCGTTACCGTTTCAGTAAAGTCTTTAGCCTTCATGCCGTGGCCGGAGTACGCTTGCGGTTCAATACTTCGTCAAAGGTGAGTGAATGTACTGGAAAGGCTGACAGCTACGGGGTCTACCCCCAATATGACAATCTGCTGATAGACGCCTCTTATATGAACATGTTCGGAGAGACATCCCTGGATCAGGATCGCGTGTTGGCCCCAGCAGTCAACAAATGCACCACCTCCATTCTTGCCGGCATAGGAGCGGACTTCGATATCTGCGGACCCTTAGCCGGCAGCCTTTCGCTGAATTACGAAAGAGGATTGAAAGACATGTTCAAAAAAGGAGTTCGGGATCTCTCTGGAATTGATGCAATGACAGCACCGGTAACTTATACAGTTGCAGAAGGTCAAACAGTACGTCCCTTGAGCAGTTATCTGACTCGTTCTAAGATCTCCCGCTTCTCTCTTTCCGTGGCCCTCATCTACCGCTTCTAAATCCCGCTTTTAGCCAGAAGAACAAAAGCTTAGCTTAGGTCAGAAGTCATAGTTATCAGGGATGAGGGAAGGGTATAAGAACAAAAGACTTAACTGGGGAGGAGGCGCGTCCCCGCGCCGTTAGAATACCTGGGTAGCCTCCCGCGGAGTGGAAAAAAAGTTCTGAGGTGGTTTCGAGATTAGATTTGTAAAACCGGATACTTTTGAGTAATTTAGCGGTATGGAAAATAAAGACATTGACACCCGAGTCCAGGAATTGCTGAAAGTCCCCTTCCTGAAGCTACGTTCCGATTATGCCTTCAAAAAGGTATTTGGGTCTCCATCTTCGGAGAAGATAATAATCCAATTCCTCAATGCCCTGTTTGAAGGGCAAATGGAAATAGCGGATATCGAATTCCGGAACAAGGAGATCCTTCCGACTGATCCGGAGGGAAAGCAAAATTGTCTATACTGAGGACCTGAAAATCTTTTTCCTTTCATTACCACAGGTACCTAAAAGATGGGAAGAATGTGAAACTAAGCTTCAGAAGCTATTATTTTTGATAAAGAATATGGAGAAATTGAATAAAGAATCAAAACCCTATAAGAGCGGAGAGTATAAGGAGTTGTTTCACGCCTCCATGTTAAGCAATCTGGCGGCCGAGGAGATGGCGGTCTATGAGAAGACACTGATACGCGAGCTTGAGATGGAATCGGCCCGAGAATACGCATACGAAGAAGGGATTGAGCGCGGAATAGAACAGGGGATTGAGCGCGGAATAGAACAGGGGATAGAGCAGGGAATAGGAAGAGGGATCGAACAAGTTGCCAGACGCATGAAAGAGCGGGGAATGGCAATAGGGGACATCATGCTTAACACTGGACTGACTCAAGAGCAAGTAGAGAGTCTTTAGTTCCGAGAGGATTGGAAGGACCTTGCTTGGCGATGTTAAATTATGAATAATCGAGGATTATGTTTTCGGTTGTTGGCGATTATTGCCGGAGTGTTGATTATGGTTGGTGCTTGCTCTCGGGCTGGAAAGAATTTGGATCTCGCTGAGACTCTGATCCTGGATCATCCTGACTCTGCATATTCAATCCTATCTGAAATCGACACAACGGGCCTTTCTGAAAACCTTAAGGCCAGAAGAGCCCTTCTGGTGGACTTTCTCGCAACAGTTTATTCCGATGATGCCAACTTAACTCCTGCGGATCAGGAACGGGTAAAGACTTACTTCAATGGAAAGTATAATACCGATGAAGTGAAAGCCCTGATAGTCAAATCGGAGATTGCCAAAGCCAACGGCCAGCCCGTAGAAAGGCTCGAAATCCTGAAAGATGCGGAGTTCTTGGCTACCAGACTTAACGATCAGGCAGATCTTGGCTTCGTCTACCTCTTCCTGTCGAATGCCTATTCCAACGGTTTCAACGGGGTCGTCAGTGAGCATTACGCCAAAAAAGCCCTTGAGATCTTCAATGCCCTGCATCATCGGAAACAGAGTATAGACGCCCGTATGGCCATAGTAGGCGCGATATGCGTTGAGCGGAATTACGCCCGGATGCTCGACTCGATGTTGGCGATCAAACCGGATGTGATGTTATACTCCACTCCCTCGTATCAGACCTATTTTCAGGATCAATTGGCGCGAAGCCTCGATGAAAGGGGCCGGAGTGAGGAAGCCCTTGAAATATGGAGTAGTATCTATACTGACATCATCCCCAATTCCAATACATTGGCTCATTGGGCTTTGGCCTATATGCGGACTAACCGGCTCGACAGTGCAGAAACCCTGATAAAGCGTGCCTTAAAACTGCCGCATGGTCCCAGCGACGAGTATCTTTGCCGGAACGTCCAGTATCAAATCTGGCAAAAGTTGGGGAAGAAAAATGAGCTCCCCGGAATTGCCGAACTTAGGGAGAAAGCTGGGAAGGTAGATTACGAAGAACGAAAAATTGCTGATACCAGCCTTGCAATCAATAAGAAACATGAGACAACGACCAGAGAGGCTTGGAGAGAGCGTGAAAAGGCATTCCAACGAAATTATATACTTGTTACGGTAGCTATCGTCCTGCTATTGATATTACTCTTTACAGTAATCTATTTCCGGCGACGTACCAAGATGTTAAGGATTGAGAATGAGAACAATCTATTGAAACTCCGCGACCTCGAAGCCAACCTCTTTGAAAAGGAGCAACGTCAGAATATTGTAGCCGACAAGATTTCCGGGTTATTCAAGACTCGCTTCAAGACAATCGATCAGTTAGCCGCCGCCTATTTTGAATGTAAGGAGACCGGCCAAGAACAGAAGCGTATATTTCAAGAGGCGAAAACTGCCATCGCGGATTTCACCTCCCAGGAATCTCTCCGGCACTTGGAAGAAATCCTCAACACTTCTTCGGATAATCTAATGGCGCATTTTGATGAGGACTTCCCAAAAATGTCGGCTGCCCAGCGACGCTTGGCTTTGTTCATTTTTTGTGGACTCTCCCCTCAATCCATCAGTGTCTTTCAAGGGGTTGACCTGAGGAATATTTATGTGTACAAATCGAGGTTGAAAACCACCATCTCCAAGAGTGGCTCTCCCAGAAAAGAGCAATACTTAGCCTATTTCAGCTGAAAAACACTTTGCTTGGATACCCTGTAAGGGGATGTAAGGAAATATTAGTTATTGGACTTGGTATTTATTTGAATATCACTAACATGTAATTTATGATGTAAGGTTCGGTAGTTGGTCGCACTTCATATTCTCTGTAATTTTGCAATAGGAAAACAAAGTTCTGAGATCTAAAAATTACAAGAATATGAAAGGAATCTTATTATTGATTTTGGCTATGGCTGCGATCGTGGCCGGCCATGCGAAGAGTGATCTGGAACCCTACGCGAAAGCCGCGATCGCTACTCGATTCGCCTCAGAAGTCAAGTACAACTTTATGGGGTATGGAAAATTTGGTGAGAACTTCGACAGTATATGTCGCGCCGAGCTTCCCTCGTTAGTCAATACCCCGAGTGACGAAGAATTCAGCCAGCGTCTGGAACTTCTGTGCAACCGTCTCCACGATGGCCATACTGGCATAAGCTACAATGCGGACGTTTCTTACGCACCTGTTTCTATAAAAAGGATAGGGGACCAGGTGTACGTCACGGAAGTCTTCTCAGAAGAATATACTCAGAAGGGTGTGAAGAGAGGCACTGAGATACTGGCTCTTGATGGTATGCCGGTTTTGGAATACGGCGATAAGAATGTGGTGCCCTATATTCCTTCCTCCACTGAGCAGTGGTCCCGCTTATATCCCTTCAGTAGCATTAACCTCACTAAAGGGCATCGCGGCGAACCGTTAACCATCACATTCCGTAACCCGGGAGGGGAGACCTACGAGATAGTAGACCGGCGCGAATCCCCGTGGGGGATCGTGGCTCCGGATATGAACGTCAGATATGAGGAATTGCCCGGGAATATTGGCTTGCTGACGATACCCTCTTTCCGCGCCGAGTATTTCACCTCGCCCGAGGTTCAAGAGATATTCTTCAATAAGATCCATAACAACGATGGACTGATTGTGGATATCCGCGATAATACGGGAGGAAACAGTAATGTCGCTGAGATGGTTATGATGTTCTTGGCCACAGACTCAGTGCCGCAGGCGAATTGGCAGACACCGCGTTACGAGGCCGCCTACGCATCCTGGGGAAAGCCTTGGAACATGATGTCTGTTCCCTCAGAAACTCTGACACCCTATTTTATGGCTACCGATCAGGTAAAGAAATATGACAAGCCGATTGTCTTATTAATTAACGGTCTGACCTTTTCCGCTTCCGAAGGGTTCGCGGCATTGTTTAAGAACGCTGATAGGGGAAAGGTGGTCGGCACCCCCTCCGGTGGTAGCACCGGCAACCCGATCCGGATTGATTTAGGGTGGGGCTACAACGCCATGATATGCACCCGCTACGAAGAATTGGCCGACGGTACCCCCTTCATAGGGATCGGTATCCAGCCCGACATATTGGTAGAAGAGGATGAAGGAGTCCTCTATGGCAAAGACAAAGTCTTAGAAACAGCCTTGCACCTATTTGCCAAGTAATTGTAGAATCTTAGAATATCAGATGATAATATAGGAGTATTAGTTAGAAAATCTTAGAATATTTAGGAAGAAAAGGGAGAGCCGAGAAAGATACGGACTCCCTTTTCTGCAGCTTGGGAGAGGTTGGCGCGGGCCTTTTCGGGATTCATGGCTTCGGCCAAAGATTGGGAATCAGGTTTAGCTGAGATGAGGGCAGAGGACCCAGCGTTCAGCAAGGTTTCTTCGTCTTCCACTAATCCTCCGATAGCAATGACCGGGATACTTTCGGTCTTGGCATATTGAAGTATCCCGAAAGGAGTCTTGCCATGAAGAGTCTGGCGGTCGATTTTCCCCTCGCCGGTGACGATGAGGGATGCCCCGCGGATAATATCGCGGAATCCGATTGTGTCCAGCGTAGCCTGGATCCCGGGTTTCAGCTCAGCGTTAAAGCAGGCTAAGAGAGCCGCACCCATACCACCGGCTGCTCCACTCCCCGGAGAATTTATGAGCGACCGACCCGTCACTGCCTCAAGCATCTCTCCGTAATTCTGTAACGCCTTGTCCAAAATATCCACATCCTGCGGAGTCGCCCCCTTTTGCGGACCAAACACAGCCGAGGCACCGTTAGGACCCGTCAGCGGATTATCGACGTCACAGATGATGGTGAAGGGACAATCCCTTAACTCTTTCGGCATCTCGGAAAGATCGATAGAGGAGAGATCCTTCAATGCCGCGCCCCCTTCGGGGAGAGGTTGGCCGGCGTTGTCAAGAAACTTCACCCCTAAGGCTCTGAGCATACCTGCACCGCCGTCATTGGTGGCGCTCCCGCCTAATCCTATAATGAATGCGCGGCATCCGCGGCGGTAGGCGTCCGCGATCAGTTGACCGGTGCCGTAAGATGAGGTGATGAGTGGATTTCTCTCTTCCTCCTTTAAAAGAGGGAGGCCGCTGGCTTGCGCCATCTCTATTACAGCTGTTCGGATACCATTGTGGTTGATGATACCATATTGGGCAGTAATGGGACGCAGGAGCGGATCACCTACCCGACAAACCTCATACTTACCTCCCAGCGACTCCACGAGCATGGGCATCGTACCTTCTCCCCCGTCTGCGACGGGGACCAAGGTAAGAGATGCGTCCGGCAAGACGCGACGCACCCCCTCCGCGATAGCCTCATTGGCTTCCGCGGAAGAAAGCGACCCCTTGAAGGAGTCAGCAGCAATAACAATCCGAGTTTCCATAAGAACAGGTAACAAAAGGGAAACTTGCCTCCCGAAAGACAAAGTTACAAAACAAATCCGATAAAATAGTTATCCAGACAAAAGAACACAAGGACAAAAGCGTTGTGTAGGTCAGAAGTCATAGTTATAAGTGATGAGGGGTGGAAAAATGAATCTACTTACCCCTTGGAATGCCCATCGGGTATTCCTATCTCCGATCGCTGACATCGACCGGGATGCTATGGTCGCTCGCTTCGCTTGCTCCCAGGGGCTTCCCGCAGAATCACCGCAGAGGTCCGCAGAACTTTCGCAGAATAAGAGAAATAAAAAAAGGTAATAGGTTAAGCCCCAGTGGATTATTTATTTTTTTAATTCTGAGGTGGTTCTGCGGTCCTTCTGCGGAGCATCTGCGGTGAGAAAACAAGAGCGAGCCAGCGAGCGACGATATCCTTTCAGCCGGGTTGCTGCCGTAGCTCACGTACCACAGTGGATTCTCAGGGGTCAACAGAACTTTAACCCCGGCAAATTTGTATATATCGTATACATTATATACTTTTGTATTTACTATGGCAACAGCATTAAATATCAAGCGCAAAAACATCGACCTACCGGTTGATACCTTGCAGAAGCTCTCTCTAATGGCGGTAGCGCAGGGGAAAAGTCTCAAGAAGTATATCGAATCCATATTGATCAGCAAAGCCAATACTATTTCCGTGGAAGTGGATGAAAATCCATCACCCTCCGGTGATCAATGGTTTAATGACCCGAAAAACATGGCATCCGTGAAACGAGGCTTAGAGGATATAAAGGCAGGAAGATGCCGATCATACTCAATGGATGAAATAAGAGAACTTTTAGGGGTATGATTTATGAGCTAATATTATCCGATGAAGCAAGGGGTCATTTGGAAAAATGGCGCATGTCGGGTCAAAAGAAAACACTAAAGAAAATAGCCAAATTGTTTGAGGAACTTCAGCAACATCCTGCCACAGGCACAGGCCACGTTGAACAGCTCAAGGGGAATCTCACCGGCTTATGGAGCCGAGAAATAAACAAAGGAGATCGAATGATTTATAGCATTGAAGAAGATAAAGTGATAGTTACGGTAATCTCTCTTCTAAGCCATTATGGCGATAAATAAACCCCTGCCGTAAGTTTACTAAATGTTTGGCCATGTTTCTATGGTCGCTCGCCTTGCTTGCTCCCGCGGGCTTTCCCATTTAATAGAGACAAAAGAACAGAAGGACAAAAGCTTAGCTTGGGTCAGAAGTTATAGTTATAAGTGATGAGGGAAGGGTATAAGAACATAAGGCTTAACTGGGGAGGAGGCGCGTCTCGCGCCGTTAGAATTCCTGCGAAGCTCCCCGCGAAGCGGGAAAAAGTCCCTATCGGGGACTTTGGCCTCCGCGAAACCCTCGACAAGGAAAGCCCAACGGGTTTTCCGCCGTCGGGGATGGTAAAATGAATCTACTTACCTCTTGGAATGCCCATCGGGTATTCCTATCTCCGATCG
Source organism: uncultured Sangeribacter sp. (assembly GCA_964553075.1). Lineage (GTDB taxonomy): Bacteria > Bacteroidota > Bacteroidia > Bacteroidales > Muribaculaceae > Lepagella. The sequence goes on along the minus strand of CAZKJP010000093.1, from coordinate 114 downwards.
CTTTCATTGCTGTCGACCGGGTTAATATGGTCGCTCGCTTCCCTTGCTCCCTTTTTGCTTCACCGCTTTATATTTGCATCGTGAAAGTTGAGTTTGTCAAAAAGTCGCTTTTGC
>CAZKJP010000092.1:0-10118 GCA_964553075.1 uncultured Sangeribacter sp. | reverse complement strand
TGATCTTCCAGACTGAAAAGCAGATCAAGGAACTCGGTGATAAGATTCCGGCTGACAAGATGGCAACTATTAACTCAGCTCTCGAAAGACTGAAAGAAGTTCACAAACAGCAGCTCGTTGAAGATATCGACTCAGCTGAAAAGGCTCTGACCGATGCTCTTCAGGCAGCAAGTCAGGACATCTACAAAGCTCAGCAGGGCGCAGCCGCAGGTGGTGCTCAGGCTCAGCAGGGCGCAGCCGCAGGTGGTGCTCAGGCTCAGCAGGAGGCTCCGAAGAGCCACGGCGATGAAAAAGACATCACCGATGTAGAGTTCGAGGAAGTTAAGTAAATAACTAAGTATTATAAAAATAAAGGATGCAGCCTTTCCGGGTTGCATCCTTTTTTTGATAATATCCTGAAATTGATTATCTTTACAAAAAATTTAATTGCTATGAATGCTACTATTTCTATGGATGGTCTTTGGGCCATCGTTGATTCTCTTTCAATAAAGAACAAAAAATGGCTCTCTGATAAACTTAACCGATCCTTGTATCATAGTGAAACCATAGAAGAAAAGGAGATTCTGAAGGGAATTTCCAGGTCTTTGAGTGAGGCTAAAAATGGTAAAACCCTCCCATTAGACACAATATGGGACCAATTATAACCTTCGATTATACTCCTGAATTCCTAAAGGCAGCCAAAGCCCTTTCCAAAAGATATAGATCGTTTAAAGAAGATCTTAAAGAGATAAGTCGAGAAATACAGAAAAATCCTTTGGCAGGCGATGATTTGGGAAATGGAGTAAGGAAAATCCGAATGGCAATACAATCAAAAGGTAAAGGGAAAAGAGGTGGTGCTCGAGTGATTACATTAACGGTTAGTGTAGATGATAAGCAGTCAACGGTAACTTTTCTTTACGTGTATGATAAAAGTGATATGGAGAATGTCTCGGCTAAAAAGATAAAGCAGATCATATCGGATAACCTATGATTGGGATTCTATACATACATATCGAGCATTATCTAAGTCTGACTAACTGATGGTGGTTCATTCAGCTGGTGTTAACTGCCGCTGTGATGTTTCCATATTAACCTGAGATTATGAGTTTGAGAACGATTGGGCATTGGTTGACTTCGAGGTTTGTGAAGGTTACGCTGCCGATTCTCGCGGGAGCATCCTTTCTATATTCTCTGTTGTTCCAATGTCTATATAACGTGATGCGGTATGACAACATTTGGCCGTACCACGATATACATGACCTCCTTTGGTGCGCTTGGGTACAGTTTATTTTCATGTTCGCCATTTGCGTAGTGACCTATGTGGTGGTATTCGTTATCCCGTCTCCCAAAAAGGCTTGGTTGAAAACAACAACCGATATCATATTGGCCTTCATACTTTTTATCGCAGAGATGCTGTTTATCTCGAGAATCCTGCATGTGAAAGTAGAGTGGGGTGGTACGGCTTTTAATGCTATCTTTACTTTCTTGGCTATGGAGACAGCCTTCTTCATAGGGCGCTACAATAATGCCTTAAGAAAGGAAGCCCGGACTAAACAGGAAATAGCCCAGTACCAATACGACTTGCTGAAATCCCAAGTGAATCCTCATTTCCTTTTCAATTCTCTGAACATACTCGGTTCATTAGTTGCTTCCAACTCCGATCAATCCTATTGGTTTATAACATCATTGGCAACTATCTACCGGTATGTTTTGTCATGGGAAGGTAAAGAGCGAGTTTCGCTTCAGGAAGAACTGATATTCCTTAACCATTTATCAGCATATTGAAGATGAGATACTCAGATCAGCTTGAAGTAGAGATTAAGGTGTCTCCGGGAAAGGAAACGCGGAAAGTAGTACCCTCTACAATTCAGCTATTAATAGAGAATGTCACTGAGCATAATGTTATTTCCAAGGTCTCGCCTATGAAGGTAACTATAAATGCCGCTGAAAACGGAATTACCGTTTCTAACCCGATTAGGAAAAAGAAATCTACCACCGTTTCCAGAATCGGAGTCAGGTATCTCATACGTTCATACGAGCGATACGGTAAGGATTTCCATATCGAAAACGATGGCGAAACCTTTACCGCACATGTCCCATATCTATAATATCATACCTGTATCATGAAATACATAATAATCGAGAACGAAGAGCTTGCACTGGATCTGCTTAAGGCAATTGTTAACCGTTTGCGTCCGGACTGGGAATTGGTGTTCACCGCGGAAAGCGTGGAGGAGACGGTCAATTTTATAAATGAAGGGGGCAATGCAGACCTTTGTTTTATGGATATTGACCTCAATGACGGAGAATGTTTCAATATTTTCAGCGAGTCTGACTTCAATATCCCAACCATTTTCACAACGGCCTACGATGAGTTCACACTTAGGGCATTTAAGGTCAATAGCATCGATTATCTCCTCAAACCGATCCTTGATACGGATGTCGAGACGGGTTTGGCTAAATTCGAGAAACTCCATATTGGGAAACCGGCAGTAGAGGAAAAATCCGGAATGTACAGAGAGATAGCGGAGTTTTTCGATTCGAGGTTCAGAAACATGACGCCCCAACGGATTCTGACAATGGCCGGTGATAATATCGGTTTCGTTAATACCAAGGATATAGCATGGCTTGTCAGTGAGGATAAGTATGTCTTCGCGATAGACAAAACCGGAAACAAGAAACTTACCAATATCCCTAACCTTACGGAAGCAGAAGGTATGCTGGATCCTGCGTCCTTTTTCCGCATACAACGTAATATAATATGTACTGTGGACTCCATCAGCAAAGTGAGCCGATTTTTCAAAGGGCGTCTCAATGTCGTTCTTAAGGCCGGAGATAGGAAGGAAGAGATAATGGTAAGCTCTGAACGAAGAAAGGCATTCCTATCCTGGTTGGGAAGTTGATCGGATCAGATCCATTGACTCAAAATCAATGTCCGGCTCAGTAGGATATAGTCCTGCTTCAGGATGAAAATGTCGGCCTTGGGTTAGTTTTGGTTGCGGTGATTCAGTTTCGTTTATAATTTTACACCACAATCAAACTGTTAACCATCAAAAACTAACCCAATGATAAGAAAAACCTTATTTGTCATGGTTGCATTAGGGGCTTTTGCTTCCGCCCCGAGCACCTTCGGTCAACAGGCTATCTTCCATCTCAAAAATGGGGAACAGGTAGTCTATGATGAGGCCGATCTTGACCACATCAGTTTCGAACCCGCTCCGGTCGAGCCATTCAACATCTTGACCGAGGAGTATATTCCGGATCCGGTCTTCAGGGAATATGTGAAAAAATACTGCGCAAGAGGAAGCAGTACTTATACCAATGAACAAGCCGCACAATATTCCCAGGAAATCGCTTTGGGCGGTTCTTTGGAACTCCAGTCTTTGGAAGGATTGGAATTCTTTATCAACGTTCCTTCCTTATATATGAACGGTTGTAAGAATCTGGACGGCAATACACTCCCACCGCTTCCCAATCTGGTCTCCCTTAAGATCGGATCAGCAATAATGGATCCGACTAAATTTGATTTCTTCGGATATTATCCCAAACTTACTACGCTTGCCATTTCCAATATCCCGGTTCCAGGAGGTTCTTTATCTCTTGCGAGCGACAAGCTTATAAACTTTATCTGTGACGGGTGCAGTCTTACATCACTGGACCTTACGGGTTGCCCTAACCTCGTCGAACTGATATGTTCCTATAATAATCTGAAGACTCTCAATATTGAAGGTCTTACTGAGATTAAGGAATTATTCATTCAAGAAAATCCTCAATTAGGCAATGTTGATATAACCCCGTTCAGTTCGAACCTGGTTGGACTCAATGTATCAAATACCGGTATACGATCATTCGATCTCTCCAATTGTCCGGAGCTGGTTATTCTCGAGCTTCAGGAAAATTATATGACAGGCAAGAGTATCGATTTTACCGTCTGTCCTAAACTTCAACATCTACGCTGCGAAAACTGTAAGCTATCCGGAATTAATGTAGCTGGACTTAAGTATCTCGGTGAATTGGCATGTTATGGCAATTCTCTTAAGACTCTGGATATCAGCGGATGCGAGCAGATGACCATACTCAATGCCTTCAATAACAAGCTGACGAGCCTGACAATGGAGAATTGTCCCTTATTACAGATAGTCTCTATCTCAGGAAATCAGCTTTCCGATTTAGATGTGACACCGCTTGCCTCTACCTTATCCATATTAAATATAGGATATAACAAATTTTCGGAAGTAACAGGACTTCAGAGCTGTAACCGTCTCAGCAGTCTTAACGCTTCAAACAATAAGTTCGGACACTTCGAGCTTTCCGGAAAACCATATCTTACCCATATAGACTTATCTTTAAATCAGCTGACTGAGATTTCAGTATCTGATTGTCCTCAGATGTATGATCTGATCCTGACCGGGAACGAATTGTCCCGTCTCGATGTAACCGGATTGAACATGGAGGTGATGAAGACCGGCGAACTTAACACCCTGGGTAACAATGAGGGTCTGCAAATAAAGGTATGGCCCGAATATCAATTGGACGCAGAGACTCCCCGTTATTGGACACTCGGAGAGGACACGGAACTGGTCCATGAATTCTCGGAAGATTAATCCTTGACATGCCCAAACTCAAAAAGATAAATCTATAATGAGATTGCATCTCCAATGAAGGAGAGGCAAAAGAAACACATCTAAAATTCGATAATTGCATCATGAAAAATAAAACAACTTTCAGGCGCCTGCTCTTTTCACTTGTGGTCGCCCTGTTACCGGGCCTTGCTTTCGCGCTGAGCGTTAAGATTACTACAGCCTCCGGAGAACCAGTGTTTATCCCCGTTGAGTCCGTTCCCAATGTATGGATCACGGAAGGGAATGTAGAGGTCGTACAGAATGACAATGCTACAATTGTAATTCCACTTTCAGACTGTCCTCGCTTCGAGTTCGCAGATAATGTAGCGGTTCAAGATATAGATCATAGAAATGCCTCTATCCGCTACGCAAACCATCAGGTAATCTTAGAGGGTTTTAAACCCGGAGTTCGCGCTACAGTACATTCCCTTAACGGAATGCTCGTAGCAGTCGGCACCACTGATGGCGAAGGCAACCTATCTCTTGATATGACGAATGTATCCGCAGGGACCTATATCGTATCGACTCCAATTATCAACACTAAACTTGTCATCAAATGAAAAGAACAGCTTTAGTATTTACTACTGTATTTGCACTCTTATGCGCATCTGCTATTTCTATGGCGCAGAGTGTTGTCGTGTATCTTAAGAACGGTGAGCAGGTTGTATATACAAACGATGAGCTCGATTATATTCAGTATGCTCCTAAAGAGGCACCCGAGGAACCCTTCAATATCCTCACCCCTGAGTGTATTCCTGACACAGTCTTTTTCCGGTATGTAAAGACTCAGCTTGCCGATGGAAAGGATACCTATACTAATGTTCAGGCAGCTGCTTATACCGGCGGCATTAACTTGGATGCCTTTTTCAAAATAGAATCCTTACAAGGTCTGGAGTACTTCAAGAATGTGACCTCTATATATGCATCTGGTTGTACAAAGCTTGAGCCGGCAACTCTTCCTCCACTTGAACATCTTGTCTCACTCAAGGTCGGTCAGGTTCGTCTCGACCCGAACACCTTCGATTTCTTCGGGCTGTATCCTAATCTGCAGTTCCTTGGAATATCTTCCATCAAGGTGAACGGTCCATTGAAAATAACCTCTGAGACTTTAACCGGACTTCACTGCGACAATATGGGTTTGACTTCCTTGGATGTATCCGGTTGTCCAAATCTTGTCGAATTGGTGGCCTCCTATAATGGACTGGAGATGCTTGATATCACTGGCCTCACTAAAATCGAAGAGTTCTATATCCATCAGAATCCCTATTTGGGCGCGATAGATATGACTCCATTCCAGGAAAATTTGCGCGAATTGAATATCTCCCGAACCGGGCTCGAGAAATTCGATGTCACAAAATGTCCTAACCTCACTATGCTTGAGATGCAGGACAACTATTTCTTCGGAAAGACTATTGATTTTACCGTTTGTCCCAAACTTCAGCACCTGCGTTGCGAGAATTCCCAGCTTAAGGGAGTGAAAGTAGCAGGTCTTAAGGATCTTGCCGAGTTCGCTTGTTATCAGAACAATCTTACTGAACTTGATCTTTCCGGATGCGAATCCCTTTATCTGCTGAACGCCTTCACTAATAAGATCTCAGAAGTCAACTTGGAAGGTTGTACCTCCCTCGTTTATTGCTTCTTGAGTACCAACGAGCTTTCAGAGATAGATCTGACACCGATCAAGGATGTAGTACAGCAGATTGATCTCTGGCAGAATGATCTGAGTGATATCCAAGGTCTTAACTTATGTACCAATCTTACAAAGTTGGATGCCTCTGAAAATTCAATCACCAGTCTAAGGGTGGAGAATCTTCAGAATCTCGGCTCGCTCGATCTCAGCGACAATCCTTTGGAAAACATTGAGATCGTTAACTGTCCGAACATCTTCACGCTCTTCCTTGTAAATGATCTCCTTTCAAGAGTGGATCTGACCGGAATTGCAATGGAGTCCCTTACTTCCGGCTCTTTCTGCACATACGGTAATCCCGGTGGTGTGGAGATCAAGGTATGGCCTGAGTTCGACCGTAATAATCCTCCTGAATTCTGGTTTATCGATGAAGATGACTATTATGTCTATCAGTTTACTGATTAAAGAAAACTCAAGTATCAACTAACACTATGAATAAAAAAATAACTATATATGTTCTGTCAGGAGCAATGCTCCTCGGAGTAGCCGGAGCTTCGGCTATAGTTGGTGGTCCATCTCCCAAGGAGGCTATTCCTGTAACGACGGAATATGGTGATAACGTGGTAGCCTTCAATCCCTCGGTAAGATACGAAAAAGTTTGGGAAAATGGTTCCTGTTATCTTAAATTCACTGTTACTACCCCGAGATACGCCATGGATATGGATACATACGACTATCTCGAGCCGGAAACTTTCTCTAAACTAATCTTCAGTATAGAAGGAGCAGCCACACCTCTTGAAATAAAAGAGAATGTAGCCGCAAATGAAACCTTCGAGTTCGTCTACTGTGATGACTCTAACCTTGCCAAAGAGATCAGTTTTATTTTCCGGGCTTATGTAGGAGAGACTGAAGGAGAGGCTTCAAGAGCCAGAATATATTATGGTGAACAACCCTTGACACCGGCTCCGGTTACCCTTTCTCTAAGTGAGGATAGTTCCGAAGTTTCTATCCAGCCCGAAATCTATACCGACCTTCTGTCCGAGGAGACAATGTGGGATGATGATCTTTATCAGCTCGTCAACAAGCACCTTCCTGATTTCATTACCAGTATGGATGCAGAGGCTTGGAGCATAGATCCGACCGGCCTTGAATTTACCGATGCATCCGGTATGAAGACCCAGGGAGCAATTGCAGAATGGAGTAACATTGAACCCGGTGCAGAGGTTCCAGCCATGGTATGGACTGATTTTGAACAAGGCCTTAATACCGTATATTACCGCACTAAAATATATAGCGGAGTAGATAAGCAGCACACTATAGGTTATAGCAAACCCTCTGTAGCTACTATTTGGATTGGAGAGGATGCTCCTAAAGCACCCGGTAATCTTCAGGTACAAGTTACTGAGCAAGGGAATGTCTTGACATGGGAGGCTCCTACAGAAGGTATTCATGGTGCTCCGGTAAATACAGAGAACTTGGTATACGAGGTATCACGTCTCACCGGTGTTGACAAAGAAAACAAGGTGATTTTATCCAAGAAAGTTAAATCTTGTACTTTCACCGATGACCTTTCGGACCTGCGCCAACCTACATACATCTCTTATCGTGTAAAGGCTACGAACAACATTAATGCAGGAAGTACCGAAGAGAACCAGGTTGACTGGGAAGGTCAATTGATCTGCGGTCCTGCTTATAAACTTCCATTCAAGGAGACATTCAACTCCGCTAATCCTGCGCATGATACTTTCTCAACTGACATGCTTTGGACCAAGGATTACTCCTATAGCGCATATTTCGATTTCGGAGCTATGGGGTCCATAATGTGGATGGATGACAATTACAACTTCTTCGAGATAAGCGAGGGTGTAGATGGAATCGATGCAAATGGAAATAATGATGGTTTCTTCGGGGTTTATGGAAATTATTATTCCCAATATCTGCAACCCGGCTACCTCTCATCCATGCCTATTTCTGTAGGGGAGTCCAGACATCCTTTCGTATCCTTCTATTTGGCTCCGGTTGACGGTTGTTCCGGTAATGTAACCTTAGAAGCATCTAACGGTGAGCTTAATGCCGATAATGAAGAGGAATGGATACCACTGGATACATTCTCTTTCGATAATGACGGTAATGATGAGGTGACTTGGATTAAGAAAGCAGCTTCCCTCGCAGATATTTCTGATAACAATCTCAGAGTCCGTTTCAAATTCGATTATACCTCACTTCAGAACAGGCACCCAATGTGTATTGACCAAATTGAGGTCAGGGATTACCCGGGAATTGAAAATCTTAGCTTCGAGGTTGAAGGGAATGACCTCCGTTTGTTCTGGGATTGCATGGCAGAAGAAGAGAATGTTCCGACTTTCGAAATCTATCTTGATGGCGAACTTATCGACACCGTAACGAATAATGAATATCTGTTCGCTGAGGCTGACACAGACAAAACTTATATTTTTACGGTAGTAGCAAATTACGGAGATGGAATTGAGATCTCTGAAGAAATTACCGCTTCAGCAACCTTTACCGGATCTATTTTTGAAAGTGGGAATGTGATCTCTATCGAATACTTCACTCCAACCGGTATCCGCATTTCGATTCCGGAACCGGGTGAGTTGGTAGTAGCCCGGGTGAAGTATGCCGACGGAACTGTAAAAACCGTTAAGCAGATTACAAAATAAATAAGGATCCCAATTTCAGACTCCTTGTATGTAATCCTGTTACCTCAGATAATCAATATTAGACCCCATTGGCTTTAGACCCCGTCTCATAAAATTAAAGAGACACTGGGGCGGGGTCTAAATTTAAGAGACGGGGTATCGATGTCAACGTCATGGAAAGTATCAGTGTACTGCCATGACGTTGACTGTTCTCAATGAAAAGATGAGGCTATGATACGGGTTCTGAAGCGTTGATTTTTGATGGGAGGTTAAAAATTCGTTTTTTTCTGAAAATTTTTGGCCTTATCTATTGCGGCATTAATCGGAGTTATATAAATTCGCGATGCTTTACCCATAAACCTTAAAACACCCTCAAAAATGGGTAGGCTTAAATGAGCGTGTGACCCGTAGACCGGCCGACTTCCAGCGGCTACTCAGGTCCCGGAAGGGGAGACGCTCCCGAAAGAAAAAAATTATGATATATAGATTCAAGCTTGTCAGCGACGAAGTAAATAACTTCAGCCGCGAAATCGAAATCGATTCGGAGGCCACTTTCCTCCAACTGAGAAATGCTATTCTGGATAGCGTAGGCTATTCTAAGGATGAACTGGATTCTTTCTTCCTGTGTGACGAAGACTGGCAGCGGGAAGAGGAGATAACTCTTGAGGACATGGGCTCATCAAGTGATGAGGATATATGGCTTATGGAGGCAACCCCACTTGCTGAGTTGATCGAAGATGAGGGTCAGAAAGTGGCTTTTGTGTTTGATTACCTTACGGAGCGTTCTTTCTTCATGGAACTCAAGGAAGTCATACCAGGTCGCAATCTGTCAGACCCAATCTGCACGGTTAAGCGCGGTACTCCACCTCCTCAGGTAATAGACATGAATGAATTCGATAGCAAAGTTGATCAGGCTGTTGCTAAAATGAAGGAAAGCGATCTCGATTCAGATCTCTTCGACCAGACCGGTTTCAATGAGGATGAGCTCGCCAGTGGATTCGACGAGATGGATCTCTAAGACTGCTTTATAAGTTGTCAATAGATTCTAATAGCAAACGAATTAGCCGACTCCACTATAACCAAATATAAAAAAGGAGGCTCCGGATAAACGATTAATTTATCCGGAGCCTCATCTTTATCTTAGGTTTGTCTTTACTTTTATAAGCCTATTTTTTAAATATTACTGTCCGCTAAAATTTTTTGAGTGGAGAAAAAATTAGGGCTGATTCCATT
>CAZKJP010000091.1:3405-10585 GCA_964553075.1 uncultured Sangeribacter sp. | reverse complement strand
AGGCCGCGTTAGGGACTTCCACCCGTTAGATTATGCCCATGTCGGGCGAACGAAAAAAAGGATGTGTTTTCACACATCCTTTTTACGTACCCTGAGCCGGGGTCGAACCGGCACGGATTGCTCCATCGGTGTTTGAGACCGACGCGTCTACCGATTCCGCCATCAGGGCCTCCTCTGAAGCGACGGGACCTTTCAGGACTCGTTCCGCTCAGATTCATTGCAAAGTTAGGCATTTTTTTTCACTCATGCAAATATTTTCCGCAAATCGGAGAGGCTATTTGAACTATTAGCCTGAAAACCAATAATTTAAAATTTTAAAAACAAACACTACTTCTGCTATGTTTTATAAGAAAGGACTTAACCAATATAGAAATGATTAAAAAGAAAATTGAAGATGCTCTCAATGAGCAGATCAATGCTGAGATGTGGTCCGCTTATCTTTACCTCTCCATGTCGATGCACTTCGAGCATAAAGGCCTGACAGGCTTTGCAAACTGGTATCGTGTTCAATTTCAAGAGGAGCAGGCTCACGCTCTGGCTCTCATGGATTATCTGAATGCACGCGATGGCCGTGTGATTCTCACCCCGATCGCGGGTGTACCTGAGACGTGGGAATCACCAAAGGATGCTTTCAGCGCAACCTTGGAACATGAGCAGAAGGTAACCGGAATGATCAACGCCCTCTATGCAATGGCAGAAGAGGAGAGGGATTTCGCTACCCGTCAAAAGCTGAACACTTTCATTGCTGAACAAGTAGAAGAGGAATCGAACGTACGTCAGATCTTAGATGACCTGAACTTAGTCGGTACCGACGGCACCGGTCTCTATCAGATAGACCGTCAGTTAGCCACCCGCACCTTCGTCGCCCCCACCTTATAATACTTTAAAAAGAATAGAAGAGACGTGAAAAGGAGAAATCATCGGACTATAACGGTGATTTCTCCTTTTCATGTATTTAACAAACACATTATATGTCATCACAATTTGTGATAACATATGATGAAACCTTCATGCCTTACCCAACTATTCAATACAAGTGATAACATCTTGACAAATATATCTATCGGGTCAACCAGGTGGGGATAATTTTTGTTAAGGATAGTAAAAGATTTTAACAGCATACTCGCATATGAGACTCGATGGACGCCGTTTGAGTGGCAATATTCAGGACCGAAGAGGGTCAACCGGTAAGAAAATAGGTATCGGAGGTGGGATACTCGGAATTATCGCAGCCGCGGTAATCACCCTCCTCTCTGGCGGCGACCTCAAGGATGTCGCCGGAAACGCTATGCAGCAATTGGCAGGCCAATCCCAGCAGGAGCAAACTCGCCCTTTAGATGCCGAAGACCAACGATTATATGACCTGGCTTCAAAAGTCTTAGCCGGGACCGAAGATGTGTGGACCCGCGAGTTCCAACGTCAGGGCTGGGGTGAGTATGAACCGCCGCAGATGGTGATTTACAGTGGGGCGGTACAAACCGGTTGTGGCCAAGGAACAGCCCAGACGGGACCTTTCTATTGCTCGGCAGACAAGACGGTATACATAGACCTCGACTTTTTCCGTACCATGGACAAGCAGATTGGTGCTTCCGGAGATTTCTGTTACGCATACGTAATCGCCCATGAAGTTGGCCATCATGTCCAGAATCTCCTGGGCACCCTTTCCCAAGCTCACAACGCCATGAGCCGTCTGCCCGAGTCAGAAGCCAACAAGATCAGCGTGCGCCTTGAACTCCAGGCTGATTATTATGCCGGTGTATGGGGAAACGTGGATAACCAGATGTTCGGCTCAATAGAACCGGGAGATGTTGAGAAGGCCATTAATGCCGCATCAAAAATTGGAGATGACTATCTTCAGAAAAAGGCTTACGGGCGCGAGATGCCGGAAACTTTCAACCATGGCCGCTCTGAATGGCGAGTCCGGTGGCTCACAAAAGGATTACAAACAGGAGATCCCGCTGGAGGAGACACTTTCTCAATCCCCTACTCCTCTCTCTAACTCCCTGATAAATACTCAATCATATACCCTTCGTCAAAAGAAAGAGACGCCGCACCTTCGCTTGGAAAGCGAGATGCGGCGTCAATTTTTTATTCCTTTACGGGCCCCGTTTAAAACTAAATAGCCACTGCAGGTAAGGGATTAGTCTTCCTTCATGTTATGGAAGACATTCTGAACGTCATCGTCATCCTCGAACTTATCGAGAAGCTTCTCGATAGTCTCGCGCTGCTCTGCGGTTACCTCCTTATAATCTGTCGGAATACGTTCGAACTCAGCACTTACGATCTCTACACCCTTTTCTTCAAGGAAGTTCTGGATGTTAGCGAACTGATCGAACGCACCATAGATCAGCCATTCTTCCTCGTCAGTCTCCAGCTCGGCATCGAAATCCATCAACTCAAGCTCGAAGTCCTCCTGATTGAGATCTCCCGGCTTGATATGGAATACGCTCTTATGATCGAACATAAAGGAAAGTGAACCCTGAGTGCCGAGGGACCCACCATGTTTGGTGAAATAAGAACGTACATTGGCTACCGTACGCTGGTTGTTGTCGGTAGCGGTCTCAACTACGATTGCGATACCGAAGGGTCCATATCCTTCGTATACTATCTCCTTGTAATCGGAAGCATCCTTATCGGTTGCTTTCTTGATTGCACGGTCTATAGTATCCTTAGGCATGTTGGCAGCCTTCGCATTATGTATCAGCACGCGCAGACGCGGATTCATAGATGGATCCGGTCCACCTGCTTTAGCAGCTATTGTGATTTCTTTACCGATACGGGTAAACGTACGGCTCATATTGCCCCAGCGTTTCAGCTTACGGGCTTTACGGAATTCAAATGCTCTTCCCATTGAATTTGTATATTCTACTGTTTTATTGTTGTTTTATTATTCTTTTGACACTGAAGCCGTTTCAACAACTTCCTTACTGGACGCACCCTTTATCTCAACTCAGCACCCAGTTCTTTGGTCAAGGCTGAGATAATACGGGTCATGGCCGAATCTATTTGTTTGTCATTGAGAGTCTTCTCGGGATCCTGCAGAGTAAGGGAGACTGCATAGCTCTTCTTACCTTCCGGCAGGTGCTTACCTTCATAGACATCAAACAGGCGCACATCGCCCAACATCTTACGCTCCGCTTTCCTGATTGTTTCCTCAACTGCTTGGAAGGTAACGTTATTATCCAGCAACAGGGCTAAATCTCGGTTAACGGCCTGGGTCTTCGGTAGCGGAGAATAGGTAACTACATTCTTGGCTGCCAATTTAACCAGCGCGTCCCATCTCAGGGTTGCCCAGATTACACTCTGCTCTATACCGAATTTATCCAAAGTTGCGCGAGCCACAATACCCAAGCGGCCTAACGGCTTACCGGTCTTTGTCTCAATCTCCAGATAAGCAGGCATCAGGACATCCTTGTTCTGAGTCATCTTAAGGCTCTTTTCGGATATACCAAGGCGTTTGAAAATATTGGAGACGATCTGCTTCATCTCGAATACCGTAGCTTCGTCTGCCTTATGGTTCCAGGAGCCGAGGTTGAAGTCTCCGGTCAGCCATAGATCCAGACGGCTCTCCTGCTGATATGGAGCAAGAGGCTTTTCGGGAGTGGCTTCTTTCTCGGAATCAATCCAATAGATGTTGCCGAACTCATAGAGACGCAGATCGGCCTCACGGCGGTTTACGTTATGGGCGATCACTTCCAAGCCACCATAAAGGAGTGTCTGGCGCATCACTCCTAAGTCAGAGCTAAGAGGATTCAGCAGTTTTACACTCTTATCAAGAGGGAACACTTCATTTTCCGAATAGTAGGAAACTGCTGTCAGAGAGTTGTTAAGAATCTCATTGAAACCTTGGGCAGTCAGCTGTTCGGAGATCTTCTGTTGAAGTTCTGCTGAGAGGTCGGTCGCGCCGCGTTGTGATGGAGTGGCAGAAATTCTCTCTCCCGGCTCCACATTATTATATCCGTATATTCTCAGTATTTCCTCTACTACATCACAGGGACGTGTAACATCTACTCTGTATGGGGGAACCGTGAGTTTGAGAGTATCAGCGTCAGCTCCTTTCTCTACCTTGAAATCAAGAGCGCGGAGAATGAGAGTTATCAATTCCTCCGGAAGTTCCTTTCCGATAAGATCGGTGCAATATTTGAGAGAGAAGTCCATTACCACGGGTTCAACCGGATTCGGGTTGCTGTCGGCAACATCGCCGCAGATCTCGCCGCCTGCCAATTCCTTTATCATCAGGGCGGCCAAGCGGGCTGCGTAGGGAGGGAGAAGGGGATCGGTGCCGCGTTCGTAGCGGAAGGAGGCATCGGTGCTGAGCCCGTGTCTGCGGGCGGTACGGCGTATGCGTGTGGGGTTAAACCATGCGGATTCGATAAACACGTCGGTTGTAGATTCAGTCACCCCGGATTCCTGACCACCGAACACGCCGGCGATACATAATGGCTTCTCAGAGTCGCAAATCATCAGGTCAGTTGCGTTCAGTTTGCGCTCTACCCCGTCAAGAGTAATGAACGAAGTTCCTTCTTCAACGGTGCGGACTATGATCTTTTCATCCTTTACTTTAGAGAGGTCGAAGCAATGAAGCGGTTGACCTAAGCCTAACAGGATGAAGTTAGTAATATCCACTATATTATTAATCGGACGCTGACCGACGGTTACCAACAGTTCGCGCAACCAATCGGGCGAGGGACCAACTTTGATTCCTCGTACAGTAACGCCGCAATAGCGGGGTGCTCCTTCTTTGTCCTCTACTTTGAATTCGATTCCTCCCTCCTGACGGTCGGGATGGAAACGGGAGACATCAGGCAAGGTCAGCTCAGGGATTTCTCCATCGCGCGCTGCCATGTAAGCTTTGAGGTCGCGTGCTACGCCATAATGGCTGGCGGCATCTACACGGTTCGGGGTCAGTTCTACTTCCAGACAGTAGTCGCTCGAGAGATTGAAGTATTCTGCCGCGGGTGTACCGGCCGGGATATTGTCGGGGAGAACCATGATACCGTCATGGGAGTCACCCACTCCGATTTCATCTTCGGCGCATATCATGCCGAATGATTCCACACCGCGCATCTTCCCTTTCTTGATGGTGATTTTCTTATCGCCATCGGTCAGGACGGTACCGATAGTGGCGACGATTACAGTCTGGCCGGCTGCCACGTTGGGCGCGCCGCATACAATCTGAAGCGGTTCGCCGCTCCCGACATCTACCGTTGTGATATGAAGATGGTCTGAATCGGGGTGGTCAACGCAGGTCAAGACCTTACCTACCACCAATCCGCGCAAACCACCCGGTATGGATTCCACTTCCTCCACCGTATCACATTCAAGACCGGTGGAAGTCAAAACTTGGGTCAGGGCAACCGGATCAAAGGGCACCTGGATATAGCGTTTGAGCCATTTGTAAGATATATTCATAGCAATGAAAGCACAGGGAGTTTTCCGGACCATCAGCAGTAGTTAGAGAGTCTCGTCAAAGACCATGAGCAGTAGTCAGAGGGTCTCATCAAAGAGCATCAGCGAAGTCCTAATCCCTTACAAACGGCAAAATTAACAAAAAAAGATGGCTTTCCCGAATTTTCCCCGGCTTTTCCACCTCCCCTCCCCCACTTTTTCTCACAGGTAAAGGGAAGGTTTTGGTGGGGAGGGGGATTTTTGGTAATTTTGGGGAAAATTTTTATGATGGAAAGAGAATATGGGATGGGGAACTGTAAGAAAATGGAGAGCAGAGATAAGGATTTGAGACGGGGACTGGTGATTGTGGATCCACAGGTGGATTTTATTACCGGGTCGCTAAAGGTGCCGGGCGCGGTCGAGGCAATGGATGCTTTGGCCGGCTATCTCAAAAAGGATGGAGAGTCCTATCATCATATTTTCATTACCTGCGATTTCCATCCTCTGAGCCATATATCCTTTAAGGATCAAGGGGGAGAGTGGCCGTTGCATTGCGTGCAGGCTTCGGTGGGTGCCGCGATATGGCCGGTACTGATGGATCAACTGATCCCGCTCCATCAGAAGGTGTCGATCCATTATAAAGGTGAGGATCCAAACCGGGATGAGTATTCTATTTTTCAAGCCGAAAAAGAAGCTGCCATTATTGACTCCATTATCCGAAAAGAGGAACTCACCCATCTCGACCTCTGTGGGCTGGCAGGTGATGTATGCGTGCAAACCACCCTCAAAGACGCTCTGAGATTGTATCCCGACATCCGCTTCCGGATTTTAGAGGATTTCACCGCTTCGCTTGACGGAGGGGAGTGTATACAAGCTCTCACCCAAAGTCTATCCTCAGTATAATATATCAGGATAATAGAATGTAAGAGCCTTAAATTAATGCATCTACCATCGCATCAAGGTCATACTCCCAATACAATCGAGGGGTCTATATTGAGCTTAGTACTTATAATCCTTGCCTGTCTTAATGTAGGCTCCTTTTTCCCCGAAAGATATTCACATACACGTGAAGGGCTTATACCAATGAGTTTGGAAAGGGCAACTTGCGTAAGACCCATTTCATACATTCTTAATTTAAGCATATCCACCAAAGAAGGTTCTCCGATAGAATAATGTTCATCAGAATAATCCGCTACCATTCCTGATAGCAAATCAAGTTCGATGCTATAGGGATCATCTAATGGCGTTTCATCGGTTACCTTGGGTAAAATTTCCTCTACACGGCGGAGCGCCCACCGGTACTGCTGTTCATTCTCTATCCTTGTCATAGTATCTATGGTTAAATTGAGGTGGCGTCTATGGTATCATATTCCTGATGGGTACCTATGAACCGAATATAAATCCACTTTATAGTGAACTTAATTACCACAATCAGCCTATGATTGTTGCCCCGGATATTAAATACATAATGCTGATTGCCGACAAAATCAACGCTATTGAAATCCTTTTTAATGTCTGCAAAGCATGACCAATCGGCTTTCTTAACGGTTTTAATCCATGCCTGTAAAGCGGTACGTGTATCAGGAAAGCGGGCAATGTAGGCTTTTAGAGGTTCTTCGGTTATTATTCTCATATGAGTTCAGGCTAACTAATTACAAAATTAGGAATATAATTCCTAAATTCCAAATCTTGATAATAAAATAATCCCATCACCTCAATACTTTTAGATTCTAAGATCTGGATTTGCATATCCCAAAGATTTGGATTAATTTTGCGGTGCGAACCTATCCCC
>CAZKJP010000091.1:0-3305 GCA_964553075.1 uncultured Sangeribacter sp. | reverse complement strand
CTGGATTTGCATATCCCAAAGATTTGGATTAATTTTGCGGTGCGAACCTATCCCCTTGTCGGATAGCGGGAAGATTACATCATCGCGAGCCTCGTTTTTATAAGAAACGGCTCTTAGGCAATTCGGCCCGTATGGGCGGAAAATGATGGAACGGCTCTTCTTCCCTTCGCGGACCCCTTCCGCGATAAACCTACATACGTTGCGTCCCGTTTGCAATACCGACTGTTCCTCCGGCGCTTGTCGCACCGGAAACTTTTATCGTATGAATGGACAAAGCAAGCGTAGAGCCGAAATTCACAAGATGCAAATACGGAAATCTAAAGCTTGCCGGTTCAAAAGATAAACCGGCAATTTTAGTATTCGTACTACCTTATAAGATAAGCTTATACTACCACTAAGAAAGGGAGTGTGCCTCAGCAAAACTGAAGTACACTCCCAATTTCTTTTCTTATCTTTTTACTCCTTTGCCGAATAGCTCTGAATGAGAACCAAGCCGCACTAATTCTATTATGTCCAGTTCTTCATCTATCCAAATTAATAGTAAATCACCTTGAATATGACACTCCATGCATCCATTATAATCCCCTTTAAGCCTATGCGGCCGATATTCCGTGGGTATAGGAATTTCGTTTTCAAGCATTTTTAAAACCTTCAGTAGTTCCGTAGCTTTCTGGGGGTTACTTCGAATACGTTTTAAATCTTTTTTATATTGGGTAGATGGCTTAAGGGATTTCATAAACCAACTGATCTGAACATGGCCTCTACAGAAGAAGTGTCAACTGAAGGCACATTGCGCAGTTTACCGCTACGCGCTTCTTCAATGGCTGCTTTAGTAACCGCATTTGGTTCATGATATACTACATCGGAGAGAATGCGTTCCACAACATTATCCAAACTTCGATGCTCCATCTTGGCCATTTCTCTCAAACGAGCTATCAGATCAGAATTTAACCTGAACGTAGCAGGTCTCTTTAGAATAGCTGCTTCCATAATTCCTATAGTGTTAACAATATTGCAAATATACAATAATCATCATAGAAAACCAAATTTTTGAATAGAAATAAATTACCTCATTGCTTCGTGTCGGCGGAAGCCGGAGCGGCTGCGCGGACGGCACTCTGGGGAGTAGCCATCAGGTCAGCCGGCAAGAAGCGCGACATGCGCGTGAACAGAAGAACAAGCGCTGAAAGCGCCAAGATCGCTATGGCCGTCGAATGAAGCATATTTCCCAATCCCACCAACGGACTGACCGTGGCGCCAAACACATATCCCATCAACCCTATCAATGCCGAGGCGTCCCCGGCACATTGACGTCCTTCGTTCATCGCCAATGTGTTACCTACCGTAAACAGCAACCCAAGACAAATCAACATCGGAAGATTTAATGCCTCATAAACCCATATATTATCTACGGTATAGAAACAAATAAACTGAGCGATGGCAGTTATCATAAGCCCACGGCCACCATATACGGCTGCCTTTTTCAATGGCTTGAAATGCAATGCAACTGTAGATCCAATAGCCACAAACAAGGCGTTGAAGCCCATAAACAGACCGAATTGCAGCTGACTGAAGCCATAATGGTCCTGAATGATAAAAGGAGCAGAAGAGATATAGGCGAACAATACCCCAAGAGCGGTAGCCTTCAACATCACATGCACCACAAAATGACGGTTATGAGCCAGGATTCCATAGTTGCGGAACGCCACCCCGAAATGTCCGGTTACCCTGCGGGATTTTGGCAAAGACTCCTTAAAGGCGGGTGTCAGAGCAAGGAGCATGATACTGAATCCAAACAAAATCCAGAATATACCCTGCCATCCTACCGAGCGGGCCACCAATCCACCGATTACCGGAGCACTGGCCGGAGCCAGACCATTGATCGCCCCGACCAAAGCCATAACCTTCGCCAATGCGCGTCCCTTATACATATCCGCCGGAATAGTTCGGGCCAGGAAGTAACCGCCCGAAGCTCCCAATCCCTGAACCAGGCGCCACCACAAGAAAACATGAATGGTCCTCGACCAGACGCTGCACATCGCGCCGATAGCAAAGACAATTAAGGCTCCTACCAGAATCGGCTTCCTGCCGAACCGGTCGCTGAGCGGCCCTAATATAAGCTCACCGAACCCAAGCCCGATCATGCCGAAGGTCAAGCCAAGCTGGACTGTCGCCCTGCTGGTATGAAATGACCTAACCATTTCCGGCAATGTTGGAAGGTACATGTCATTCACAAACGAGCCGAAGGCACTCAGCAATACAAGATATATGATAAGGAAGGCATAATAACCTCCCGAAGGCATTGCGCCCGCCATTGTTAGACCTCCATGAGTGGAATCCGAGACGGAGGCATTAGTATTAGTGTTTTTCATATTTCCATTTTAACTCTTACAACAATTTTCAGAAAGCCCGGGTTTATTATTCCTTCTTCATGGATAGTATAGGATATAAAGTTAATTATTATTAAATATAATTAATTTTAATTTAATACAAAGGAACTGACGCGCCTACTCGGGTCATGCTTTAGTCAAATAGGAATATTTTTGTTATCTTTGCATATGATTTCCGGAGGGGACGCAAGTTTCCTCCGCCTTTTTTTATTTGGAGTCGCCGTAAGGGCTTCCGCAGACTTATAGAGGGGCTTCGCAGATTTAATAAATTATGGATATCGAAAAGCTCAGAGATTTTATTCAGGACTGGCTGAAGGGGACAGGATGTTTCCTTACTGACCTGAAAATCGGAGAGGGAAATTCAATCCAGGTTGAGATTGATTCCGAACAGAGTATAGACATAGACAAATGTGTTGCCCTGACGCGAGCCATAGAAGAGGCTTTCCCGCGGGATGACGAGGATTATGACCTCGAAGTCGGCTCAGCCGGCTTGACATCACCACTGAAAGTACCGGCACAGTTCCGCAAGCATCTCGGCCATGACATGGAGGTACTGACCAAAAACGGCCGCAAATTACATGGCGAGCTAACCTCAGCCGATGAGGAGGGTTTCGAACTTAAATGGGAACAGAAAACCAAAGTTGAGGGACAGAAAAAGCCTGTCATGGAGGTAATCTCGGAACGTTTCCTCTATCCCGATGTCAAGAAAGTTACCTACGACCTCAAATTTTAATTAGAAAAAATCACGACAAAATATGGCAAAAAAAACTGAAACTGTAAACATGGTCGACCGCTTCGACGAGTTCAAGGAACTCAAGAACATCGACAAGCCGACCATGATCAGTGTGCTGGAGGAATCCTTCCGCAACGTGCTGGCGAAGATGTTCGGCACTGACGAGAATTTCGACGTCATCA
>CAZKJP010000090.1:0-10620 GCA_964553075.1 uncultured Sangeribacter sp. | reverse complement strand
TTTATGTCAGGGTGTGCCAACGCTCAGCCAACAACGTTCCCAAAACTGGAACTAATAGAGGAGCCTTTACCTGCAATAAGATATGTAACGGACATGAAAGTTAACGGTGATACGTTACTGTTTGTTTATGAATGTGAAGACGGATATGGTCAACGGTTTCTCCGTCGAGCGATTATCGACAGTGCCAATAACACAATCAATATAAGCCCTGATTTGGGTAAAAGGGAAGACGGCTACTACTCTTCCTATATGCCATATCCTTTTATCGATGACAATGGCGCAATTCAGGTCATCGGTCAGGACGATTGTGAAATTTTTTCTGTCGAAAATGATACTGCATTTGTAAGGACTCGGCAACATTTGATGGACGGAAACAGCACAGTACCGATTACTCTTTCACAGTACGTTCAGGATGTATATATGATAAGCCCGGACGAATTCGTTTTTATTGGGCGTGAGCCAAATGGAGGCTCGCAGTATGTGCTGAAATCTGATATCACATCAGCACGGGTTGACTCTTTAAGGAAGATACATATTTCGCCTGAACTTAATGCTTGGATGCCAAACGCTGGAGAACTCGCCTATTCAAAGGCACATGAAAGATTGGCATTTGCATACAAGCTTCATCCAATAGTGGAAATTTTTGGGCTGGATGGGAAACTGATTAAGCAAGTTCGAATTGGCGAAGACACGTTCAATCCCGCTACTCTTAACGAAGCCGATTTTGAAGACTTGAATCCTCTACATATTGTGGATATTGCATCAACCTCGGAATACATCTATGCACTTCATTGGAACTTCAAATACGAAGATGCAGAGAACTTTGCCCCGACAATTGTCAAAATTGACTGGGACGGTAAAATAGTCGACAGATTATTCAATGTGCCGACGCCACTCTATAAAATTGCAGTTTGTGATGATAATTCCTTTATCGGTTGGAACGGCAAGGAGTTTATTCATATTCCGGCATTCTAAATACACTCATTAAATTATAACTTTATCTACAATTTTAAGAGATGCGCCACACCATGCTGCATAGGGACTGTTAAGAGATTTATTTGTAGCTTCCACGCAAACTACTTATCTTTATTGATGGATGAAAACAATAGGCAACCGGATCCCCGGCGCGATCTCCAAGTTTTATATGCTCACTATTTTTAAGAGGAACTTATTACCCTAATTTGTATCCGGGAGATTTCCTTTTGGAGGAGGTCTAAGAAGCGGGCGGCGTGGGCGCCGTCCATCTGGGTGTGGTGAAACTGGAAGGAGACGGTGAGGGTGGTTTTGAACAGCCCTCTTTTATACTTGCCCCAAATCATAAAGGGATTGTTGAAGATTCCACTATACATCCCTACCGCTCCATCAATATCGTACTGCGCGAGCGCAGAGGTGCCGATTACCATGCTCTCGACCAGGTCATGGTTCTCACAACTTTCCGCTACCTGACGTGTCAACCGGAGATAGTCCGCGTTAAAAGTCTCCAGGTCATTGGAGAACGGCACATCACATGAACTCACCTCCCCCTCTCGGTTAAGAACAATCGTATTGACCGCCAAAGAATCATACTCTATAAGCTTCCCATCTACAGGAAGCATGTAAAACTCCTTCACTTGCGAGGCAGCCCGACCGATACACCATCCCATAAGCATATTGAATTTAAGCCCCCGCTTACGGCTGAATTTCAACAGCCGGGTAACATCGAGTGTCTTGAAGAATGTGACCATCGGCATCGGAGCCTTCATCCACATATCGAAGGCATAACACCTCGTAGTCTCCTTAGGGTTTACCTCTCTCATTTTCGTTCTAAAGTATTTTGATGTTTTTGAGAATTTCTTGGGCGCGGTGCAGGATCGGGAGCTCGCGCTGGGAGATCAGACGGCCGAGGGGAGTTTCGGTGTTCTTGTGATACTCCTCTAAGGCCTGTTCGTAGGTCAGTTTCAGAGTTTTTAGATGAAATACCTTCTCCTCGTCTTCCATCAGATGCCGTTCTCCGAAAGAGTGAGCCTTGCAAAGGTAATAATGGTTGATGTTATGACGGTGGATGAGGTTGTAATAATCGCTTACGGTACCTATCTCACATATTATCTCCGCGTCAGCACCCAATTCCTCCTTTAATTCCCTCAGGATCGCACGATGGAAACTCTCACCCGGTTCCACACCCCCTCCTGAGGTCTCAATGATTGAGACCTTCCCGAACTCATCATCCCGCGAGGCCCTTACGAAATAGAAGAAGCCATCCGCATCCACAACGATCGCCCGAACTATCTCCCGGTCATGGTCGATATAATCCAATCCCCATTCCTCATCCCTCAATTCCAGATTCAACATATGATGACATCTCTCCAGTTACACAAACACCCCGTCTCATAAAATTTAAGAGGTACTGGGGCC
This sequence comes from uncultured Sangeribacter sp., assembly GCA_964553075.1. Classification (GTDB taxonomy): domain Bacteria; phylum Bacteroidota; class Bacteroidia; order Bacteroidales; family Muribaculaceae; genus Lepagella. The sequence goes on along the minus strand of CAZKJP010000090.1, from coordinate 8,229 downwards.
TAAGGGACAACGGGGCCTTACCAGAAATATTTCGTGGATGTTTCAAAGGCACATTAAAAAATTTATGTAATTTTGCACCTTCCTGAAGCCCTCCAGTCCTCCGAAAAGTACTTGAATCTCTTAAAATTTTGAGGGGAGCTTCTAATTTGAGGGGAATCTTCTAATAAGATGGTGGGCTTCTCAAAAACCAAACTATGCTTTACGACTACATAGCTCAAATATTCCGCGATAATCCGGTGATTCCGATTTTCCTTACCATCGGCATTGGATTCTGGCTGGGCGGACTTAAAATCAAGTCTTTTTCATTAGGTTCCGTAACTGCGACCTTGATTGTCGGAGTAATTATCGGACAGATGGGAATACCGGTTTCGGATACCTTGAAATCGGTAGCGTTCATGATGTTCCTTTTTGCCATAGGATATTCAGTCGGCCCCCAGTTCTTCCGGTCCCTCAAAGGAGACGGGCTCAAGCAGATTGGATTCGCTTGCGTTGAGGTGGTACTATGTATAGCTACGGTTGCCATAGTAAGCCTCATTATGGGATATGACAAAGGGCAGGCCGTAGGACTTTTCTCAGGATCTCAGGCATTTTCGGCCGTAATAGGAGTAGGTTCCAGTACGATAAGATCCCTGGGCTTGCCGGAAGAAAAAGTCAACCAGCTCTTAGGGATCATACCGGCCTGTTACGCTGTTTGCTATGTATTCGGCACAATCGGGGCCGCATGGGTGATAGCAAACCTCGGCCCACGCCTGATGGGAGGGCTACGTAAAGTCAAGCTCCAGACAGAGGAACTTGAAGCTGAGATGGATACGGGAGATATCGTACCGGATCCCGGTACCTTCGTAGCTAACCGACCTATCTCATTCCGTGCCTATAGGGCGGAATCTGATTATTTCAACCGTCCGCGTTCGATCGAAGAGATAGAACGTCATATTGAGAAATTGGGATTGCGACATTTCATAGAACGTCTACGACTGCGGGGAGAGATAGAGGATCCACAACCCGAACTAAAAGTCAGGAAAGGTGATATAATAGTCTTGAGCGGGCGCAGGGAAACCATTGTAGAAGATGCCGGATGGATCGGTTCCGAGGTTACAGACCATGAGTTGCTTAACTTTACGGCTGAGAACCTTCCGGTAACTGTCTCCAAATCGGGGGCTGCCGGAATGAAGCTTTCGGAATTGCGCAAGCAGGATTACATGCGGGGAGTTATGGTGCGCAAGATAATGCGGGATGATATAAGCATACCCATGAAGGGGCAGACAAGACTGGAGAAAGGGGATGTCCTGACATTGGTCGGACTGCCTCAGGATGTAGCCGAAGCGGTAGCTGAAATCGGCTTCTCCGACCGTCCTACAGAAGTTACGGATATAGTATTCATAGGACTTGGAATAGCGATAGGTTGCTTTATTGGGGCACTTACGTTTTACTATGACGGAATACCTGTGTCTCTGAGTACCAGCGGTGGAGCTATCTTATCCGGACTGTTGCTCGGATGGTTACGAAACAAGCGTCCGACTTTCGGACGCATTCCGCGTCCGGTCGTCTGGTTTATGAATAATGTAGGTCTTAACCTCTTTATTGCGGCCGTGGGATTAGGAGCCGGACCGACATTTCTTCCCGGGCTGAAAGCAGTAGGGTTAGAGTTCTTCCTGATTGGTATTGTATGCACATCGGTACCCCTGATTTTGGCTACCCTGGTAGCCTATAAGATATTCCGTTTCCATCCGGCCATAGCTTTAGGATGTGTTGCCGGCAGCCGTAATGCGGTGGCCGCTCTCGGAGCAATCCAGGATAATCTGGACAGCACTCTGCCGGCTATGAGTTATACCGTAACGTACGCCGTAGGAAGCATACTACTGATCTTCGCCGGTATGATTATTCCACTTATAGTCTGAGTATGGATAAGGTCAGTTTCAAAATCTTTTGAGATCTAATATATTACAGGGTAAAAGGGGTCTAAGACCCCGTCTCATAAAATTTGAAAGGCACTGGGGGCTAAATATTCACTTCACGGATATCGATCAGACCGTGAAGGATCGCAAAGATTGTGAGGCCGGAGGCGGAGTGGATCCCCAACTTCGAGATGATGTTCTTACGATGGGTCGCTACCGTATGAACTGAAAGGTATAGTTCATTGGCAATCTCCTTGGTCGACAAACCGCGCGCGATGAGCCTTACGATCTCCTTCTCTCGCTCCCCTAACGCCGACAACGGAGATTCCTCCTCTTTCTTTTCGTCTCCCCTCTCACCCATTCTCTCTTTTACCTCTTCCTCCAATTTCTTGGCAGCCGGTAGAAGCAGATGGTTCTCGACTTGAAAATGACTGACCAGATCCTTCTCAAGATTGACAATATCAAACAATACACCGGCCATCTGCATCGATTCCGGATTAGAATAATGATATATGAATATATCCTTTAGTTCCTGAAGCTTATCTGTTACCGGAGTATGTTCGCATTGAAAATTGTCAAGTGAAAAATCTCCTTCAGCTTTACCCTCTAATAACCGGACGATAAATGGGAAGAGACGGCCATTCTCCTCTTCAAGATGATTCTTCAATTCCTCTACATAATCATCAAAGAACTTAATCAGCATCAGCGAAACATCCTTCCCTCCTGCCGAGGAGATCGCCTCGATGATCTTATGGCGCAGTTTTGGAAGTCCTATCTCGAGGTAATACCGATGAGTCTTGCGCAGGTATTCCATCAACGTCGGCAAATCTATTCGGTACTGCTCGTGCTCACGGTCAGACAAAAGGTTGGATACCCCTAAGAAGGTATGGGTATCGACGTTATAGATCTGGCAGACATTCCTTACCGAGGCATCTCCGAATCCGAACCCGATTCCAAAGCGGCTTAAAGTAAGGAGCAACAGATTATTGTCCCTAAGCAAATCCCGCATCGTGTCCGATGGCTTGTATGAACTATGTTGATCAATCATAGCGCAAAATTAGCTATTTCCTCCACTTTCCCCAATACCCTAAAAAGGGTAAGAATCAGTTTTCGGAGAGGCGCCGACGTCGGAAAAAGTCAGCTGTAGCGGTTACGAACAATATCGCGCCGGCAGCCTGCATAGCCGCTACCATATAGAAAGCAGCCTTGAATCCTATCTGCTCGGCTACCACTCCACCGATAAGTATCCCGAGTCCCATCCCCAGGTCCCAGGAGATCAAGATAGACGAATTGGCCGTACCTCGCTGGTCATGGCGCGCCACTTTTATGAACATATTAAGGAAAGCCGGATACATCTGGCCATTTCCCAATCCTATAAGGAGACCCGAAAGGTAATATGCCCATGGTTGGGACACAAAGGCGAACAGACCATATCCTACCAGAGATACCATCACACCAACAGTCGCATTATGGGTCATCCGACCCTGCCTCAGGCTCTTGGCTCCGAAAAGCCTGGATATGAATAATCCTCCTGACAGGAGCATGAAGAAAATACCCGTACCATCTGTGATCCCCAATTCCTCCTGGCCATAGATTGCTACATAGTTACTCATCACACCCCAGCAGAGACCGAAAAAGCATATATTAACAGCTAACAGCCATGCCCTCCCCAAAAAGAAGTGGTCAAGACTTAGTTTCGGTTTCCCTTCTACCTTAGCGCGCTGAGGGAATTTTACAGTAGTCGAGCAAAGGAAGCCAAGAAACGCCAATATCAATGATAGCCAGAAGAGCAAGGAGAAGTTCGATGTAGCATGATAGATATATATCCCTATACTGGGGGCAACTGCCATCGCTACATTGTTACTCAACCCATAATACCCGATCCCCTCATTGCGACGCTCCGAGGGAAGCACATCTATTGCCGCCGTACTATTGGCTACCGTAGTAGCCCCGAATGGTATCCCATGAAGTGTCCGCACAATGGCGAACATCAGTAAGGTTCCGGCTCCGACATAACCTGTAAAACAGATGAAAAAGAATAGGAAACAGATAGTCAAGACCCGTTTGCGGTCAAAAGAATCTACGATAAAACCGCTAAACGGGCGTATCAATAGCGTGGCCACGACATAGCCCGACAACACAATCCCGATGACATCCTTATCAGCATGGAATTGCTCATCAAGATATAACGGCAACAATGGAGTGAGCAGGTAAAAGGCAAAAAACAGGAGGAAGTTGCATAACATCACCTTTAGGTATTCGCGGTTCCACAGGCGTTTCTCGCTCTTACAAGAAGGATTATTTACATTATCCGGTACCATACACTGCAAAATTACGAATTTTCTACGAGGTAAAAGAACTCTACTCCGGAATATCTCGACGGTTATTCAGACCGTGTCTCAGTCTCATAAAATTTCAGGATTTTACTCTGCAAACCAGTTTTTTTGACTATATTTGAAACCGAATGTAAGCGATCAGAGGTAAAATATCTTTCATCGCCCGATTAACTAATTATTAAATTATTGAATTTTAAACTCTTAACTAATACCGTATGTTTCAAAACCATCCCAAGGGGCTGATACCGGCCGCCCTCTCAAATATGGGCGAGCGTTTCGGCTACTACATCATGAACGCGGTGCTCGTGCTATTCCTTTGCTCCAAATTCGGACTTAAGGAGGAGACCAGCGCCATCGTCTATTCCTGCTTCTACGCCGGAATCTACATCCTCAGTCTCGTCGGCGGTGTGATCGCCGACCGTACCCAGAATTACAAGGGTACCATCATCTCGGGTCTTATCGTAATGACCTTAGGTTACATCATCCTTGCGATTCCAATCTTCGCCACAGCAGAGAATCAGGCCTGGCTATTGACCTTGACTTGTGTCGCGCTGTTCCTGATCGCCTTTGGTAACGGCCTTTTCAAAGGTAACCTCCAGGCTATCGTAGGCCAGCTTTATGACAATCCTCGGTATGCCTCCCAGCGCGATGCAGGATTCCAGATTTTCTATGTATTCATCAATATCGGCGGTGTGCTCGCACCCTTCGTAGCTCCTATCCTGCGTAGCTGGTGGCTCGGCGCCAACGGCTTGGAATACAACGCCTCGCTGCCAGCTTTGGCTCATCAGTACCTCTCGGTAACTGATAGCATGGATACCCAGAACCTCAACAACCTCTACGCCCTAATCTCTGAGGTTGGAGGAGGCACCATCGCCCATACCCGCGAAGCTGTAAGCGAATTCTGTACCCGTTACCTCAACGTATTCAATACCGGTATACATTACAGCTTTATCGCTTCGGTAGTAGCAATGCTGATATCGCTCTTCATCTTCATCGCTACCAAGAAAGCCCTTCCAACTCCCGGACGCAAGGAGAAGGGAGAAGAGATCACTTACTCCGCCGAAGAGAAGCGCCAGATGGCGGCCGAGATCAAACAGAGAATGTACGCTCTCTTCGCCGTACTCGGCATCGCGATCTTCTTCTGGTTCTCGTTCCATCAGAACGGCACCTCGCTCTCGCTCTTTGCCCGCGACTTCGTAAAGACAGACTCAGTAGCTCCGGAAATCTGGCAGGCTTTGAACCCCTTCTATGTGATAGTGCTTACACCGTTTGTGATGATGCTCTTCGGCAACCTGAGCCGTCGCGGTAAAGAGATCTCCACACCGCGTAAAATCGCAATCGGCATGGGTCTCGCCGGAATCGCATACCTCTTCTTGATGATCTTCTCTGCTATCAAGGGTTATCCCTCGGCAGATGTATTCAAATCCCTCACTCCGGCTGAGGCCGAGGCAATGAAGACCGGCCCCTGGGTACTCTTCGTGCTCTACTTCTTCCTTACCGTAGCCGAACTATTCATCTCACCGTTAGGACTGTCGTTCGTATCCAAAGTTGCTCCCAAGCACATGCAAGGTCTTTGCCAGGGTCTCTGGCTGGGCGCTACCGCTGTCGGCAATCTCCTGCTCTGGATCGGCCCGCTGATCTACAACGCCTGCCCAATCTGGATCGCCTGGACAGTCTTCATGGGTGTCTGTCTCATATCAATGGGCGTAATGTACGCTATGGTGGGATGGCTCGAAAGGGTTACAAAGTAACTCCTTTCTGAACGCTGATAATAGATTTTTCGTTTCATAATTGAAGAGGCTATCCGTCTGCGGGCTGCCGCGGCGGATAGCCTTAGTTATTATTACTGAACCTATATCAAAAACATTTGACAATGACCAAACCAATATCATATCTTGAACTGCCGGAAGCGACGGCTAAGGCCGTAAATCGCGCGAAAGAGTCCGGCCATAAACCCCGTATTCTCTTTGTATGCCTCGGAAATATCTGTCGTTCTCCGGCCGCTGATGGACTGATGCAGGATCTCTTAGCCGAGGAAGGTGTAGAGGGATGGACAATCGATTCAGCCGGCACCGGAGGGTATCATATCGGGTCTCTCCCAGACCAGCGTATGCGTGTCCATGCCGCACGGCGTGGTCATAATCTCACTCACCGTGCACGCAAGATCTCTCCCTCAGATTTCGAGGATTTCGATCTGATAGTGGCTATGGATGATGCCAACGCATCTGATCTCCGGCGTATCGCACCCTCTCGGGAAGCAGAATCAAAGATTGTACGGATGATTGATTTCGTAGATCTTCCTACCCGGTATGACTTTATACCTGATCCCTATTACGAAGGGAGCGAGGGCTTCGAACTGGTTCTTGACCTGCTGGACAACGGTCTGCGCAACCTCTACACCTCCCTGGCCTAAGGTCCCGAGAAAAGTCATCCCTCATAACTTGTACCTCATACCTCATACTTTTTTTCCCTCCTATGCTTCACGATTTGATATTCCTTATCCTTGGGCTGGCGCTGCTCGTTGGTGGTGCCAATTATATGACCGATGGGGCTGTTGCGGTCGCGCGGCGCTTCCGGGTCTCAAACCTTATGATAGGGCTCACGGTAGTCGCCCTCGGCAGCTCGATGCCCGATATTGTAGTATGCGTGGAATCTGCGCTTGCCCATAAGACGGCGATCGCGGTCGGGGAGGTGGTCGGTGCCAACATCTTCGACCTACTGTTGGTGGTAGGTCTGATGGGCATCATACGTCCATGGCAAGTCGGCGACCTCATGCGTCGTCAGGACCTGCCTATTTTAGCTATCTCATCCATTGCTTTGTGGGTAGTAGGTGATACTGTAATATTCGATGGTACCCGACATAATATCCTGGACCGCTCATCCGGCATAATGTTATTGGTAGTATTCGTTTTCTATATGTGGCTGATGGTTATTTCATCCAAAAACGAAGTCACTCGTCAACCAGCTTCGGATCAGCAATCTACTACCGCCTCTGACACGACCTCTTCAAAGAATAAGAAAAGCTGGAAGGATAGTCGCTGGATGTCGTGGATTTTGATCATAGCCGGATTGGGTGCATTGGTCATTGGAGGAAACTGGGTTGTGGACGGGGCAAGCGGATTGGCTTTAAAAGCTGGTATGAGTCAGGGCATGGTAGCCCTGACAGTTGTAGCTATCGGCAACTCACTTCCGGATCTGGTGACATCGTTGACCGCAACCTTGAAAGGAGCGAGCGGAATAGCTTTTGGAAATATCGTAGGAGCTTGCATAATAAATGCGCTATTGGCATTGGGACTTAGTGCTGCCATTACTCCGCTCGGAGCTGACACGATAGGGTTTGTGGATTTCGTAACCTTGGCCGGCGCTTCGGTATTATTATGCCTCATCCCATTTTTCTCGCGTAAGCACAACATCGGCCGGGTTCCCGGCATCTTTCTGACCCTCCTCTACATTGCCTACATGGTCTTCACCATCATCCGCGGCTAACCGGACCGGAGTCTAAATCGCGCCAAAAGCCACCTATTTATAGGCCAAATCGCGCCAATTTGGCGCGATTTATCACCGATTATTTCATTCCCCAAAACTCCACCAACATGGTGGAGTTTTGTACCGGAGAGTGGGAATGTCATATTATTTAATATTTAAGTGCTTGCTTATTAATCATTGTTTTATTTCCCATTTACCGTTTTTAGAAGGACCTATCCAGACAATGCTGTTTGCTTTGAGCCATCGTTTGAGAGTTGAGGAAGAAACCCCTAACATCTGCGAAAGGGAGGCTTTTGTAATTTTGGGGTTCAGTCTGACTGCCTCTAACAATTTTTGAGGGCCATTTTGGGGTTCACGAACCTCTATACCACCATTTTGGAGTTCATTTTGGGGTTCATTTTGGGGTTCATCTTCGGTTTTCTGGTCATTCTGAATTGTTTCTTGGTCGGATGAATTCTTTTCTTGGTCGATCAAATCAGCGTATAGTTCGAGCATGGCTTTAACATCTTGTT
>CAZKJP010000089.1:0-10921 GCA_964553075.1 uncultured Sangeribacter sp. | reverse complement strand
TTGCCAATTCCGTATCTGCGCCTGCGATTGAGTACAAGAAGGAAGGTCAGGTCTAGCTCTTGAGGAGGGTCTGGAGAATTTTGCTGGTTGTGCTGTTGTGATTAGCCACGACCGATGGTTCCTGGACCGTATCGCCACTCATATCTTGGCATTTGAGGGGGACAGCAAGGTAACCTTCTACGAGGGCAGTTATTCCGATTACGAGGAATTCCGCAAGAAGCGCGACGGCGCGGACGCCACCCCCCACCGCATCCGCTACCGCAAACTCACCGACTGATCACACTCTCACTATAAATACTAAAATCCCCTTGCCAATTCATCGCATCATCTTGAATTGGCAAGGGGATTCTACTTTCAGTAAGATATGTTTCTTATCCGTGGTGGTGGCGGAGTTGGTAGGTGTTGTAGAGGTTATGCCAGATGCTGTAGAAGCCGCCTACTACGGCTGTTACGGGGGTGAAGAAGGTATAGCCTAACCAGATTACGAAGACGGTATTCTTCTGGCCTAAAGCTTGGCCGGCTGTGATCTGATCGTCATACTTAAGACCGATTTTCTTTCCTGCCCAGAATTGGAATATGCAACAGGCTAAAGATACACCTACCAGCATCAGCTGGACTGAGACTGAGACGGTGGAATGAACTACGCTTCGAGTTGTAGCTACCAAAGCCAACGTTAATGCTACGGCCCACATATAGAAAGGCATGTCCGCGTTCTTCACCAACCTCTCCTTCAACCCCGGCAAGAACTTACGCACAATAAAAGCACATATCAAAGGTAACAGAAGCAATGGGAAGACCTTGCCTAATATCAACAGGAAGGCTGTTACGAAATCCATAGATGCTACCGGATGAATTAATGGAACCATGGCGGGTACCACCAATGCCACCAATAGATTGATCAATATTGTATAGGAAGTAATGTGGGCCATGTCGCCACCTAACTTACGGGTAACGACCGCGGCCGCAGTGGCCGTAGGACAAATCAAGCAAAGAGCCGCCCCCTCCAACAATACATGCAGGTTCCCTTTCGGAAGCATGGTCAAGATGAATCCGATAAGGACAAACAAACCTCCTTGAATAAGCAGAAGCCAGGCTTGCCAACGGCAAGGTTTGAGACTACGGGGATCGACACGACAAAATGACAGAAACAACATAGCGAAGATAAGGGCCGGCTGAGTCACGCTTATCACCTGCCCTGCTAACTTATGAGTCCCGTCCAGCCATGGTATGCTTACATAGATAAAGTAACCGGCAATACCGGCTATAATCGCCAAGACTAAAGTCCAATCCCTTAAAAACTGTTTCATATCTGTATTAACAATCAAGAGCCTCTTCCGGACTTGGAAGAGACTCTTTTTTTAGTTTATAACCTTCGGGTTGTTAGTAATTATGATTGGGCTTTGATTTTATTCTGCTGAACCGTAATATGACTTGTTACCGTAGCCATAACCGTATCCGTAACCATATCCGTACTTGCCACCCGATTTCTCGCTGCCGTTCAGGATTATCGACATATTCTTATAGGTCTTTTCCTGATAGAGTTTTTCGAGGTCGGCAACCATAGAGCGTTCAAACAATCCTACCCTGACTACGAAGAGACAGCAGTCTGAAACTGACTCTATGATACGAGGATCCGCAATCACGCCGATCGGCGGACAATCCACGAATATATAATCATATTCATTTTTCAGCTTATCAATCGCAGTAGCAAAGCGGCCGTTCTCCAACAATTCTGTGGGGTTAGGGGGCATACTGCCGGCAGGTAAGACACTCAGGTTATCACTCTCAGGGGACTGAACGATCAAGGATTCCACATCCTGTTCCTTACCGCTGAGGTAGGTAGAAAGCCCTCGGCGGGGATTACCAATGAAAGCCGAAGAAGAGCCACGGCGCATATCTCCGTCGATAACCAAAACCTTGGATCCTTTCAGAGCCATACTCAGCGCAAGGTTCATGGTGATGAAAGTCTTTCCCGATCCGGGATTAAAACTCGATACCATGATAACGGAATGTTTCTGTGAGTTAAGGAATCCGAGGTTGGTGCGGACTATACGGAAGGCCTCGTTGATCACATTGCGCTCACCGGATTTCACCACTATCGGAGTATCCTTGTTCTCCATCTTCTTTCCGAAAGTCGGGATCTCTCCTAAATATGGGATGCTGAGGTTCTGAAGATCCTCGCGGCCGCGAACCCTTGTGTTATTTGTCTCCTGAATGTAGACGATACCGAAAGGCAGAAGCAGACCGAAGAGGAAGGCCACCCCGAGAATCATGCCGCTGCGCGGAGAGGTGGCGTCAGTATCAACTGCCGGGCGTTGGATCACGCGGGTATTGTACGCAGTGAAAGCCTGGTTCAGCTCATTCTCCTCCCTCTTCTGAAGCAGATAGAGGTAAAGGGATTCCTTAACTTTCTGCTGACGTTCTACTGTAAGAAGATACTTAGCTTGCGTCGGGTTGGCCTGCAACTGGTTAGTAACGTTACCCTGCTGGAGCCTTACGTTGCGCATGTCCGTCGAGAGAGCGCGAATTTCATTGTCCAAGGAGGAAGCCAAGGAAGACCGTATGCTTTTAAGGCGCGCATCCAAATCCTGAACCAGCGGGTTCTGCTCACCGGAGTTCTGAATGATGGAATTGCGCTGAAGCACGATATCGTTATACGAGCTCAGCATCTTCTCGATGCTCTGGCTCTCGATACCTAAATTTACAGGGAGGGTACGGGAATTGCTCATATCATTCATAAGATGCTCCTTCAGGAACTTGGCCATCTGAAGCTGATTATTGATTTCGAGCAACTTCTTATTCATCTCCTGATTCTCGGTCAGGTACATAGCCGCCGTCGCAGCTACATCAGGCACCATGTGCTGGCTCTTGTAATTGAAGATATCGTCATCTACATTTCCTAACTCATCCTCGATTACACCTAATCGGTCGTTGATGAAATTGCTGGTAGAGACAGCTATCTGGTTCTTATCCAAGATCCAGTTCTCATTATATGCCTTAATTAGAGCGTTGAGGATATCTTTAGCGCGCGCCGGAGACTGGTCAGCGATCGAAAGGTCGATTACGGTAGCATCCTTATTCTGCTCAGCTACTTTCAGGCGATCGGCCCAAACGGTAGCAGCCGCCTGAATTGTATTCTTGCTTACATAGACCTTATAATCCTTATCGGGATCGTATGATGCTCCGGGAGCGATTGAAACTATTCCTATCGGAGTTTTCAGTTTGGTTCCGAAATTCACCTCCGGGGACTCGAACGACAATTTTTCCTTCTTTATCTTAAATTTTGAAAGTGAGTATTTGCCATTCTCCACTTTCACGCAGAATGAACAGCTCTGGATATCCTGGCGCAAGTTTGAGATAGTGGCCTTGATCGGCACCTCGTCGCCATAGGGCGAGACCGACCTGAGTCCCTCCCTCATATAGTACTGGACATCCAATCCCAAAGCCTCGACCACCGACTCCATCAGGTCGGGACTCTGGAAATAGGCCATCTCGTTATAGAGATTAGCATTGGCTGCTCCCAGACCGAGATCTGAGAAGGCTGTCAAAGCCGAGCTCATTGTAGGTGAATTTTCATCATTCTTGATCTCAACGGCCGCCTGGGCGGTATAGGTCTTTGGAGTGCGGGCGATATACAAAACGCCCAATCCTAAACAGACCACGACCGAGGCCACGATCCATTTCCATTTGTGAAGGCCTGCAATCAGTATCTCCTTCAAGGAGAGCTGATCAGCGTTTGGCATCATTTTGGTACGCTGAATACCTTGCATCGGGTATTGCTGATTCTCCATAAAAGTTTCAGACGGAATCTATTAGAATCTATTAGACTGTAAGAGTTAATCGTTACCGGCTGTCCATAACCTTATCCGGGCTTACTAAGGACTAACCGTAGTTTACCATATCTTTTTTAAAACGCCACCTATTATGTTTTATTATGATAGCCCTACTTTTTTTAAACCAACATTCCAACCGGTTATATTTATACCCCTGTTTCGCTTAAATTTTATGAGTCGGGCTCTAATTGTTGGCGCGGAAATCGGAGGGCGACTCCCCTACCGATTTCTTAAAATATTTCGAGAAGAAGGACTGCGAGGGGAAGTTCAGGTAATCCGAGATCTCCTGAATATTGAGATTCGAGGCTCTTAGCAGCACCTTGGCTTCCAAGATTACGAAGCGGTCTATCCATTCGGCTGCTGTAAGTCCGGTCTGCTGCTTGATCGTCCGGGAAAGATGCTTGGGTGTGATCTTCATCTTGGAGGCATAGAATTCCAAGAAGCGTTCTGTACGGAAATGCTTCTGGGCCAGACGAAGGAAGACTTCGACGGTACGGCTCGACACGTTTATCTCTTCGTCGGCATTGGCCGGTATGAGTGCGTATCCTACCTGAAAGAAGAATGAGGAGGCGAAGAAAAGAATTGTCGCTATGCGATCGGGGTTGGTAGTATCCGCGGATATTCGCTTCATCCTTTCATAGAATTCCCGGAAATCATCCACTTTGTCCGCCGGGATCAGCTGAACCGGACATCTTACGGCATTCCCTATCTTGCGTTCGGTGATGATCTCGAATAGTTTCTCTACACATTGTGGAGAGAAGAGCATACAGGAGGCCTCCAGATCGTCGCTGACTTCCTCGACCTGAAGTATATCTCCGCGCCTGATGAAAATTGTAGCACCCCCCGAAATCTCATATTGCCGTAAGGAAAGAGTGATCTTGCACCTTCCCTTGGCCATGAAGATAGAGACTGATTCGGAAAATTTCACAGGACCATGTACCAGCCCTACAAGACCTTTGCCGACAGGACCGAATTGCCAGAAATCACTCCCCAGGGATTCATCAATAGCCGGCAACAGCACAGTATCATATTTCAGTTCAAGCATAATTGAATCACTTGATTTTGTCAGCCGCTATCAGACCTCCGATGATCAGTATGCATCCTATGATACTTAATACATATATGGTCTCATGAAGCCAGATGGCTCCTAATATCATCGTTACGATGGGCTGGATATAAATGTAATTGTTGGCCGATACGGGTCCCAGAATCTTTATGGCCTCGTTCCATATCACATATCCCATTACTGAACATATCAATACCAAAAACAACATATTGATCAGGAACTGCGGTTGCGAGAGATTGAAGAGAAGACCCAAGTGAGTCGGCTCATGTCCTATCAACATCAACGGCAATGCCGTCAAGACACCGTAAAAGAACATCTTACGGGTAATGAAGGTGGTGGAATAGAGAGGCGTCAGACGTTTGATACCTACTCCATAAATTGCCCACGCTACCGCTGAAGAAAGAGCCAAGAGGTCGCCGGCAGGATTGATCTTCAGACCTTCTCCCAAGGCCAAGGGAGCCGCCAGTATCACCATCGCCACGCCGACAATAGCAACTATCGAACCCCATATCACACCTTTTTTAAGGGAGGTATGGAAGACTATGGCAAAGAGAAGGGCCGTGAAGAGAGGAGACATACTCGAAAGCAGGGCTACGTTGGCGGTAGATGTCAGCTTCAGGGCATAGTTCTCTAAGACGAAATACAGGGTACCGGAGCAGATACCGCACAGGGCCAGTTGCATCTCATCGCGCCAGTTGCGGGCAAATATGCGTTTCAAGGTAAACGGCAGAAGACAGAGATACGCCAACACGAAGCGGTATACGTAGGTCTCCACGGGACTGAAATGACCATCCTCCATCAGCACTTTGGTGAAGACAAAGGATGAACCCCAGGCAATGACGGTCACCAATGCTCCAAGATGTCCTAATAATTTCTTACCTCCCCCTCCTTTGTGAGTTGTCAATGACATAGGTTTTTCTGATTTAAGGCTTTCCCCCTCCCTATTATCCACCCTTACCTCCCTTTCATTCCTCCCTTTCTGCAAATATAATATTTTGGCACGCTATGGCAAAATCTATCACAACAATTCTGCATTTTCTTGCACCTTCGATAGAATATGAGTATCTTTACAAAAGAATAGGAGGATCTTTACATTTGTATTGGAAATTAGGATAGAAATGGAAATAATAATCGGAATAATTATAGGTCTGGCCTTAGGGCTTATCATAGGTATACTCATCTCCCGACAAAAGAAAGGAAGCGTGGACTTGGAGTTGGCGAAGGTTACTACCCAACTCGAAGAGACAAGAAAATCTGTAAGGGATCTTGAAGAGCGGAGCGCACAGGAACGCTTGCGCCTCCAATCGGAAGCGCGTGAGGAGCAAAACCGGATGCTCCTTCAGGCGAAGGAGAACTATGAGCGGTCCCTGGCCCGAGAGCGCGATGCCGCAACTGAGGCTCTTAGCCGGCAGAAAGAAAGTTCGGAGGAGGTGTTACGTCAGCAGAAGGAGAATTCAGAGAGTGCTCTGAAGGCTCTTCAGGATAAGTTCGACCAGACGATTGCCAAGTTCGAGGCTCAGGTAAAGGTCTCGACAAATGAGCTGCTGAAACAGCGTCAGGAGGAGTTTGCCGTAACCAGCCGCGAGAGCGTACGCCGGGTCTTAGAACCTCTGGAGACCACGATCGCGGATATGAAGAAAGCGGTAGCGGATAATACTACGAAGCATGATGAGTTCGGGGGACGGCTAACCCAAAGTCTGAAGATAGTTATGGAGCAGAGCGAGCGGGCCAGCAAGAGTGCCGATAATCTGGCCAATGTTCTGCGTGGCGGCGGTCGCATCCAAGGGGATTGGGGAGAGACTGTCTTGGCTGAATTGCTTTCCTCACAAGGTCTTACGGAGGGAGTACAGTTTGAGACGCAATCTACATTGTGTGATGAATCA
This sequence comes from uncultured Sangeribacter sp., assembly GCA_964553075.1. Lineage (GTDB taxonomy): Bacteria > Bacteroidota > Bacteroidia > Bacteroidales > Muribaculaceae > Lepagella. The sequence continues at coordinate 4,139 of CAZKJP010000089.1, read as the reverse complement.
GGGAAGGTAATTGTAGGCGAAACCAACCAACGTATGCGCCCCGATGTCATTCTTCATCTTGATTCGGAGAGGGATGTGATCATAGATGCCAAAGTCTCCCTTACCAGTTTCTTCGATTATATGGAGGCGGAGGACGATGAGAAGGCGGCTAAGGCTCTAAAGGATCATGTACTGAGTCTTGAAAACCATTACAAGAGTCTTTCCAAGAAGGATTATTCGAAGTATATCACGGCTCCGCGCAAGTCGGTGGATTATGTGATTATGTTCGTGCCGTATACGGCTGCGCTTTATGCGGCTACGCGTGAGAAACCGGATCTCTGGCGCAAGGCGATGGAGATGGGTGTCTATATTGCTGATGAGCAGACTCTCTATGCAGCGTTGAAGATTGTGGACCTTACTTGGCGCAACATTACTCAGGCAGCGAACCACCAGCAGGTGTTCAAGTTGGCCAATGAGATGCTGGATCGTGTACAGGCTTTCATGGTAGAGTATGTGAAAATAGGAGATAAGCTTAAGGATGCTGCCAAGGCATACGATGCGGGCAGTAAAAAATTGGAAAACAAGGGTCAGAGCATTCCGACCACCTGCGGAAAGTTAGTAGCCTTGGGAGCCAAATACAGCAAGACCAAAGGTGTCCCGCCGACGCTCTTAGGCCTATCCTCGGACCCCGAAGAAATAGAATGATTCTTTTGATGAGTATAGCTTCGATTATGGGAACTAATAAGGTTGATGATTTCTTTATTCCGGATAATGAGGTGAAGATGCCGGAGGAATTGGATTATAGACGGGCTGAGGAATGTATCCGTTCGGCTGAGGCTTTCTCGCGTTCGACCTATCAAAGTGTCTATATCATTGATTATTTCAAGCAGAATTTCCTCTACGTCTCACCTAATCCGATGTTCCTTTGCGGACTAACTCCGGAACAAATGAGGGATTTGGGTTACAGGTTCTATCTGGAATATGTACCTGAAGATGAGCAATCCCTTTTGCTCGACATCAACCGGGCCGGATTCGCTTTCCATCAAAGAATTCCCTTGGAAGAGAGGAAAGACTGGTACATCCAATATGATTTTCATATTCTGAATGAGGGGCATCCGATCCTTGTAAACCATAAGCTGACTGGGCTGGCTCTGACTTCGGATGGACAGGTGTGGCTCGCTCTGTGTGTGGTCTCCGCCTCTAATCATTCCACTCCCGGCCATATTGAGATGCATAAGGTCGGTTCGCCGGATTACTTTGAGTATAACCGCGTGACCCACCGTTGGGATCCCCGTCGGACTCCCAAGCTGACCGAAAGCGAGAGATCCGTGATCACCCTTTCGATTCAAGGGTTCACCATGACGGAGATAGCGGATAAGATGTGCCTTTCACACGACACGATCAAAAAATACCGCAAACAAATCTTCGAGAAGTTAGGAGTCCGCAACATTTCCGAAGCCATCATGGCCGCCGCCAACAACAAACTCCTGTAAATTGCGGGAGAGATAGAAGCGGGGGAAGTGCTTGATGGGGCGGGAGACGGCTATGTTGGCGGCGATTTTTGCACAGATTAAAGCTGCTGTCTTCTGGGCTTTTTCGGATGTTTCTCCATTCTCTATTCGTGTGATCACCGTGAATAGCCAATTAGAATCCGGTATTTTCCAGAATGAACAATATCCGGCCATATATTTCGCCGCCCTGATCCTAAATTCGGATTGGCATAAGAGCCCCTTATCGTCTCCGGGAAAAAAGACCATCACTCCTGCCCCTTCTATAAGATCAACCGGGATCACCACCGGTATCTCCAAGTCCTCCAATGAGGATAATCCCATCTTCTTTCTATCCAGATCTTCTATCAGTATTCTTTCTTTATAGGCGTGAATATTATCGGTATTAATAAAGCTTGAGTCGTCTCCGATCACAATAATTTCCTTAAATCCCATCTTATCAAGTTCGCACTTCAGGAATCTACGGAATTCCCCGGAAGCTAAAATCAATACTCTGCAATCCCCTATCAATCCTCTTTCTTCATTTGTCATGACGCTTTTCCTAATTAACTATTCTCTATTTCTCCAATTAATCATCCTTTATATTAATGGTCTGTTTATTTGTCTGCAAAATTAGAGGAGGCAGCCTATCCGTGCCATACCCAAATGGGTATTTTTTCAGTCGGTAGTCTCTAAATCGACCGAAATACCCAATTGGGTATTGAGTTGAGGAAAGCCGCGTTGTAATTTTGCACCAGAAAAAACTAATTACAGACATGAAACTAACTAATAATAGGGAAATGCGGAAGATAGCAACTGGTCTTATGGCCTTGATATCCATATCGGCTATGGCTCAGTCTGAATCTCCGGATTCTATCAGCGTTCAGGAACTGAATGAGATCGAAATCGAAGCACCGAGGGTTATCCGCAAGGCGGATATGGATGTATATCATCCTTCAAAGAGTGCTGTAGACAATGCTAAGGACGGAATGCAGCTTCTCACCAATCTTATGATACCCACCCTGACGGTGAATGACGCGCTTGGAACTATCTCTGCCGCCGGCCAAGGTGTGCAAGTCCGCATCAATGGTCGCGAATCCACCATTGAACAAGTCCGTTCACTTTTACCGGAAACGATCAAACGTGTTGAATGGATGGATAATCCCGGTCTCCGCTACGGGGGAGCGAATTATGTTCTCAACTTTATTGTCAGCAATCCCACCGTCGGCGGGTCCTTGATGTTGCAGGCCAAGCCGGCGTTGAATTGCGGTTGGGGGTATTATAATGCCAATGCCAAGTTCAACACCGGACGTTCCCAATGGGAAGTTGGGGGTTACCTGAAACTGACGGAAGGTCTGAAGGCATACCGTGAATACACGGAAACCTTCACTTGGCCGGATGGCAGAGAACTGACAAGGCGCGAAACACCCCTTGGCGGCCGATTAGACAATACCCAAGGAGGGGCCTGGATCTCCTATAATTATATCAAACCGGATACGACTGTTTTCTATGCTACATTGGGAGCCAACCGCAATTTCTCTGATCTGACAAAGTACACCGGGCTTCTGACTCTCGACAATGGAGGAAGGAATATTTTCCTCGATGATGAATCTGGCCGCATCGGTTCTACCCCACATTTCTCAGCCTACTGGGAACAGCATTTCGCAAACCAACAGCTTCTCGTTGTAGATTTCAACGCCTCCCTTTATGCCGGACACTCTTACTCAGACTATCTTGAGAGATACCCGGAGGAAATGTCGTATCTTACAGATGTGCATACTTACGTCAAAGACCGTAATCAGGCATACGCTATCGAGGCAGACTACATCAAGCAATGGAATCAATCCAAGCTCACCGCCGGAGCCTCCTATTCGGCTAACCGTAACAGGTCTCTTTATGAGAATCTTGATGGCGCGGTATTCCATCAGCATCAGGATAAGACCTATTTCTTTGCCGAGTATTTCCAACGTATCAACCGTGTTACTTTGACCGGTGGGATTGGGGCGCAATACACCTCATTCAAATTCATCGAGACCGGTCAAGGGAACCATTCATGGAACCTTCGTCCTCAAGCTACCGTTACATACGCTATAAATCAGAGCCATAATTTCCGTCTCTCATTCACAACCTGGCAATCAACCCCATCGTTGACAGAGACTAACATAGCTCCTCAGCAGCTTGATGGCTTCCAATGGCGCATAGGGAATGCCAACCTCAAGACCTCCTCTTCCTATATGCTGACTTTCCAGTATCGCCATAGTCTCTTTAATCAAAGGGTCAACGGATCTTTCGGTATCAGAGCCTTTACCAGCCCCAATGCCATCACCCCTTTCCTTTATTGGGATGACAATAGGCTGGTTACATCATACGAGAATAGCAAGGGGCTTCAGAACCTTAGTTTTTGGCTTGGAGAGCAGATCCAGATCATTCCAAATTGGCTGATGTTCTCCGGTACCATCAGATACCGCGCTGAACGCATGAAGGGTCATACCTATACCCTCTATAACCATGACTGGAGCGGAGATGCAGCTCTATTGTTCACCTATAAGAGTTTCCAATTAGTATTCCAATATCTCCGAGCTCAGCGTGACCTCTGGGGAGAGAAGATCAGCTGGGGTGAGGATATAAATATTATTGAGGCTGATTACAATTGGAAGAAATGGAGATTTGCCG
>CAZKJP010000088.1:0-11323 GCA_964553075.1 uncultured Sangeribacter sp. | reverse complement strand
ATCAACCTGCAAAAAGTTCAATATCACCGTTTTAAATAAATGTTAAAATATCCTCCAAAATGCAAATAACTTTATCCGTCCCTTTTCGACTGCCTACAAGATATTCTGTCACTACTTGCACGGAACAGAGATTTTCCCTATCTTCGTGGTAAAATATGCGCGCATGACACAATTGAAGTATCCAGTAGGTATCCAGACTTTCTCGAAATTAATAGAGGGAGGTTATTCTTATGTAGACAAGACCGACTTTGTCCGTAAGCTAATTTCTAATGAGGCTTACTATTTTCTTAGCAGGCCGAGGCGATTTGGTAAAAGTCTTATGGTTTCCACTCTAAAAGCATATTTTGAAGGTAGACGGGATTTATTTCGAGGGCTGGCTCTTGATGAAGCGGATGTAAGCTGGGATCCTGTTCCGGTTCTGCATTTCGATTTCAACAATGGGCTATATGAAAGTGCGTCTGGTCTATTGGTAAAGATGGATAAGATGCTTGCAGATTATGAAGTGGAATATGATATTCCTGTAGGTTCGCGCGAAAGAGAGGAGATTCCCTTGCGTTTTCAGGCCATTATTAAAGCCGCTTATGACAAAACGGGTAAAAAGGTGACCATCTTGGTTGATGAGTATGACAAACCTCTTTTTGCCCTTGAGGATAAGGAGACCTTTGAGAAGCATCAGAAACTTTTGAAAAGTTTCTATGGCAATCTCAAAACCATGGACGGATATATCGGATTTTGTTTCATAACCGGAGTGGCCCGTTTCGGCAAAGTCAGTATTTTCAGTGACCTGAATAATTTGGATGATATCTCCTTAGATAATAACTATGCCGACATCTGCGGTTGGACTGAGGAAGAGCTGAATAGAACATTTAGCCAAGGGATCAAAGAACTGGCAGATGAACTTGGGAAAGACCCAGAGGCCACTACCAGATTACTTCGGGATTATTATGACGGATATATGTTTACTCCAAAAGGGTCCCGTCTTTATAATCCTTATAGTGTATTACGAGCATTGAAAACAAAGGAGGTGGATCCGTATTGGTTTACAAGCGGGACCCCAAGTTTTTTGGTGAAACGCATCAAGTCTATGGGTATTTTCCCTCGGGATATAAATGGTAAGACATGTACGCGTCAGGCGTTGCTCCAAGTTGGGATGAACGACCACAATCCCCTACCGCTGATGTTTCAGACCGGATACCTGACCATAGGATCCTATGATAGCCAGGATAAGGTCTACCAACTCCGTTTTCCCAATTATGAGGTAGAGACCGGCTTCTATCACGATCTATTGAACGCCTACTCGGAGGGACTTACAGACAGTCTGTCGCGTTTTGACTTCACATTGTTCCAAAATGACTTGAAAGATGGACGCCCCTATGATTTTATGCAGAGGCTTGAGGGTTTATTCAAAGATCTCCCGGGAGAGGACCACTCGGAATCCGTTTACAGGGCTATGACTTTCCTTTTGGCAACTCTTTGCGGCACCCATTCCTTGGCAGAACATAATGGTTATAAAGGGCGGAGTGATCTTGAAGTAACCACTGCTCGCTACGTATACATTTTCGAATTCAAATACAATAGAAGCGTTCAGGAGGCGATGGACCAGATCCTTACGCGAGACTACGCAGGGCGTTATGCAAAGGATTCCCGTACTATCTACCTAATTGGAGCCAACTTCGATGAGAAAAAAGGCAGCCGCGGCCTCACCTTCGAAATCCAAAACCTTAATACGGAGGAATAGACAAAAGATTCAGAAGACCGTTTCTGACTTCTATGTTAGGGAGGCCGAGCCGGTAGACATACTCAGTCTTATCTACATAGAACCATCCCTTTTGACGTATAATAGGGAAACTGGAAGTAGATATAGGATAAATAATCTTTTCCATAAGCATCACTGTCAGTTGCCTTCCGGTTGTTTGGTAGGGATCAGTTGACTCGTGTGATATCAATTATCTCATTTAATGAAAGACCTGTCAATTCAGCGATCTCAGAGTCACTCATACACTTTGAGCGCATTGTCTGAATAATTCCGAGTCTCTCTAAGGATCTTCCCTTCTCCATCCCTTTTTCCATCCCTTCGGCAAACCCTTCGTCGTGAGCTGTCTTTTCTACCGCGAAGCTATCACGATAGGCTTTTAGGGACTGCTCATATTTCCGCTGCGCCGCTGCGGGCAGATTGGCAAACTCTGCTACATTGCTCAGTTTCTCAAATATTTGGTTCCCATTTGCTCGGGTGAAAGTAATAGATTCCATATTCTCAAGGTTTTTTATTATATACAGCCATTGGTCTAATTCTGTTTTGCAATCCTCCGGATTTTCCTTCACCAAGGGCAATTTGAGGAAGAACATCCTCATCTTGTCGGTGAACACCTCGTGGGTACGAAGATTGGTCAGGCCAATTTCATCGAGGATCTGTTGCCCCTTATCCTCTCTCCAGTCGAAGTTCATGAAGAATATCCCTATTGCTCCATCTAACCGGTAATCCCATTTATCGCCTTTGAGCCCCTGTTTGGCTATATCTGAGGATAGGTAATACAGCGCCCGCTCGCGGAAATGGGCTTGGAAGCGGTTTTGCATCTCGACCACGAAATGCCGGCCATCAGCGGTGGTGCAATGCACGTCATAGATCAATGCCCTGTCATCAGGTTTGAAATGACGGTCTTCAGTAGGATCAAACTTCACGTCCACGATCTTGTCCACCGGGTTCAGAAGGACGTTCAGGAAATCTATAAGCAAATCCTTATTGGCCTCTTCTCCGAAAATAAGTTTGAAGCCAAAGTCAGTGAGCAGGTTTATGTAGCGAGTAGGTGTTTCCATAGCTGAGAACTCTAATGGGTGTGAATTAAAGAGGAATTAGTCTCTCTTGCAAATATACAATTTATTTAGTTGCAGAGCAATACCAAGCAAGGATTTCTGAATTCCAAATTCATTTAAAAAGAAAAAATCCGCGTCCCTGACTGTCCAAAACGAGTTACTACCTTAGGAAGTCGTCTAAACTTATTTACGAATTAGGAAATCTCTATTGAAGGGTTAAACCAAATTCTCTTTTTCAATCTTTCATCATCTTTCGGGCTTCTTTTTCCCCTCTCATCAGTCGTTATGCCCGCATAACTCCTTCTTCGAGTGAAAAAACAATCTCCGAAATCTGACGAAATCTTAAAAAAGAAATAAGTTTAGACGACTTCTAAAAATTTTCCTTGGAGCTGTTTCACAACAGCAAAAGCGGGCAGCCCGGGACGTGGAAGACAGCATGTATTTATTTTTCACTAACCAATAGTCCGATTCTATTCATCACAGAAATTACCAAAATAGAGATTTTCAATGGTAAATAAATTTATTTCCATCACGGAAGTAGATGGTACCGGGTTGCGGGTTGGATACCTTTCGTCCCATCAAGTCGTAGAGATCTCCGTTATTAGAATTATCATCTATTACTGTAAATTGGATTCCGGCGGTCGGGAACTGGGAAGTCTCAATGATATTGATGAAATTTGTCCAGCCTACAGCCTGACGGTACTCTTCGGCGCAACCCTCCGGCACCCATAACGTAACTTTCTCCATATCGACTTGTCCGAAAGTATCGTCATGGCATACCGGAGGGATAGTGGCTGAGCAGTAGATGTCGCCGATGCTTTCCCATTGTTCACAAGCCAGTGGTCCGATTTCTTTTAAGGTCGAGGGGAAACTCACTATCTCAAGTTTGTCGGCATGCTGTAAGGCTCGGTCACCGATCACCTCAAGGCCTTCATTTAAATACAGAGAGGTTGCCTGCAGCATTGAAAAAGCCATATTACCAATCTTCCTGACCGAGGAGGGTAGTTCAAGAGATTCCAAGGGTGATAAGTCTGCGAAATAATCCGGTATTTCAACTAACTGACAGTTGATTTTCAGAGACTCAATTTTGGGGCATTGATTGAAAGCTGAATCGCCCACATACCAACATGTGGAGGGTATAGTGACTTCTTTCAGTAATTCACAATCGAAAAATGCCAGATCACCGATGTATTCCAGACCTTCAGGGAGACTGATTGCGGTCAGCTCACAAATAAAAATTTGAGTATATTTAAATTGGAAAATCAGATGGACACTGATTTCCTACATATCTTCTAAAATCCAGAATAATCATTTTAGACCATTCTATAGATTAGCATTGTTTGAATATGTAAAACTGAGTCGCGAATTATTCACGACCCAGTTTGAATTATAAGTAAATCTTTGAGACCCTATGAATTGTGCATCACTCGATTAAAAACATGATATCATCCAGTGCATAGGGAGCCAGATCACTGATCATCCAATTTTAGAGAATCACTTTGAAGACCATATCGTCAACCGTTACTACATACATTCCAGAGCTCGGTACGGTAATTGAAGCAGTCTCTTTGGTTGCGGTGAAGCTATTGATAACCTTTCCAGAGGCATCGAGAACTGTAACGTTGCTACCTGGAGTCATGCCACTCAAATTGACAGTCTTACCAGCCACCTTCACTTGACATCCAGTGAGTCTTTCTCCTGTTATTGTTTTGATACCGGATTGTCCATTGGCTTTCCGAACAGTGCCTTCAGGAACAGAAAGAGTATATGTCTTGCCCTCCTCGATATCCACACCACCGAAATCTGCAGACAGGAACCAAGCGTAACCTTTTGACAGTTCAGGGACCTCCTCGTAAACAGTTGTGCCGTTTTCATCCTCTACCGTAAGCTGTACCTTCATGTCCTTTACAGTTTCCAAATCAAAAGGAACATCGTATGTGAACACTACCTCACCGATCTTGTCCCAGTCATACATCCATGCGTTGCAATAGGTATATTTGGGAAACTCGGTTGTCTCAGAATATGCGCCGATGAAATCTATACGAAACTCTTTGCTCAGTATATCCTCGCGTAAGGGAGCGCATACGCTACCAGCAGGAAGTACGAGGGAATAGTTGACCCCATCCTCGAAATAGACACACTCGCCAAACTCCGGCTTCATCTCAGTCTGATCCCAGTCCCAGCTGAACTGAGAGGGGTACTTGCCTATCAGTTCACCTTCGCGATACAGTTCCCACTCTGGGGTACCGAGCATCTTGCCATCCTTATTCCATACACCCGCCAACTCAGCATGCAACGATTGACTGGTTGCGACATACTTCTGTATGCTGATGCCATTGACAGATGTGAAGAAATCCTCTGCCTCACCGAAGTCAGCCGGCACGGTGAAATTGAAAGATACCTCCTCGTTGAGCATCGAGGTATCCGCCTCAGGCGAAACGGCGCCGGCTATAAGACGGATAGTGTACTCTCCACCGACAGGGGCACAGAATTTGCCGAAATTCATGTATAGATCACCACAGTCCTTATCCCCTATTGTGAGGTTGTCGATCCTGTAATCGGAAGTCTGGGCTAAGATGTCATTGCCGTCAAGCAAATATGCCTGTATATTCCCCGTGGCAACTATATGTGAGTTGAACTCAAAGCAGACATCATTTACCGGGCTCATAAAAGATACCTTATGCTTCAATGAGTTAGATATGTTGCCCTCGCCCAGAAGCTTGGCCTGGGTCACATTGAAATCCGCTGCCTGCGTACCGATAGCTGTCCCAGCGCCAGCCATCAACAGCGTCAATATCTTAAAAGTTTTCATAATGTGTGGTTTTTAAAGTTATTTCTTAGGAGTAAGTTTTACAGCCTCGGCAGCATTAACCAAGCCGTAACCGTAGTAAGGATTCCACATTCCGAACTCGTTCATAGTGTCCTTGGGTCGGTTAGTGTCTGAAACCTTAGTCGTACTCTGTGCAAGTATCTCGCGGACCTGATTCACTGTCAGATCAGGATTGCGTTCAAACATCAAGGCTATCACACCGGATACAAAGGCCGTCGACATAGATGTTCCGCCCACGAGGCCGACCCCGTTGTCGATGGTTGTGGTCCATGTCTGCTCTCCAGGAGCCACGATATCTACTTCTTTACCGTAGTTAGACATATAATAAACGTAACCACCAGGTGCTAAATTGCCTACAGTTATCACTTCCTTACGATAATTTCCAGGAAAGCCAACAGCTCCGCCATTATTCCCCGAAGAAGTTACAATTACTGTGCCTTTCCCATTACGGCCCAGGTCTAAAGACATGTCGACAGCGTCCATGAGGTAGTCAAAACACCCGTGGTCGCAATCCTCCGGCTCATAAAATGACCAAGAGCAGTTGATGACCGGGATTCCCATTTCCGAAGCCCAGTTGAGACCATCTGAAACGACCCATTGAGGGTGCATCCCGTTTTTTATATCGGCGCTGACCGCAACGATCTCACAGTCTGGGGCTACACCGGCAAACATTATGTTATTATTCCGCACAGCTCCGATTACGCCTGCGCACATTGTACCATGCGATCTTTCCTCTCCTTCACCGTAAAGACGACTTTCATCCCAATAGGTAGCGGAGTCATAACTCAGTGATGAGATATTATCTTTGAGATCGATGTGATTCTTGTCGATTCCGTTATCCAGAACTGCTACTTGGACACCAGCGCCTGTAGCATAATTCCATGCCTCGCTGACATTGATGTCAAATTGAGGATTAGCTGAGTTGTACAGACCCCATTGTTTGTGGACATCCGGATCATAAGAGATATCTGAGGTGCCGTTGGCAAACTCCGGCTGGCAGGATGCGAACTTGCCTGTCTCGTACATCTTACGGGCAACCTCAACTGGGTTAGTCCCCGTTCCCACCGGATAGTAGAGTGTATACCACAGAGGCATGCGTTTGTCATTGCTGATGATCTCGCAACCGAAATCCTTAGCAGTCTGCCTGAGGACTTCAGCATCCTCATTAGACTTCAGCTTGACATAAAGGTATCCGGAAGGAGTAAGCTGAGTACCATTTTGTCCCTTGTATGTTGGGATGATATCCGTCTTCGGAAGCAACGGGGACATGGCTTTCTTCAAAGCGCCGGAAGTTACTGATGAATGTTTCTGGCACACGAGCATATCTGCGCAATCACTGGATAAGGACTTTTCGACTTTGACTCCAGCGGGAGCCTTGAATGTCTTAAGGTCGTCTTTCTTGGACAAGGCCACAAACTTAGTAGTGTCCTCATGCAACACTATCTTTTTGCCTCTGCTATACAATACAGCATCCTGAGCTGAGGCCGATACGGCGACTCCGAGCAAAAGCAGGAATATATTAATTTTTTTCATAAGTTCTGATATTAAAGCCAGCTAAAGTGACATTTGATTGATGGAAAATTTCTCTATAATGTAAAGGTTTCTATCCCGAAGCTTGCCCTTATTTAACCACAAGTTTGGAACTGTAAGTTTCCTCTTCGGTCTCAACTGATATCAAGTATAGCCCGGATTTGCCGATGTTGAGAGCATTAGGTGTAGCTTCAAACCAATTGGAATCAGGTGCGAGAGAGCAAAGCAGATTTCCTGAAATATCATAAATCCGAACGCTCTTCAGATCCTGCGCACATGTGATAGTAAGAGTTTCTTCCAGTCTTACTGAACCAGGGATGAAGATATTGGCCGGCATACCCAATTTGTTATTGGAAGGAGATTGCTGAGCAGGTTGCTCCTGAGGCTGAGTGATGGTATTATTGCCTGTCTCTTCTCTTTCTTTAGAGACTATACTGAGATTGCATACCGGATTACGGGAGTTCTCGTTTATTACACTTACACCGGTTGTCGGTACATTGTATTCCTGAGCAATGAAGGCCTCTCTAGAGTCAAGGATGAAATTACAACCTGTACGTCCTATTATTTTATCGTTCCATCCTACGACTCGATCAGCGTCATTACCGTGGATCAGGAGCATAGGCATGGCGGTTGATGGCGTACCAATAGTGTAAGTCTGATAGGTCTTACCATCAGCAGGAAGAACAAGAGGACAATGAGTATAAGCTATCGGAGCTTCATCGAAGTAATATTCGTCATTGATGAACACATTTGCTGTTCCATATGTCCCGCTGGTATTGGTGCGCACACGAATCAGGTATTGCCCGTCATATGGCAATCGGATGATCTTCATTTTTGCGACCTGGGACGAGGATCCTTTCATTACTTCAGATGACCTTTTCCAGTTCAGTCCTTGCATCTGCTCTGACGTGGCTTTTTCGAAGTAGATCGTAGGTGCAGGCTCAATAGAAGCGTCTATGGTGGCTTGTGTTCCATTATTCACAGGAATAATAATAGGATCCCCGGAATTCAAGGTTACGTATTTACCTGCATACACCACATCGATAGAATGGGGTAAAGAGCTTGTAGAAGTGATTACCAGCTCATCTCCCTTCTTGAATTCCAGTCTCTTGAAGAAGGAATACCTAACTTCCAGTCCAGTGAAGGCTTTTGAGTTTGCTGCTCCGTTTGGCTCCGCAACTTGACGCAGGGAGGAAGTAGAGAGAACATCACTGGCGATAGCTCCGTCCAAATAGTCCTCGTATCCGGTTGCGTCTATTAAAGCATCTGAGGAAGAAGATGCCAAACGTATAGTCTCAACTGAAGGGGTCTCAGGGGAAAGCACACCAACAGTAACAGTGTTCATACCGGAGTTCAGAAGAACCTGAGACCAGTTGTCAAGACCAGCCGATTGCCAGTTCCCTTGAGTTGGGGTAACAGTACCGACAGAAGTCCCATTCACTGAAACGTTAAAGGTTGTGAAACCACCAGACACCTTTTCAGCCGGAAGTAGCCAGAGGTTAAGGAAGTAGAGTCCTTCTTCCTGGGCATCAGCATAGAAGGTCTTGTAGTTGTAGATGCCATCAGAGAATTCGGGACCTTCTGTGATGGTAACTTCCTGTGGAACCGATGCATGGATGGTTCCTGCTTCAAGCGTTTGAGCTTGCCCGACATTATCCGTTATAACGGCTAAACTGAGGCAAGACACTACGCTCAGTAAGCGTACTGTTTTGATAAATTTCATAATGTTTAAGAATTTAGTTAATTAATTATTTTCAATGCTTTGTGCAATCTTACTTGCGTAGCATGATTTGGATTACTCTCCATCAGGCGCAATCCAAGCATCTGCATCCCAGTTTTCACCGAACATGTAGACGTGGATTGTCCCATACGCTAATGGTGGCAGCGTAAGCGTACAGTTAAGCACCTTGGAGTATCCAACCTCTATTTTGTTTTGGTCAGAAAGTATTACCTCACCGTTTCCTAAAGACTCGTCGGCTATCACCTGAACTTCTCGGGTTTCATCATCGTAGAAGACCTCGATGGGAAGGTTGGCGGGAGCGCGTTTCACTCCTCCGGTCTGTGTCTTGATGCTTTTGAACCCCTTAACGATAAGGTTAGTCGGGGCAGCTGAGGCGGTGCCAAACAACAGGAAAACACCAAATAGAAGGGCTATTATCCTTTTCATGGTATCGATAGTTTTAATGGAAACCAACTTAGTTTCCGATTACAAAATTACTACCGATGGCGTTTTACTTCCCAAAAAATAGTTTGACACAAAAATTTACCAAAATAATGATAGACAGAGCATTATAAGGACAGAAATAAAAAAATTTGGACCCAGTGCCTTTGGAGTTTGACTAAGTACAGGTTTTACTATGAATTGTCACGAAAATAGCATCAATACTGCCGGAATAAGTTGCGGATGTAGGCTGAAAGATGACCTTCCTTTTGATCAAGACTTAATTTTTTTCTGATATCCGAGGCCAAATGATAAGCGCGAGACTTGCCGGTGAACTTCTGGATTTCTTTTCCGTTCATACCCAAGAGATACAAGCAAACATGGTTTATCTCATCATCCGACAAACATTTCGACTTCAAGGATGCGATGAAGCCCGGGTTCAGCCCAGCGAAAAATTGCCGGGTATTATTCATGAAAGTATTTCTATCCTTCAAAATTTCCTTTATCCACTCCGGATTCTCATCCTGAGTGTCGGAGAGACTACTCTTCAGGAATTTATTCAGGAGCTCAACCCTCTTCATCATGGCAGCACGCACCTCTGGATCTAATTCAGACATATTCTTAATTGAATCCAAAAGTTTTTCATTTTCTGACTGAATATTAGTTATTTCTTGATGCAAGGCCACCTCATTGCTTTTGTATAGGCTGATGAAATTATTTAGTTCGGCTATTTTTTCCTCGCCTATCTGCAGACTCAGTATTTTAGATTTAAGATCCGCTCGAGAGGCTTTATAATAGTAAAATAGTATACCACCTCCGGCTAATAAAAGGAGTATGACTGCTGCCGAACCAATCAAAATTAGCAGTTTAGAATGTTTCTGATCTTGGGCCTTGGCTTCCAATTCAAACTTTCTTTTCTCAAAAAGAAGATCGGAGTTGAAAATCTGGGTGTGCAGAGTATCGAACTCCGCAATGAAGTGTTTGTAGGCGGTTAAAGCTTCCGCTGTCTTCCCGTTCTTTTCAAGAAGATCGGGCTTAAGCGCAAAATATTGAAGGGTCGATGCTGCTTGAGAGGCGGTGTCTACAGAATTGAAATAATAGAGCCCTAATTCGGGTTTTCCGAGTTCAGAACAAATATGGGCTATGCATAGTCGATCCTCGTCACTGTATTTACCTACTTCTGATGCGGCGGGCAACTTCTTTAGGGTCTCATTAGGATCTTTAAACTCAGCGGAATATCGGAGGCTTGCTACCTCCACAGTCTGAGCAAGGGTGCTGTCTTTCTTTGCGAGATTCTGAATGAGGCTCAACACGTTCCTAACATAGGGTTCTTTCTTTAGCCCCATGGCTGCTTCAAAGGCAGTGTTAAGGCACCATGCCTCTGTTTCAACATCACCGGCTCCATGATAATATTCAGCTGCTTGTATGTGTGCTTCTACCGATTCTTTATATTTCCTAATATCTAAGTCGATCCAACCCTCATTCTGAAACAAACGTCCTAACATCATAGAATCAGTTACTTGCGGAGCGAATTGTTCAGCTCTTATCAGGGATTGGAGAGCCGAATCGAGTTCCTGACGATTCTGGTAGATGCGTGCCTGATAGTAGAGGGTCTTTAACTTCTGCTCGGGAGTGCCCTTGCGGAGATAGTAGTCGAGGGCTGGCTTTAGGATCGAGAAGTCGGTGGTGTCTATGTAATTGCGGTCTACGGCCTGGGTCTTCAATAGTGCGTAGCGGGCTTTGAGGGCTTGGGTTTTTAAGGATGCAGGATCGACTTCATTAAGTTGTAGCAAGGCTGAATCGGGGTGGGTTTCCATCAGCTTTTCGGCTACGTCTAACTCCGGGGTGGTTTCAAAGTGAGGGTACTGCCACAGAAAGAAATACAGACATAGGAGAACAACCGCGACAATTAATGCCGCTATATCGATAAGTGTATTTTTCGGCTTATGGGTCAAAATGGGTGTTTTTCTAAGTGGGAAATGCCCATTTCT
>CAZKJP010000087.1:0-11546 GCA_964553075.1 uncultured Sangeribacter sp. | reverse complement strand
ATTGAAACTCATATGGATTACAAAGATTTTAGCACCCATTTTGAGCTATACGCCATCATTTATCGGGTCATTAATCGGGTCATTAATCGGGTCATTAATCGGGTCATTAATCGGGTCATGTTTTTGACCCGATAAATCAGACCGGTTCAATGTCTTCAATCTCGGGAGCGAGTTCGAGCAGGGTCTTACCGTTGATCCTGGAGCGAGCTTGCGAGCGACTACCGCGATTGGGGTTACTCGTAGCGGATGGCTTCGATGGGGTCCAGGTTGGAGGCTTTCGCGGCGGGGTAGAAGCCGAAGATGATACCGATAATGGTGCAGACCGCGAAGGATAATACCACTGAGGAGGGGTCTATTTGTACCGGCCAATGCGCTACCAACTTGATCACCCAGGTAGATAAGGCTCCTAAGATAATGCCCAATATACCACCCGTTACCGAAATGATAATGGCCTCGATCAGGAATTGCATCATGATATCGCGTCCCGTTGCACCGATACTCATCCTCAATCCGATCTCGCGGGTGCGCTCCGTTACCGATACAATCATTATGTTCATAATTCCGATACCACCTACCAACAAAGAGATGCCCGCTACCGCCGCCAACAATACCGTCATCATGGTCGAAGTCGAGGATATCATCTCCGCCAATTCCTGCATGGAACGTATAGTGAAATTGTCAGCCTGATCATCGCGCAGCTTATGCTGGTCGCGCAGAATCTCCGTGATTTCCGCGATAGTCTCCTGAGTGCGGGCCTCATCTACCGCCGAAGCCTGCAAACCTTGGATATAGTCAATGGCCAACATGCGCTTCATGACCGTAGTATAAGGTACCAAAGCCATATCATCCTGGTCCTGCCCCATTGTATTATAGCCCTTCTCATCCAAGACACCTATCACGGTCAACGGAATCTGGCCGAAACGCACTACCTTGCCAATCGGATCCTCACCGTTCGGAAACAAGTTCTCAACCAAAGTCTTACCCAAGACGCAGACCTTTGCCGCGGTCTTCACATCCTGTTCCGTAAACATCTCCCCCTCCGCGACCTTGCGCTGACGGATATTGAGGAACTCCGTATTCACACCCTGAGCCTGGGAAGGATAGTTGTTGTTGCCATTGATCCACTGGCCGGAACTTGAGACAACAGGGGTTATATATTGCACCCCGCCGGCTTGATTACGTATCGCCTCATAGTCCTCCTGCTTCAAGGTCTGCATATCATCGCTACTCTGGCGTACGCCTCCGCGTCTCTCGGCCCCCGGCATGATCATGATCATGTTACTGCCCATCTCCGATATCTGAGCCTTGATGGAGTTCTTGGAGCCTTGCCCTATAGCGAGCATGGCTATTACGGCTCCCACACCGATTATCACACCGAGCATAGTCAGGAAACAACGCATCTTGTTGTTCCCTAACGCCTTGAGGGCTATTTTTAATAGATTGGTAAAGTTCATCTTTTGTATCTTTACAGATTAGTCCTGCTCCTCGGGGAGATTACGGTAGACCTCTTCAGCCGATTGGATATCATCGTTATATTCATCGGATACGATATGGCCGTCCCTAAGTGTTATATTGCGCGAGGAAAACCGCGACAGCTCCGGATTATGGGTCACGAATATAATGGTCTTCCCTTCGCGGTGCAGACGCTGGAACAGGGTAAGGATCGAGAAGGAAGTACGGGTATCCAGATTACCCGTAGCCTCATCAGCGAGTATTATAACCGGATTGTTGACCAGCGCGCGGGCGATAGCCACACGCTGCTGCTGTCCGCCCGACATCTGGTTGCTCTTATGGTTGATACGCTCCCCGAGTCCTACTTCCCGAAGACACCTTTCTGCCCTCTCTGCCCTCTCGCGGGCCGAGACCGCGGAATTATAAAGCAACGGTAGCTCTACATTCTCCAAGGCCGTTGTCTTAGGAAGTAGATTATAGTTCTGGAAGATAAAACCGATCTTACGGTTGCGGATACGGGCTCGCTCGTTCTTGTTCATACCGCTTACCGGTATGCCATCTAAGAAATACTCGCCCGACGTCGGGGTATCCAGACATCCTAAGGTATTAAGCAAGGTCGACTTGCCCGAACCCGAGGTACCCATGATTGTAACGAACTCACCCTCATGGATGGTAAACGAAACCCCGCGCAGAGCCTTTACGGTCTCATCACCGACCTTGAAATAACGCTTCAGGTTTTCCAGGCGTATGATCTCCTTGCCCTTATGGTGATGATGTTCTTCTTCATACCTGCTCATTTCGATGTTCCTTTCGTGTTTTTGTTACGCTGGCCCGGCGGTTTGGGCATGAAGGGGTTCTCCTCTTTCTTGGCTTTGCTTTCCGGAGTTACCTCATTGTATTGCAGGGCTACCTTGTCTCCGGCTTTCAAGCCGGAGGTGATCTGCTGGTAAATACTGTTGGAGGTGCCTAATTCAACCGGGGTCTGCACCAACTGGCCGTCCCGTTCCACCCATACGCTATGGGCCGGATCCCCCTGGGCCGGAACTATCTTCTGCTTGGATTCCTTACCATCTGCGGCAGCCATATCCGGCTCGAAACGCAGTGCCTTCAGAGGTACCATCAGGATATCATTCAACTCTAAGGTATGGATTGTAAGATTCGCCGTCATACCCGGAATCAATTTATGATCCGGATTGTCGGTGCCTACTATGACTTCGTATGTAACCACATTGTTGGTTGTAGTAGGATTAATGCGTACCTGCGTCACCGTACCGGAGAAGGTATCGTTAGGATAGGAATCGACGGTAAAGGTAACATGCTGCCCAACTTTGACCTGACCTATGTCAGCCTCGTCTACCGCGCCGACTACCTGCATGTGGTCAAGGTCAGCAATTACATACAGATTGGCAACATTCATACTTGATACAACGGTCTGACCGACCTCAACTTCACGTGACACTACGATACCATCTATCGGCGAATAGATCTCCGCATAGTTCAGGTTTTTAGCGGCACGTACCCGGTCAGCTTTAGTCTTCTCGTACGACTGCTGAGCCATCTGGTAATCCTTTCGTGTAGTCTCGAACTCCAGGTCTGAGATCAGTTGCTCGTCATGAAGCTGCTTGTCGCGCTTGTAATTGGCAAGCGCATACTCATAGCTGGCTTTGGCCGAGGCCATCGAGGCATCGGCGCTCTTCAGCTCACTGTCCAACAAGGTCTTCTCTATTTCGGCTATCAGCTGTCCTTTCTTGACCTCATCGTTATAGTCTACATAAAGTTTGTCTATGATACCCGTAACCTGGGTACCTACGTCTACCGAAGTTACGGACTCCATGGTACCGGTAGCGGTTACTGATTCAGACATGGAGCCTTTTTCCACGGTATAGGTCTCGAGTTCCATAGAGGGCTTCTTGGAACAGGATACGGCAACCAGGGCCAAGGCTGCCGCGGCGATATATGATCTGGTTTTCATCTTTTATGGAAGGGTGATTTGACGGGTTGCGTAATAGCCGATAGTCTTGTCGGCAAGGATTGCGAGATATTTGTTCTGGATAACCTCCAAGCGTGCGTTAAGGAGATTATTGTGGGCGGTGAGCAATTCGAGGGGATTAACGGCTCCAAGCTCGAATTGGCGGTTTACCAGGGTGTTGGTGAGTTCCGCGGCCTCCATTCTGGGAATGGCTGCTTCGTAACGTGCGCGCGAGTTGGCCGAGTCTATGTAGAGTCCCTCGATGGTCTGGGAAAGGTCTGAGAGGAGTGCTTCCCGGTTTACATCCGCATCCAGACGGGCCAGTTTGGCTTTGGCTTGGGACCGTTTGGAGGAGTTTCCATCGAAAATTGGCACCGAGAGGGTCAGGCCTAAGTTCTCATTGAAGTTATGTCCCATCTGATATCCCCATCCGGAGGCACCGCGACCGGTGGCATAGCCGGTATTTACTCCTCCCTGAAGGTTGACCGAGGGAAGTAGTCCCGCTTTGGCAATCTTCACTTCCAAGTCTGCCATATCGGCTGCCAAGGTATTGGACTTGAGATCCGGCATCCATGCGCAAGCAAGCTCGAAAGTCTCGGCGCTTGTAGGAAGAGTCGAGAAGATATATGAGCTGGAGAAATCGGTAGATGCTATCTCCATCTTATCCTCAATCCCGAGCTGGAGTATCTTTTTAAGGGTCAGGCGGGAGTTGGCCAAGTTTGCCTGAGCCTGCGTTACAGCGTAGGCATCCTGGGCGCGCTGGCTCTCGATCTGGGCGTAATCTACTCTCGAGGAACGTCCGGCTTCCATAAGGCGTTTGGCGCGTTCCGCCTGAGAGGTGGAGACTTCAAGGGTTTTCTCGGCTATTTCCAGAGCTTCCTGAGAATAGAGAATATTGAGGTATGCTGACAATATCTGAAGGTCAAGGTCTTTAATCACACTCTCACCTTCGAGAGCTGCCCGTTCCCGCAGTAGTCGGGCATTTTCTATGCGGTATTTGCGGATATTACCGTCCCAGAGGGTCCAGTTGGCCGAGATGCCGTAATTGCTACCGTAGGAGGTACCGTTAGTACCATCTACGGGTGAGGGATAGTTGGTTACGGATTGATTGGTATTGAATCCGACGGTCGGCAGCCATGCATCCTTATTGGAGGCGATATCCTGGTCTGCTTCCAAGATAGCTATAAGGTTACTGCGCACTTGGGTGGAATTTTGACGCGCGTAGTCAAGGCAGTCCTGGAATGTCCATACCTTGTCGGGAGCCGGGTCCGGAGACTTAAGCAACTGCGACGGGAGGCCATCATCGGCAATGGCTGATGAACCAGCGACTCCTATTGCAAGTGCGATTAAAAAAGAACGTATCATTATCAAAATCTAAGAATCAAAATGGAATCGTGAGACATACCTTTCCCTGACCAGATTATCCTTTTTTTCAAAGCCAGCCAACAAGGTACATCTATGCTTTACAACGATATAACAATGGTTGACATACTCTCCGAAAGCATTATTAACTAAATCTGGTTCCCAACTTACGTTAATTAACATTTATTGTCCTGCTGGGTTACTTCTCAGCATTGAGACTTGACAAATTCGCGTAATTTATGTAATTTTGGGGCATGTTTTCTCCGGATTTCTACTATACGGTCTTGGGAGCCATGATTCCGTTGGGATTCGTGGTCTTCTTTGCCCTCCGCCATATTGCGGCGGGGTACGGGGTCATGTATACCCGGAAATGGGGGCCTACCATAGGAAACCGTCCCGGATGGGTGCTGATGGAATGTCCGGCATTTTTAGCGATGCTCCTCCTTTGGACACTTTCCCCAAGAAGGGCTGAAGCGGGAGCGGCCGTTTGCGCCGGATTGTTTCTGATACATTATTTCCAGCGCTCCTTCATTTTCCCGATGCTGATCCGCGGAAAAAGCCGTATGCCCTTGGCGATCATACTGATGGGTGTGGTTTTCAATACCATCAATGCCTACTTGATCGGAGGATGGCTCTTCTATATGGCGCCGGAGAAAATGTATGAGGCCTCCTGGCTCGGAAAGCCCCAATTCCTCTGCGGAACCCTCCTTTTCTTTACCGGGATGTTTATCAATCTACAATCGGACTATATAGTGCGCCATCTCCGTAAGCCCGGCGACACTGCCCATTATATACCGCGCGGAGGGATGTACCGTTACGTTACCTCCGCCAATTACTTAGGGGAATTCACCGAATGGATCGGATTCGCGATCCTTACCTGGTCCTGGGCCGGAGTAGTATTCGCATTCTGGACCTTCGCCAACCTCGCTCCGCGCGCCCGAACTCTCCATCAAAGGTATATCAAAGAGTTCGGAGATGAATATTCCTCTTTAGGGCGTCGCTATATGATTCCCTTCTTATATTGATAAGCTGATACTAAGCTTCCCAAAGATCAAGACAAATGCTTTCCACCCGCTACATAGGACCTGTAACCTTACCGAATAGATTCATCCGTTCAGCCGCTTTCGAGGGAATGGGACGCGACAATGGTCCGACCCCCGAATTACGGGATTACCACTGGAGCGTCTGCGACGGTGGAGTCGGCATGACAACCTTAGCTTACGCCGGTGTCTGCCAGTCTGCCCTCTCTTTCAAGACCCAGCTATGGCTGCGTCCCGAGATCGTCAAGCCATTACGCGAGATTACGGATGGTATCCACTCCCGTGGCTCCAAGGCTTCAATCCAGATAGGACATTGCGGCAACATGACCCATCGCTCTACGGCCGGTTGCTGTCCCGTAGGAGCCTCGACCGGTTTTAACCTATACAGTCCTACCTTTGTAAGAGGCTTGCGCCCCGATGAGATACGGCAGATTGCACGCGATTTCGGTCAGGCTGTCCATACTGCCCGCGATGCCGGTTTCGATTGCGTGGAGGTTCACGCCGGTCATGGCTACCTTATCAGCCAGTTCCTCTCGCCCTATACCA
This sequence comes from uncultured Sangeribacter sp., assembly GCA_964553075.1. Lineage (GTDB taxonomy): Bacteria > Bacteroidota > Bacteroidia > Bacteroidales > Muribaculaceae > Lepagella. The sequence goes on along the minus strand of CAZKJP010000087.1, from coordinate 5,177 downwards.
ATCATCGTCGCGACAACTTCGGTGGCTCTCTTTCAAACCGTATGGAGTTCATGCGGATAGTAATGGACGAGGTGATGAAGGCTGCCGGCGATGATATGGGAGTCCTGGTCAAGACCAATATGAGCGATGGTTTCAAAGGTGGGCTCCAACAGGAGGATTGTCTGAAAGTCGCCCTTGAACTGGAGAGATTAGGAGCGCATGCCCTGGTGCTTTCCGGAGGATTCGTTTCCCGTGCACCGATGTATGTGATGCACGGCGAGATGCCGCTCCAGACTATGACTGAGGATATGGACAAACTATGGCTCAAATGGGGTGTACGGGCCGTTGGGCGATGGATGATCAAGACCGAGCCTTACCGTCCCCTCTACTTCCTGGAGTCGGCGCGTGAGTTCAGGAAGGCTCTAAAGATGCCGTTGGTTTACGTTGGAGGTGTGAGCCGCGGTGAGGATGCCCAAAAGGTCATAGAGGAGGGTTTCGATTTCATACAATTGGGGCGCGCTCTCATACGCGATCCTCAATTCGTAAATCATGTACGTGAGAACCCGAAGGCTGATTCTGGATGCGAGCATGTTAATTACTGCGTTGCCAAGATTTACTGCGGAAGCATGGAGTGTTACCATTGCCAGAAAGATCTTCCGAAGGGGATACGTCGCGAGACAGAACGCCTCAAGACTAAATGGTGTAATTAGGAATCATGAATCCTAAATCATGAATCAGTAATGAACGGTAATATGCGCATACCTGAGATAGCTTTGGTAACCGGAGCCGATGGAGGGATAGGTTCGGCTTTTTGCCGCGAGCTGGCCTCACGCGGAATAGACCTGGTTTTGGCCGGAATAGCGGCCGAAGGCCTTTCAGCACTTGCGGCTGAATTGCAAACCGCTTATAAGATCCGGACCTGGCAGGTTGTGGCCGATCTTACGACCGAAGAGGGATGCCGGCGTATCGAGGAGTTCCGTACCCCCGATGGTTCTGTTCCGGACATGATAATAAACAATGCCGGGATATTCAGCTTCCTGCCGGTATGTGACCTGAACGACCGCAAATGTCAGGCTTTCATTGACCTGCATATAACCGCCGTAACACGTATTAGCCGCCACTTCGGTCGCCTTTATGCCGAGCGAGGTTATGGGTGGATACTGAATATGAGTTCCATGTCATGCTGGATGCCTATGCCGGGTTTAGGTATGTATGCCGCTACGAAATCCTATATCCGCGTCTTTACCCGTTCGCTGAACTATGAGCTGCGCGATAAGGGAGTGAAAGTGATGGTAGCCTGTCCGGGAGGAATCGCGACTGACCTTTTCGGGTTGCCGAAGAATCTGCAGCGGCTCGCTTTGAGATTAGGAGCGATCACTACTCCGCAGAAGTTCGCTAAAAAGGCCGTGACTAAAGTCTTGAAGGGAAAAAAACAATATATCAACGGTCTGATGAACCGTTTCGGCATCCTGACTGTCGGGATGCTTCCCGATTCCATCCGTATGATGATCAAGAGCCGGATGCTCGACCGTGGCATAACGCGCCTGTAGACCGGCATAATTCCTCATACTGAGATACTGAAAGCCAATGAACCAGCCGTGGAAAAGCAGAATATGGTCGATCGGACCCGGGATAGTCTTTATCCTGAGTTTGGCGGTATATTGGCTTACCGTTGAGCCGGCAGCTTCATGGTGGGATTGCCCGGAATACCTGATAACGGCCTTGCGGCTCGAGATCGGTCATCCACCCGGCAACCCTCTCTGGTCCCTTACCCATAGGGTCGTCTCCCTGTTAGGAGGAAGCGTGGAGACCCAGGTATTGCTGGTAAATATGATGGCAGGGGTTTTCACGGCTCTCGCCGCTGCCCTCTTGGCCGCCGTCTGCCAGACGATTCTGCGTATCCTATTTTATCGGTCTTCTCATTCCCGCTGGGGCAAGTTCCGGATAGCGTTCGCCTCGGCTGTCGGCGCGTTATGTTTCGCCTGGGCCGATTCTCCCTGGTTCTCAGCAGTCGAGGCGGAGGTCTACGCGATGTCTATTTTCTTCACCGCCTTATGTATATGGTTGATGATAAAATGGGCGTTATGCCCTACGATCAACGGCAGGGCGCGTTGGCTGATTCTCATCGGATATGTCACAGGGCTTTCGATTGGGGTCCACCAATTGAATCTCCTCTGCATACCGGCGTTGGCACTGATTTTCGTGTTACGCCGGATGCCGAGACGTCGCGCATGGCTACGCGGCAGTGTCGCCATCCTGGTCTCTTTTGTGATCGTAGGGTGCATCCTTGCCGGTATGATGCCCGGTATTCCATGGTTGGCCGGAATGAGCGAGATCCTTTTTGTAAACTACCTGTCAATGCCATACGGTAGCGGAGTGGTAGCCTACCTATTGATTCTTTTCGGGTTAGCTTGGGGATTGCCCTTCGTGGCGTTCGGTGCCAAAGGGATAGCCGTTCCTGCGGTTATGGCCGGATTGGTTTTGTTCCTCAGCGGTCTGACTTCCCCCGGAGGTGATTTTCTGTTAGGTGGGATTGTGGCGGTTATTCTCGCCATTGCTTGCGGGTTATATTTCCGGCGGAGGAGGAGATGGTTTCAGAACGCGGTATGGATGCTTCCGATGCTCCTAACCGGCTATGGGGTATATATGCTCATACCGATCCGCGGTTACGCCAATCCCCCTATGAACGACGGACATCCCGGAGATCCTTTTTCTTTCTACTCCTATTTGCAACGGGAACAGTATGGGAGTTCCCCTCTGTTTTATGGTCGCACCCCCCAGAGCCGCCCCATGCTTAAAGAGGAATTTGAGATTGCCGAGAGTGTCGATGAGGATGGAAAAATCAAAAAGGATACGGTCTGGAAATACTCTGATTATGTCCGTATTGATGAAGGTCCGAAATATATGAAGGTTGCTCCGGGTGCAAAGATTACTTCGCGCTCCGGGCTCCTTTCCTCCTCGCAATTGCAGACTGCCGATTCGCTCACCCGCTCCGGGAAAGCGGGTTATGTGATGCCCTCTCGGCGTTACAGACTTATGTACACGCCGGAGTTGGATATGTGGTTCCCGCGGATCAATTCTTCGAATCCGGATGATATTGAGTCTTATCAGGCATGGGTCGGGATGGATACGACAAACATGGAGCGTCTCGAGGTGAGCGAGACCCTGACCGCCGATGGTCTTCCGGAAGGAAAAATCGGTTCCGATGGGTTGCGCCATAAGCGCATAGCTTACCGTCCTACCTATTGGCAGGCACTGAAGATGATGCTTGGGTATCAGTTCGGGTATATGTATGGCCGGTATCATCTATGGAACTTCTTGGGACAGCAGAATGACGTCTCCAGCACCGGCGAAGTCGACCACGGTAACTTCATCACCGGCCTTGACGGGGTGGATGATCTGATGTTAGGAGCCCAAGAGAAGCTGCCACCGGAATTAGGCGCCGCTAACCGTGGTCGGAATATCTATTTCGGATTACCCCTTATCTTAGGGATTGTAGGTGTCATATTCCTCTGCCGGCGTGGAAAGGGTGGGCACCGCATTTTAGCTGTAATATTGGCACTGTTCCTGATGACTGGCCTTGCCATAGTCTTTTACCTCAACCAAGGGCCCGGCGAGCCGCGAGAACGGGACTATTCATTTTTAGGAAGTTACTGGGCTTACGCGGTCTTGATCGGGTGCGGAGCCGGTTGGTTGCTCTCTCTTTGCCGGAAGAGATGGGCGAAGATGGGAATGGGTGTGTTGATAGCTGGTGTGCCGCTCTGGATGTTGGCTCAGAATTACGATGACCATGACCGCTCGGACCGCCATTTTACCGAAGCCTACGGAGAGAATCTGCTTAACAGCCTTGCCCCCGATGCCATCTTCATAGTACAAGGAGACAATGTCTCTTTCCCGGTATGGTACGCCCAGCATGTTAAGGGGGTGCGTCCTGACGTTACGATAGTAAGCCAGACCTATATGGCTTGTCCCTGGTATATTGAGCAATTACGGATCCCTACTGCCGGCGCACCCGGGATACCATTCACTATGCCCCGTAATCTGACTCAATATGGCGCGCATCTGCATACCAAGATTGATACCTCCAAGGGTGAGGCCGTGGGAGATGGAGTCGAAATGCTGAAACAGCTTTATGCGGGTCCGGACCAGGGAGTGTTGGGTTATGCACGTCTGAGGCTTGGGAAGGATAAAAACGGACGCGATATTATTTTGGATCTTCGTCCCGAGAAGACCGGGGCCACGAGCAACTGGCTTTCCCAAAGCCAGCTGATGATGATAGACCTCCTTGTCTCAAATCAGGCTCAGGAGCATCCGCGGCCTGTATATTGGCATTCCGGATTAGGTTGGAACTCCTATATCGGGGCGTATCCATTGACTCGGAGAGTCTTTGCCGCGCGGCGATTCGCGCCTGATTCGGAGACTGATTATCTGATAGATGACGTACCGGACTTGACAGACCGCCTTGTTTGGGGAGGGATAGATAAGGTAGGCCACTATTATATCGATGAAATCACGGCCCTCTATGCAGGCCGGATGCGCACCGATCTCCTTTTCCTTGCGTTGGCTCAGGAAAAAGAAGGGTGTTATAAGGAAGCCTTAGAGACCTTCAAGGAAGCCTGGCGGGTCTTGCCTCCTGAACGGGTACCCTATGTCCGCAAGCTTACCCCAGACTCCATAGTAGACGAGACAGAGATTGTCTTAGGCCTTGCCGAAAGACTCGGGCGGTTTGATCAGGAAGGACTACTGCCGGAAATCCGGAAGCAGGTGATGCACCGCGACTCCCTCCGCGGAGCCGCCTTCACCCGCTACCGCCGCTCCCTACCTCCCCACCTACGACAAACCCTCTCCCCCGCCACCCGCTCCGTACTCCCCCACCCCAACTAAGACGGGGTCTAATTCACCGTCCATAACTTATCCAGGATCCTATCATATTTGTCTGAGATGTTGCCGATTTTCAAGCCATAGAAACGGGTTCCTAAGACTCGGTTCTGTTCAATCTTTGATTGGGTTTCTTTTTGGGGAATCGGGAACTCAAAGTCAGATATTATCAGCACATCCACCATTTCAAAAGTGCCTTCCTTCAATACCTCCATGGCTTGAGCCAGCATCTGCTCGCCATTGGTACCTCCGCTAAAACCGTTTTTCAGAAAGTCGTCAAGTTTATTCCAATTTCGCGGTTGGGCAAGGTTAATTGACTG
>CAZKJP010000086.1:0-11585 GCA_964553075.1 uncultured Sangeribacter sp. | reverse complement strand
CTCGATTGAAAAATTGCTTATCAATGGAACTGATTGAGTACCGATGATTAATTGAGCTTTTGTGGAGGCTCTTTTTATCATGGCCCCCAGTTTGATCAAGGCTGCGGGATGGAGTCCAAGTTCCGGTTCATCAATAATGATAGTCTCTGGTAACTTGGATTGAAGTAGCAAAGTGGCTAACGCAATAAAGCGCAACGTTCCATCGGAAAATGAAAAGGCATCAAGATACATATCTGAGTCTTGTTCCTCCCATTCAAGTCTTATCCTCAATTCATCGGTTGCCATGGGTGCCAATCTAAACCGTTTAAAGTAGGGGGCGACAGAACGCACCGTTGCTTCAATTAGTCGAAAGGCGGTTCTATCCACCTGCTGTAACCGATAAAGGATAGCCGGTAAATTGGATGCATCATTTCGTAAAGTGGCATTATCACCTACAGGACAAGGTTGCCGCATGGGAGAAGTTTTACCGGGATCATGAAAATGATATACTATAAAACTTCCTAAAAGTTGCTTGAGATAGCTTTCATCTCCACTCATCTTATCGGATATTTCAGATTCCTCGACGGAAGAATCCCAGAGTTTTCTATCCCAAGATAAATAATCTTTTGATTGAAGATGGTGAGTATTTAGGAATTCCCCTGTCTCTTCAATAAAGGCTTTCTCTCCGAGGGCCGGTCGAAGTTTAAAGAAAAAGGCATTCCGATTATTATAATCAATTATTCCTTGAATGTCTTTAGAGACTTTCCTTCCTTGATATAATTGAGAATCGACTCCTCCATTAGATAACATATATACCCCAAGACGTTGGTCATAGATAGCCTTTACCATCTCAAAGAAAGAGATGAAATTGGTTTTCCCGGCACCGTTTTCTCCTATAAGAATATTTATATTCTTCAGAGGAACGATAGCATCACGAATGGATTTAAAGTTTCGTATTCCAATCTGTTCAATCATACGGTAGAAAGGGGTTAATTTAATAATCGAATAAAGTATGGTGTTATGGGAGGAGGATTTTGCCGGTGGGGGAGAGGTAGAGGCCGGGGGTGGTGGGAATGGCCGGGAGGGGACACCCTTGAAGGTCGTACCAGGTGGTGACGGTATTGAGGGGGGAGCCGGAGAGAGGGCGGACCCCACTGGGAGTACCGAAGCTGCAGATGGTCTGGAACGCCAAAGTTACCTTGCCGGTCTGGCTGTCGAATAAGGGCGCGTTATACCATCCCGATAGAGAAGTATTGAAAGCATTATATTCCATCCACCACCAGAACAGACCATCTACCTGATCAAACTTCAATAAGGTGTTGACCAAGTCCTGAGCGAACTTATTCTGCCCCGCAGCGGTATAGGGCCATATATTGGTCAGGTCATGGGTAGTACCCGGCACCTCCCATTTATAGGAGTAGCCGGTCTCTACTATCATAATCTCTTTATCGGGATATTCGGCAGTAAGAGTGGAAAGGGCGCTTTCCAACTGGTTCATGTCGCCATGGAAATAGGGATAGTAGCTAAGGCCAATTATTTCGTAATTGACATCCATGCTCTTCATCTTAGTGTAAAAGTTCTTCAGGACATCAACCTGAGCCACACGTTCCGTATGAAGCACTATCTTAGCATCCGGACATACCTCGCGACAAGCCTCTCCGGCTTTTTTCAAAAGCATCCCGAGACGCGCCCAGTTGGCTTGGCTACCTGAAAGGGTTTTCTTCGGATCTGAAGTTCCCAACGGACCCCAGAGCATTCCGTAGCTGATCTCATTGCCGGTCTGGATGAAAGAGGGAGTGATACCATTTTCCTTTAGAGTTTCCAAACATTCCTTGGTGTAGTCATAAATCTTCTGGTAGAGTTGCGGATCGGTGAGGCCCTCCCAGTCTATCGGCGTCCATTGCTTGGCCGGATCCGCCCAAGTGTCCGAGTAATGGAAATCCAGCATCAAAGCCATTCCATTATCTACTATACGTTTGCAAAGGGGAATTATTCCCTCCAAATCCTGACAAGCATTCGGATCATACCGGTTCTCTGAATTGGCATCATTCTCATGCTTCTGGCGATAAGCTTCCGGATTGACAAACAGCCGGACGCGCATAGCGTTCATGCCTTGATCATGACACCAAGGAATCAGATCTGCGATCGGTTTCCCAGTCAGATCCTTATATACTGAACCTGCATCCTCGTAAGCCGGAAGCATCGAAATATCGCCACCAACATACCGGGTCTGAGAAGTTATTTTCACTGGCAATAGTAAGGTAACTATTGATATTAGAGTCAAAAGTAAAGAACGATTCATATTTTTATATAAGTCAGAAGTAAAGAAGTCAGAGTGATGAGGTGAGAGGTTAGAAAGCAATTGTATCGGGGAGAAGACCGGAGGCGCCGGTCTCCGGCATAGAATCGATTCGTTTCATATCCTCTTCCGAGAGATGGAAATCGAATAATTCCAAGTTTTGACGCATACGCTCCGGATGGGTACTCTTTGGGATTGGAACCACATTATGCTGTAGCTCCCATCGCAGGCAGATCTGGGCAGTCGATTTTTTGTATTTCTCAGCCAACTCGATCAGCAAGGGATCCTCAAGCACCCGGGTCCTGCCTAAAGGGGACCATCCCTCGACAGCAATTCCCAATTTATTGCATAACTCAAAAGTCTCCGGTTGCATCCATCCGGGGTGGAACTCAATCTGATTGACCATTGGCGTTACCGTTGCCGATTCTATCAGAGCCTGCAGATGCGGAGTCAAAAAATTGCTGACACCGATTGCTCTTACCCGACCTTCCTTATATAGTCTTTCGAGAGCGCGCCAGCTTTCGCTGTTTATCTCTTTCCAGTCCGGGAATTTAGTTTCAGAGGCCGGCCAATGGATCAGGTACAGGTCCAGATAATCGAGTCCTAAATTGGCCATACTCACATCGAAAGCCCGCAAAGCAGAGTCGTAGCCCCGATCTTTGTTGTCCAATTTAGTAGTGATAAACAGTTCTCGGCGATCAATACCCGACAATCGGATCGCTTCGCCTACCTCCTTTTCATTACCATACATGGCGGCGGTATCGAGCATACGGTATCCACAGGCAATCGCATCGCGAATTACTTGCACCCCATCCGTGTCGACCGAGGTCTTATAAGTGCCGAACCCGATCTTCGGCATCTCAACTCCATTAGATAACCTGATATGTTCCATATAGACTATAATGTGTAAGACCCCAGTGCCTCATTATTTTATGAGACGGGGTCTAAGCGTGTCCCAAAATTACAAATAATCTTCTGATTTTTTCACTTCAGGAGGAAAATTCTTAAATTTGCAACATCTAAAACATAACCTTAAATCATGAGTTACCATTCACCGGCCCTTGTCCTTGGAGTGGATATGGGAGGTACCAATACCGCCTTCGGAGCAGTGGATGCCGAAGGGAACATTTTATGCCGGGGCTCAATCCCGACTACCGGACATGCGAGTTTCGAAGACTTTATCGAAAGTCTTTACAGGGAGGTATGCCAAACCCTGGAGCGATCGGGATATGAACCGGTTTCACTGAAAGCTATTGGAGTAGGAGCACCCTGTATCAATTCCCAGTCAGGAGTTATAGAGGGTGCGGTCAACCTCCCCTGGCCCTCCCCATTACCATTGACCGCGGAACTGACCAAGGTTTTCGGTATCCCGGCCTACTCAGAGAATGACGCCAACATAGCTGCTTTAGGGGAGCTATATTATGGAAGAGCGCGTGGCATGGACAATTTCATTATGCTGACCCTTGGTACAGGTGTGGGTTCTGCTATAATTTGCGATGGACGCCTGCTGAAGGGAAAACGAGGTTTGGCCGGTGAGTTAGGACATGTCTGTGTCTGTCAAGGGCCGGGTGCCCGACTATGTAATTGCGGACGCAAAGGTTGTCTGGATGCTTACGCCAGCGCACGGGGTCTGATTGAGACCGCCCGGGAGTTGATGGAGACAACCGAACTTCCATCTAAATTGCGGGAGAAGGATACTTTGGAGGCAGGAGTGATCGGCAATGCAGCAGCAGAAGGTGATCCATTAGCTTTAGAAGTAATGAGAATTACCGGGGAAATCTTAGGTTACGCATGCGCTCAATTCACAGCCTTCTCCTCGCCGGCAGCCTTTATTTTCTTTGGAGGCGTTGCCAAATCTTTCCCATTATTCGAGCCGACGATGGTGGAGTCTTTTCAAAAAAATCTACTTTGGGTCTATGAAGGACAGGTAGACTTCCTGAAATCTTCCCTCCCCGAAGCCGACGCAGCTATACTCGGTGCGTCCGCCGTTGCCCGGAATATGCTTACTGACCGATAAATATACAGTTATGCGATTAACCCTATTAATTCCCATACTCCTCTCCCTCTTTACGCTTATCTCCAAGGCTGAAAATGTTTATGTGCCCTCCGAGGAGGTTAAGAAATCCCAGCGTGAGTTCGCCGCCGACCGTTTCGGAATCTTTATCCATTGGGGTATATATTCGATGTTCGGCCAGGGAGAGTGGTATCTCAATTATGGACCCCGGGCAGATGAATATGCCAAGGCAGCTAAAGGTTTCTATCCCGCGGATTTCAATGCCGACCAATGGGCGGAAGCTATCAAGAACTCGGGAGCGAGATATATCTGCTTTACCTCCCGGCATCACGATGGATTCTCGATGTGGGATACCGATCAGAGCGACTACAATATAGTCGATGCTACTCCTTTCAAGCGGGATATATTGAAGGAACTTTCCGAGGCGTGCCAAAAGAAAGACCTGAAACTCCATCTATATTACTCTCATATTGATTGGACCCGTCCCGACTATCCGAGAGGGCGAACAGGTCATACACCCGACCTCGACAGCACCCGTTACGATTGGCCAAGTTACCGTAAGTTTATGGACAATCAGCTAACGGAACTGCTTACCGGATATGGTCCTATAAGAGCTGTCTGGTTTGACGGATGGTGGGATCATGATGAGGATGCGGAGCCATTCGATTGGGAGCTTCCATCGCAATATGCCTTAGTCCATTCCCTGCAGCCCGGATGTATGGTGGCCAACAATCATCATGAGAATATTTTCCCCGGTGAAGATTTCCAGATTTTTGAGCGCGACCGTCCCGGAGAGAATACTGCCGGGTATTCCTCTCAGGATATCAGCCAGTTGCCGTTAGAGACTTGCAATACAATGAACGGTATGTGGGGCTACAAAATTGAGGATACCAATTACAAAGATACGCGGACGCTAATCCATTACTTGGTGAAGACCGCCGGTCAAGGAGCGAACCTCCTTTTGAATATCGGTCCCCAACCGAATGGCGAACTTCCTGAGGTAGCCTTAGAACGACTGAAGGAAATAGGGGAGTGGATGGATAAATACGGAGAAACGATTTACTCCACAGAAGGAAGTCTTTTCAAGGCCGATTGGGGCACCTCCACCCGTCTTCCCGGGCGTACCTTTATCCATATCTTGACTCCCGAATCGGCTGATATTTTCATTCCCGGGATAAAGAAACCAAAAAAGGCCTTTGAATTCGGAAACGCGGAGCGTAAGGTTAGATTCAGCCAAAAGAAAGATGGGGTCATATTGCATCTGGACGCAATCCCTACGGATATCGATTATATAATTGAGTTGAACCAGTAAAGAGTTAGATGACCTGATGATGGGTAAGCAGATACCATTGGAAATATGTTGCGGTGATCCGGAAGGGATAGAAGCCGCCGTAAAAGGTGGAGCAGATAGGGTGGAACTATGTAGCGGATTGTCTGAAGGGGGATTGACTCCATCGGTCGGTGTTATCAAATACTCGTGTAAGAGAATCCCGACTAATGTCCTCATCCGACCCCGCGCCGGAGATTTTGTCTATTCCCAGGGAGAATTGGAAGTGATGAAAGAAGACATCAGGATTGCTTTCGCTAATGGAGCTTCAGGAGTTGTGATCGGTGTTTTGACACCCGAAGGGGACGTAGATAAAGAGGCCTGTCAGATGTTATTGGAAGGTTATGAGGACAAGGATAATACATTTCACCGCGCCTTTGATCTGACGGCGGATCCATATCGAGCACTCGAAGATATAATATCTTTAGGATTCAAACGCATCTTGACCTCCGGACAGGCTGCCTCGGCCTTGGAAGGAGCCGGGCTGTTGGCCGAGTTGAAACGCATTGCCAAAGGTCGGATCAAGATAATGGCCGGAGCCGGAGTAGCGCCCTCAAATGCTGTTGAGATTATCAGATTATCTGAAGCTGATGAGATCCACGCATCGGCCCGCAGCTTAAAAGCTTCAGCTATGAATTATCAGGGTGCAGCCTCCATGGGTACCGCGGACGCTACCGACGGTTCGCGCATGGCAACTGATCCCCGAAAGGTCACCGGTATACGTGAGGCATTGAATAATCTTTCTGACTTAAGAGGAATTTATTAAACTAATGACATGTATTTAAAGCAGTTAATAAAATATATTCCTATGGCAGGAGTGTTGGCGTTTTCCAATATGTACGCTGCCATATTGACTCCCCAGGAGAAAGAGGATTATCGGAAACGGTTGGAAATTCAGCCGGGTCTGGCTGCTGTTATGAATATTCCTGAAGGATTGACGCCGCAAGAAGAGGAGGCTTTGAAGTTCCTTTATGCATACATGGCTACGCCGGATGTAACGGATTACGACACTGATTTCTACCTTGATAATATACGCACTTCTCTCCGAGCAACCGAAGAGATGCCTTGGGGAGAACGGATTCCGGAGCGGGAGTGGCGTCATTTCGTGTTACCGGTGCGTGTCAACAATGAGAACTTAGATAACTCGCGTCAGGTATTCTATGAGGAATTGAAAGAACGTGTCAAAGGGTTGTCTATGGAGGAAGCAATTCTGGAGGTCAACCATTGGTGTCATGAGAAAGTTAGTTATCAACCCTCTGATGCTCGTACGTCATCACCTCTGGCGACTGTAGGTAATGCCTTAGGACGTTGCGGCGAGGAATCTACATTTACTGTGGCTGCCCTTAGAAGTGTGGGTATCCCGGCACGTCAGGTCTATACTCCTCGGTGGGCACATACGGACGACAATCATGCATGGGTTGAGGCTTGGGCTGACGGCAAATGGCATTTCTTAGGTGCTTGCGAACCGGAAGCTGTATTGGATTTAGCATGGTTTAATGCACCCGCTTCTCGGGGTATGTTGATGACAACAAAAGTAACAGGCAGTTACGATGGTGCGGAAGAGAAATTGGAGACTACTCCCATTACAACCGTTATCAATGTAACTGAGAATTACGCTCCTGTAGTAACCTCCACTGTACAGGTCTTAGGAGGAAATGGTGAACCCGTTGATGGCGCGAAAGTCAGGTTTGGTCTTTACAATTATGCGGAATTTTACCCCTTAGTTGTAAAAGTTACCGATAAAGAGGGTAATGTATCATTCACCTCCGGAATAGGAGACCTTGTGGTTTGGGCTACTGATGGAAATTCGTTCAATTACTCCGAACTCAAGGCCGGAGAACACCTTGTCCTGCCCTTGGATAAAACCGCGGACTTCACCGGAGCCACGGAATTTGATCTTACTCCACCTGCTCCAGGAGGGAACCTCCCTTCAGTAACTCCAGAAGCCGCCTTGCTTAATGACCGAAGAAAGGCATACGAGGATAGTATCAGGTTAGCATACGTCAATACCTTCCTATCTCCGCAAACGGCCGGGAAGATAGCTGCTGAATTAGGATTGGGAGAGAAAGCCGCTGATTTGCTGGTGAAATCTCGCGGAAATCATGCTATAATCTTAGACTTTCTAAGAAATACCCCTCCCGAATCGCGTCCAATAGCGGTAGAACTCTTAGGAGCGATTGCCGAAAAGGATTTGCATGATATAACACCTGATGTATTGGCTGATAATCTCAATTTCACCCAAGGAGATCCCTCGTCTCCGCTTTATTCCGGCTACATATTGAATCCTCGCATAGAATATGAGATGCTGAGACCTTTTAAGGAGGTATTAAGTGACAGATTGGACAAGGAGAAAGCGGAGGCATATCGGCAAAATCCGGCTTCGTTAGCGGAGGATATAGAGAAGCAGATTCAGACTGACTCACTATTCAATCCGGGACAATTCCGGCAGTCCGCAGTTTCTACTTTCCGGTACGGACTCGCAGACAGTTTCAATAAATCGCTTGCTTTTGTATCTGTAGCCAGGAGTTTGGGTATCCCGGCAAGGATAGATCCGGTTACACATTCGACTCAATACGCTGACCCTAAAGGTAATTGGCAAGACGTCTCTTTTAATGAAAAAGTCCTGGAGGAATCCGCTTCCAATAAGGGATGGTTAGAGATTCAAGATATGAGTCAAACAAATGGTCGTCAGCCCAAGTATTATTCCCAGTTTACGATCTCCAAGATCAAGGATGGTATGCCGGAGCTGATGGAGTTCGATGACTTCGAAAGCGTTGAATCGATCAACAGACGTAAGGAGCCGCTGACTCCTGGACAATACATGATTGTGTCGGGTCAACGGCTCGCAGATGGATCTGTCTTGGCGCGTTCTGAGATCTTTAAAGTGAATCCGGGTCAAACGACTGAAGTTCCACTGATAGTACGTCAGGATACGACCGCACTGCAGGTCATAGGATCGCTTGACGCCGAACTGCTTTTCACACCGTTGCAACAGTCAGCCGCGGGCTTCCGGGAAGTCCCTTCCCAATCCATTTTGGCTACCACAGGCCGGGGTTATTACGCCCTCGGGATAATAATGCCGGGTCACGAACCCAGCGCGCATGCTCTCAACGACATAGCAGCAGCCGCTGAGGAACTTGCAGCCACGGGACGCAAAATCCTACTCCTTTTCCCGGATGCTGAAGCCTTAGCTAAATTCCGTCCGGAAGATTATGGTCAGCTGCCGGAGAATGTAGTATTCGGTTTGGATAACGGTTCCATTCTCTCCGGTCTCAAGGATGGGTTGGAAATGGAAACCTTAACGGCTTCGGAGATGCCGCTGTTTGTGGTAGCTGATACCTTCAACCGTATAGTCTTCCTGCGCAAAGGCTACTCTATCCATTTAGGAGAGACGCTGGCGCGTATCCTAAGCAGCGTGGAATAAAAACTCCTACACTCAGCGACCTAAGATCTGGTCTGCATGAATTTTGGTCTTCACTTCTTTGGGGGTGAAGACCTTTTTGATTATGCCGTCCGGACCGATGATGAAGGTTGTGCGGAAGGTACCCATGTAGGTGCGTCCCGCCATCTTCTTCTCGCCCCAGACTCCGAACTCCTCTACAAGACGATGGTCAGAATCCGTAATGAGGGGGAAGGGGAGGGAATGTTTAGCGATGAACTTCTTATGGGAATCAGCACTGTCAACGCTTACTCCAACAACCTGATAACCCGCATCCAACAGATCCTGGTATGCATCTCTTAAAGAGCAAGCCTCAGCCGTGCAACCCGGGGTATTGTCTTTAGGATAGAAATATAAAGCGACATCCTTTCCTCCGAAGTCACTGATATGTATCTCCCGGCCATCTGCATCGAGGCCCAGGAGATCTTCTACTTTATCTCCAACGTTTTTCATTTTATGTATGTTATGCTCAATTAAATATTGTAGGGACATGCCTTTGGCATGTTTGATCTGTTAATTATTTAAAAATCTATATCCTAACTCCTTACATAATGTGGCATCTCTTCCGGAATGATCATCGACAATTCCACCAATCCACCGAGACTACCGTCAGCCTTACGCCATGTTGTCTGATATATCATCTTACGCTTCCCCTCTTTGGAGATAGTGTAAGCGTTTGATCCACCTTTGGTCAATAGCCTATGGATAATTGACTGTGAGCGTTCATTATGATAGGGACGGATATCGTGGCCAATCAGGTCTGCTCCACCACGTCCGGCGAATGTCTGGCGTGACTTCTCGTTCATGAAGATAATACGGCAGTCGGTGTCTACCACCGTTACTGCGCAGTCCATTCCGTAAGCCCATTCAGGCAAAAATTCATTTTCCATAAGTATCTTAAGATTATTAGGGTTTCACTTTTCTACTAAGGGGATATAGTCCCCGTATCCTTCCTTCTCCATATCCTCTAAGGGTACAAATTTAAGGGAGGCGGAGTTGATGCAATATCGTAACCCTCCTTCCTCTTGTGGACCGTCCGGGAACACGTGTCCTAAGTGAGCGCCACTCGAAGCAGATCTTACCTCTACTCTCTGACGTCCGAATGAATTGTCGGCATGTTCGGTGATGGCCGCGGTCTCTATTGGTTTTGTAAAAGCAGGCCACCCGCAACCTGAGTTATACTTCCTTGCTGAAACGAATAGGGGAGTGCCGTCTACTATATCGACATATATTCCGGGCCGGAATTCCTCGTCATATTCATTGGTAAAAGGTCTTTCGGTAGCGCCATTTTGGGTCACTTCCCATTGTAACGGGGTCAGTCTCTTGCGCAGATCCTCCTTCTCCTTCTGAACATGGTCGCTATTTTCGTTTTTTGCCATTTCCCGTATTTCGCGGAAGAGGGCGGGATCCACATGGCAATACCCGTTCGGGTTCTTATAAAGATATTCCTGATGATAAAGCTCAGCCGGGAAAAAGTTTTTTAGCGGCATTAATTCTACTGCTAAAGGCTCCGCATATCGGCGTTCGATAGTAGCGTAAACGGCCTCTATTACACTGACATCCTCCGGATCTACGTAGTAGATGCCGGTCCGGTATTGTGTGCCGCGATCGTTCCCTTGTCTGTCAACTGAAGTTGGGTCTATGCTCCGGAAATAGATAGTCAGGATCTCGGACAATCCTATTTCCATATCATCATAGACTACTTCGACAGCTTCGGCAGCTCCCGTGAGGCCTGTGCAGACCATCTTGTAAGTCGGGTCGGCTACCTTGCTGTTAGCATATCCTACAACAGTCTTCTTGACTCCGGGTATCATGGACATGAGATGCTCGGTTCCCCAGAAGCATCCACCGGCGAGATATATTGTCTTAATCATATAAATATAACAACCTCCCTTCCGTTAAGTCTAATGAGACAGTAAAATTTGTAGGGACATCGCTCTGCGATGTGTGAGAAGGGTGAGAAATTAGTAAGTACATCGCTCTGCGATGTAAAAAATAGGCATCGATGTATGAATGTAAAAATTGAAACCACCGCGGATGGATCTCCGACGCTATACCTGCCGGAATTGGATGAGCATTACCATTCCGTGAAAGGAGCATTGGCAGAAAGCCAGCATGTGTACTTAGATTTGGGGTGGCACGCTGCCGCAAAGAATAAAGAAGAGATCCGGGTTTTTGAAGTAGGATATGGTACAGGTCTCAATGCCGCCCTTACAGCAGCCGAAGCATTGAGGAATCAAAAATTCACGATCTATCATTCAGTAGAACTATATCCTCTTCAAGCGGATTTATATAACCGGTTTGCAGAAGGTCTGGAAGAACCTTTAAGGGAGGTGTTTTTGAAAGCGAATGACGAGGAATGGAATAAGGAAGTGGCGATCAATCCGTGGTTCATCCTTAAGAAAATCCATGGGGATGCACTTAATATGCAAATTGAGATAGCTCCTGACGTTGTATATTTCGATGCTTTTGCTCCCGAGAAGGAATCTGAGATGTGGACACCTGAGATGTTCGCGCGCTTATATGC
>CAZKJP010000085.1:0-11798 GCA_964553075.1 uncultured Sangeribacter sp. | reverse complement strand
CGGGCACACCTGTAACTGGGGAGGAGGCGCGTCCCCGCGCCGTTGATAACTGGGAGGAGGCGCGTCTCGTGCCGTAAAAATGACCTATGAAGAGGTACCGGGACTGTGAATACGCACACCCC
The DNA here is from genome assembly GCA_964553075.1 of uncultured Sangeribacter sp. Classification (GTDB taxonomy): domain Bacteria; phylum Bacteroidota; class Bacteroidia; order Bacteroidales; family Muribaculaceae; genus Lepagella. Next base: position 11,676 of record CAZKJP010000085.1, on the reverse strand, counting down.
CTCGCCGTTAAATTAGCTGCGAGCAACAACCCCTCTCGTCGGAAAAGGAAACTCTAAGTTCTTTTTTAGTTGACTTACTTTTCTGGGTATTTAGTTAGATAATGTGCTTTTACCTTTTCCCATTCATAATAGGGAAAAGTATCAGTAAAGATGGACATTGGTATCTCATTTTCATTTAATAGGAATTTCACCAAGATTGGTTCATTGCTTTTTTTTGTCTTTGGGTCTGAAAAAGATAAGTTGAATATTGCCTGCCATAGGTGAAATCTTGAAATTTGACCATTCAGAAGCAATTTGTTCAGGGGCAGAAATACAAACATCCGTATTGCCTAACTCCAATATACCAGCCAACGGCATCAGATTTCCGTCATGGCCGAATCTTAATGAAAGTTGCTCTTGGCCATTTTCGATTGCTTCATCTGCGGTTACTATTATATTATGAAGCAAATTGGCCGCATTGCCAATAACCAATCCCTGATTACCCTCGTAGTTACCGTCGCATACATAATTGTGGTAATTCCCACATTCCCATAGAGAATAGAGTTCATCCGGTGTGAAAATATCATAAAAGCGTTGGGTTGCTTCCATGTTCTGCATATCAACCGCTATCCAATAAAGTCCCCAAAATAGATCTCCAGGCCTTACGTTTTTTCTGACATAATCAGGATCATTAAAGAGAATGGACATCAGCCGTTCAGGTTTAACGCGATCAGCGACGAAAGCCTCATACTCTATCTTCCAATCCCCAGAGGTATATTCATTGGATTGTGGAGAATGATAATTCAGGTAATCCATATATCTGTTTGAAGATTCCCTTGTAGTCAGAATAGAGGGATTTAATTCTTTTAGACGCTCACAAAAAGCGTCCATTGAAAGAATACACCGAGGAACAGTGGTAGATCGAGCGGAGAGGGTGGGTGTACCTCTGAATACTTCAGGATAATTCCGATACATCCTCTCAGCGATTCCTCGATGTTGTCGTACTCCTAAGGGCGACAGGTCACCTCCACGCCTGTATGCTTCTGGAAGTATAGAATCCAGCCTCGCCATAATGTCAATGCCTAATGGAGTCAGTTTTCCGGCTTCGGCAGCCTCATGAAGAGTACTTGCCACGGAAGTATAGTCTGAGTCCGAAATCAAATAGCGAGATCCGTGGCGTCCGTAGTGGGAAATATAAAATGGCAGGTATCCCGGAGGATAAGGTGAAGATACTGTTTCAGAAACAGGATAGGCGTAATATACTCCACCAGCTTTGTCGAGATCGGCTGTAATCTCTTCCAATGAAGTCTGAGCCATCATAGGAAGAGAGAGTAAGGGCAAGATTAAAGAAACTATTTTTTTCATACCCCTAAGTTAGCAAACTATTCTTTAATTATGAGGAGATAAAAATATGTTGTAAAACATATTTTTTAAACATGGCATACAACAATCCCTCTTTATTTACGTTATAATCTTTGGAGACTGTCGGAAAGACCGGCTCTCCGTGCTATTAAAAACAACCATTGGCCTTTAAGGCAATTATTCATTGACCTTCGCACTTGAGTGTGCGTCTATAAGTACAGAATGGTACTTTGAAGTAGCTGAAGTTTCATGTGATTTGAGAGTTTAGTTACGGGAAGCAGAGCTTAGGCTCTCAGGGGAGGCTGCCCCCCACCTTCGGGTGTGAACAGTGTAGATAAGGGCAGGCCATTGTGTAACCAAAACTTTTGTTATGAAATTACTTACATTGGCGTTTTCTTTTTTCAGCATATTGATCTTGTCCTCTTCAATGTCGCTCACGCGAACAGAGGCTGCAATAGGAAGTGAGGCTCCGGATTTTTCTATAGCCAACGCAGAAGGATCTGTAAGACCTGCTGATTTAAAGGATACTCCTGTTATAGTAAACTTCTGGTCCGCTAAGGATGCTCATTCACGCGAGCGCAATTCTCGCCTTGCCCGCGAAGCGGCAGAAGATGGAAAAGCATTTATAGGTATATGTACAGATTATGATCGGGAATTAGCTCGCGAGTTAGTTGCTCAGGATGGATTACATGCAGCCGACCAGTATATGTTAGCTGATGTAAAAAAAGGTGATCCGGAGAAAGCATTTCAGTTGCATAGCGGCTTGCGAGCCTTTGAGATAAATCAATATGGAAACATCATCAGTATCATAGAATAAAATTGTCCCTATCAGATATCCTATTTAGGCCGCATTTAACCGCGGCCTATTTTTTATATACTTGATTTGCCGGCCAAGGTTTCGGCTATTACCCAGTCAAGAGGTGTATCGAGATCCACGGATCGTTCTTGAGGCATCAGATAAGGAATACGTTTTGCAAAAGAAGATAAAGGACCAGACAATAGTGATTTTACTGACATTACATATACCGCGCCATTGAATTCATAAACAGGAGGAGCTTCCTGACGGCGAGTCAATTTACCTTTACCTTTAGAGATCCTAAGAAATCCATTATTGTCTGGTTCGAAAGCGTTGTAATAGGGGTTAGTATGGGCTTCTGTCACTGATACCACCATATCAAGACCAGGATTCCATAACTCGCATGCGCCTTTGATGTCTTCCGCAGTCCGAAGAGGGGATGTCGGCTGAAGAAGGACCACCCGATCAAATTCTTGTCCCATATCCTTATACCATTGCAAAGCATGAAGAATTACCTCATATGTTCCGCAACCATCGGTCGCCAAATAATCCGGACGTAGGAATGGAACTGGAAGGCCATATCCTTCCACAACCCTTTTTATTTCTTCAGAATCTGTAGACACGCAAATATCCTCATCTAAAGCTCCGGCTTCCCTTGCATGATCGATGGAGTGACAGATGAGTGGTTTATTACAAAATAACTTTATATTTTTACCCGGTATTCCCTTGCTTCCTCCTCTGGCCGGAATTAGATACAATGTTTTCATATCCTTTCTGAAACTTTATTTTATTATTTATCCGTATTCACTTTTTATAGAACCAGGGAAAAAGAGCACGAGACCAGTAAGACAGGAATGTAATCGGATAAAACCAAGGGTAGAATCTTTTTTGGAAAAGCAAAGCCGCAGGTAATTGCATCCCGGTAGGTGCATAAAGATATTTGATACGTTCCGGTAGTGATTTATGGATAAGGATCTCTCGGTTTGTCTTATGGTCATAATCGCAATATCCCACGAAATCCCTAAGCAGAAGCAATGGAAATCCCTCTTTGAAGGCCCAGTATGTGTAATCATAGTCTCCTCCATGAATATATCCAGGATACAGACAACCCAACTTAGAGACTACATCGTCTGATATGAAAGTAACATTGCCATTGGCAATCTCGCAATTTTGGAACTCACCGTTCGGCTCGAGCATGCGGTAACCACTTTTCCATTTTCGCAAGGTAACAGAGCCTCCGTAAGTCATCTTTTGGCCTGCATTGTCTTGGGTTGGGCCGATATATATTCCGCCCTTATGATACTTATTCCGGCAGAACTTGTCAGCTTCTAAAATTTCATTCCAAAGATTTGTCTTTAGAATAGTATCATCATTGAGCCATAAGTACCCATCAAAATTCCCATCTTTGACTGCTCTTTTCCATGAAAGATTCATTCCGCCAGCCCAATATAGGTATCCATTACCGGTTGAAATCAAGACTTGAGGAAACTCTCTTGTTACAGCTTCGGAAGTTCCGTCTGAAGAGCCATCATCAGTAAGATAAACCGTGAATTTAACACCTTCAGAGGGTATAGCAAAAAGCTGACGTAAACAATCGAGAGTCTTCTGACGCCGGTTAAACGCGGTAATTATAACAGCTACATTCATGCTTATCAGGGAAAAAGGGTAATAGATATGAGAGAGAATTGATATTATAAAAAAGGGTATGTCGGAAGGACATACCCTTGAGAAAGTGATTCGCACAGGATTCAAACCTGTAACCTTCTGATCCGTAGTCAGATGCTCTATTCAGTTGAGCTAGCGAACCAATCAGCCTTGGGGTATCAAGAATCTTTATTTAGGATCTCTTTCCCTTTTGCGAGTGCAAAGTTAAGGCTTTTTCTTTACATGGCCAAATTTTTGAGACCTTATTTTTCAAAAAAATATTTTATACCAGCATTCCCTACTATCCCAGGGATCGGAGGATTGAGCTTCAATATCTCGATTCGCCCTTTTTTTATTGTCTTAAACTGTTGAAGAACATCCGTGGAGATTCCTATAGCCATCCCTTCCAGAAGATCTCCTCCACGTTCAAAATGGGCTTTGACAATATTATAAAGATCCAGATAAGATATGGAGTACTCTAAGTTTTCCGGCTCCCGCTCTAAATTCCAGGGAGAGAAGGTGACCTCAAGAGTTACCCGATAGGATTGAGGTATAAGTTTTTCTTGCGGAAGAATACCGATCCGGCTACTTAATTCCAGATCATATAAACCTACGGTCAATAAATTTCCGGCCATGAAAACTCATTTAACGGGTATCTTGTCAATACGGCGCTGATGGCGTCCTCCCTCGTATTCCGCGTTCAGGTAGGCATCAAGGATATCCTCGGCCATACCCTCGGTGATGAATCGCGCTGGGAGAACCAAGATGTTGGCATTGTTATGCTGTTTAGCCAATGCGGCTATCTCCGGGATCCAGCAAAGGGCCGCGCGTATACCTTGATGCTTATTTAGGGTCATCTGGATACCATTGCCAGAACCGCACATGGCTATGCCGAACTCACATTCCCCTTTCTCTACGGCTTCGGCTGCAGGATGGGCATAATCCGGATAGTCGCAACTATCAGTGGAGTAAGTGCCGAAGTCTACAACCTCGTACCCGCGGTTTTTCATTATCTCTTCGAGATGCATCTTCAGATCATAACCCGCATGATCGGATGCGAATGCTACTTTAGTCATTATCAGTATTAGATTTAGATTTTGATTTATCGAAATATTTGCTTGTGAGGGCGAAACGCACCATCAAGTAATTGACCGGTATACAGATAGCCAGAGCCGGGAGAAGAGCCAAAGTAGGACCGACTATTCCCTTGAATATGGCTACTAAACCTACCTGCATTCCCATGTTGATCAGATGGGAGAGAGTGAATCCAAGTCCTTTTAGGGCATTTGGGGATGAATGGAAGGTGAAGTAATTGGAGAGGAAGAAATTCAATATAAACGAAATGGCATAACTTATCAGGGTCGATACTACGGGTGTGGTACCGACCGCATGTACGAATACGACATACAGACCATATTGGACTACTGTCGCAAGTCCGCCGACAAGCCCGAACCGGATGATCTCCGATAGCCTTGATGTTCCGTTTATAAGTTCTTTAGGTTTCATGATTCAGGTGTTTGGTATTAAGAGACGGGATCTGATGTGGAATCCGATTGAGAATTATCTGAAAGCTCAGGACTTTCTGGCTGTAAGGGATTGTCAGATACCAGTCTCTCCTGTTTAGATTCAGCTACTTCCCGGTTTAGCTGCCCGATATAGTCTAATAATTCCTCTCTTCCTTTTGCTTTTTCTGAGGAAGTGATAAAGATCGGGGGAAGCTCCTCCCATTTCTTAAGAAGTACTTTCTTATAGGCAGCTACATTTCTTTCACCAGCGACCGGTCCTAATTTATCTGCCTTGGTAAAGACGATAGAGAAGGGAACCTCATTCTCACCGAGCCAATCGAGGAATTCCAGGTCAACCTTTTGGGGTTCATGCCTGATATCGATCAGAACGAACAGAGTGACCAATTGAGGACGATTCAAGATATAGCTACGTATCATTCTTTGGAATTGCTCTCTCTGCTCCTTTCCCCGCTGTGCATATCCATATCCGGGGAGGTCTACAAGATACCACTGACCGTTATTTATCTCGAAATGATTGATAAGTAGAGTTTTACCCGGTTTCTGGGAGGTCTTGGCCAGACCATTTTTGCGTACGATCATATTGATCAACGAGGACTTGCCGACATTGGATCTACCGATAAAGGCATATTCCGGAGCATCGAACTCCGGACACTTCCTGACATCGGCATTGCTTATCAAATATTTGGCATTTTTGATTTCCATATATGAGAAATTTAAGGCGACTCCTCGTCAATCATTAACTCTCTTCAGGACTGTTCTGAAAAGAAAAGATTATGAATCAAGGGTATCGCCTGATTGGTAAACTTTTCTTTTATAACACACGAGACAGTAGTTTTGGACGAACCCTCCGAGCCTGCTAATACTTCTATGCCATTCCTCTGCAAGGTGTGGCTAACCCTGGCAGCGATACCGGAAGCACTTCGGATATCATCCCCCACCAGCGCCACCACTGCTAAATCCTCTTCCAAATCAATGGAATCCAGACGACCATCAAGCAAATCCGGAGCGAACTCTTCATTCAAGGCATTGACCGCATTGGTAGCGTCCTTTCCGCTAACGGTAAAACTGAACTTACCCTCCTCAGGTTGAGTAAGAAGGAACAGAGGTATTCCACATCTGGCTAAAGCATTGAAAGATCGGGAAGTTGCCTGTGGTATGTTTGAAGTGAGTGCGCCTCGTAAGGTAATTAGTGCCATCTGACGAATAGCCGAGATTCCCCTCACTATAACCGGGTCCGCATTATCGCTGATAAATGTTCCTGGCGCGGAGGGATTGAAGGTGTTCAATATTCTAATAGGAATATTTTTATGGAATACAGGATAAATGGTTGGGGGATAGATTACTTTTGCTCCAAAAGAGCACAGTTCCATGCTTTCTACAAAAGACATCTCGGGAATGACTTGTGCGGATTTAACTATCCTGGGATCCGTTGTCATAAATCCATCTACATCTGTCCATATATCTAAGACTGAGGCGTTCAAGGCTGCCGCGATCAGAGCGGCCGTATAATCTGAACCACCACGTCCCAAATTTGTGATAGCTCCCGTATCCTTATCAGAGGATATGAATCCACCTGTGACCACATTCAAACCAGATCCGACTTTAAACTCATTCCTAATCAGACTTTCAGTCAGAGGAACATCAACTATATTTTTATCAAACCATTTTTCTGTCTTAATGAAGTCAGGGGAGTAATGAAGTTCACCACCTTCAATCATACCGGCAACAATCGGGGCCGACATCCTTTCGCCGAAACTTACAATCGCATCCAGAGCCGTTTCTGGCAATTGCCCCAACAATTCCACGCCCTCATAATTGCGCGCAAGTTCCGACAGCAGGGACTCGACAGTCTCGGAGACCCAGCTCATGTTTTCGGGTCTGACTACAGCTTGGATAATATTTCTATGGCGCTGTACCATCGCTTCCCACTCCGTACGCCACTCTTCACGGCTCTCAGCCAAATGGGCCGTAGCAATTAATTTATCGGTTAGACCTCCTAAAGCGGAAACTACCACTATATGCGGCTCCTGGATTGCCTCAACTATTTGTTTTACATTAAGAAGACTTTCAACCGTACCGACTGAAGTCCCTCCGAATTTGAGAACTCTCATACTTAATTTTTAAGATGAATGAACAAATCCCCTTTAATAAGAACGAACTTATCACGCAAAATTAGCAAAAAATCCCGATTCTTTTGTTATCTTTGTAAATAATGGAAAAGAGAGACAATAATATCATTATACGAAGGGGACAGTTGTTAGTGGCTTCCCCAGCTATATTGGATCCGGTATTTTCCCGTTCCGTAGTCTTCCTTCTTGAAGCCAATCCAGAGAAAGGGTATTTGGGTCTGATATTGAATCGTCCTATGCCCGCGACTATGGGGGATCTTGTACCTGGCTGGGAGAAAGGAAAGGAATGGAGAATGTATAATGGAGGTCCGGTAGACATGAGCCGATTGTTCATGCTTCATACTATGGGAGACACATTCAAGGGTTCGCATGAATTGACAGAGGGTGTTTACGTAGGTGGGGACCTTTCGGATGTTACCCGGCATTTACGGAGCCGTGAGGAAGAAGAGGGGAAAGTAAGATTCTTCATGGGCTACAGTGGTTGGGAGGCAGGTCAGTTAGAAGCAGAGTTCGAGCAAGGAAGTTGGGCTGTAAAAGATATCTCAGACCCCGCAACCCTGTTAGTCGGTTCAGGAGTAGATTATTGGAGAAGGGAAGTCCTTGATCTTGGCGAAGATCATAGGTCATGGAGTGTTATGCCGGAAGCTCCTCAGATCAATTGATACTCCTTAAGGTAGAGAAGAAATAATTTAAATGAAGCAAAGGACCATAATGGATCAATCCCTGGCATTAGAAAAGGAGGTGAGATCGGTTGGTAAATTAACATTGCGGGCTATAGAACCCGAAGATGTGGAATTTTTATTAGAGATAGAAAACGACGAGCAAATAATGGAATTTACCGATCGTGTTGCTCCTTTAAGCCGGCAAAGTCTCAAGACTTACGTAATGCAATGTGATCCCGATCCCTATTCATCCGGACAATTACGGCTGGTCGTAGCGGGTGAAGATGGAACGCCAATAGGTCTCCTTGATTTTTACGATATATCATTGCGCCATAAAAGGAGTATGGTCGGAATAGGAATATTGCCGGGCTTTCGCGGATTAGGTTTGGCTTCAAGGATACTTGAAATGGCAAAAGCCTTCGCTTCACGCCGATTGAGATTGGATACCCTGGCCGCGATGGTTTCGGAAAACAATATCAAATCCCTGAAAGCATTTTCAAGAGCCGGGTTTGAGGAGGTGGGACATCTCAAGAAATGGTGGACCGGAAGCGATGGTCCGGAGGATTGTTTAATAATGCAGGTAAGATGACGACACAAAATTATAATTCAGACTTACTGGATAAGGCAGTAAGTGAATTGGCCAAGTTACCCGGAATAGGCAGGAAGACCGCTCTGAGATTAGCCTTACATCTTCTACGTCAGGATAAAGAGGAAGTCGAGGCTTTAGGGAATTCGCTGATAGAAATGAGAAGGGATATAACTTATTGCAAGAAATGTCATAATATTTCCGAAACCGAGGAATGTGAGATATGTTCTAACCCACGCAGGGATTCCGAGACAGTCTGCGTTGTAGAAAATGTAAAGGATGTATTGGCAGTAGAAGCTACCGGAGAATACCATGGTCTGTACCATGTCTTAGGAGGCCTTATAGCCCCTCTTGATGGAGTAGGACCAGCGGATCTTGAAATCGATTCCTTGGTAGAAAGGGTCGGGGAAGAAGGGATAAAAGAAGTAATTTTGGCGTTGAGTCCGACTGTAGAAGGAGATACCACCAACTTCTATATATTTAGGAGATTGAGTGAGACCGGAGTTCTGGTAAGCGTTTTGGCGCGCGGAATAAGTGTAGGAAGCGAATTGGAATATACGGATGAGCTGACATTGGGGCGAAGTCTCTTAAACCGAACCCCCTTTAAATAGCATAAATCTAACCGTAAAGTCAGAAAGGGTATTAACAATCAGAATACCTTAAACATAACTTATAACATAATTAGAAAATGATAGATTATATATCAGGTGAGATAGCTGAACTGAGTCCGACAATAGCAGTATTGGAAGCAGGCGGGATAGGATATGAGATCAATATCACCTTAACTGATTACAGTGATCTTCAGGGAATGTCCAGGGCTAAATTATATGTCCATGAAGTAATGCGTGAAGATGCCCATATTTTTTATGGGTTCACTACTCGGAAAGGTCGGGAAATGTTCCGGCTGCTGATTGGAGTGAGTGGTGTAGGAGGAGGCACAGCTCGCCTCATAATGTCCTCTATCCCTGTCAACCAACTGGAAAATGCCATAGCAACGGGAGAAGAGGGGTTATTGAAAAGCGTCAAAGGGGTAGGAGCCAGGACAGCTCAACGAATAATTGTAGACCTGAGGGATAAAATAAAAGCGGAGCCGGGCGCGTTTATTGCAAGTACCCCCACAGCTGCTCAGGCCGTAGCGGATGCTGAGGCAGCATTGGTGATGCTGGGCTTTCAGGTACAGCAGACAAGGAAGGTGCTTAAGAAACTGTTTGCCGACGATCCGGCGCTTACTACAGAAATGGCAATCAAGAAGGCTCTCAGGCTATTGTAGAGAAAAAACTTCCTGACTCCAGATCAAAAATATAAATGTCAGTAAGCTAAGCCGGCGAAGTAATTGGTAAAGCTTATTGATGAAGAAACGAATTATTTCCAGATATTCTCCTAACCCGGTTGCCCTATCGGTGTTGCTGTTGCTGATGGCAATAGCTTTTGGCCTCGGACGGTCTCAGTATCGCAAGAGTGATCTTCAACCGCCACCTGAGATACCTGTAGCCGGAGCGGTTGCTCCAGGCATACCTGATAGCCTAATAATGCCCTCTCCTGTTCAGACTACGTTACCTCAGGAGTATGCAGATTTCATTGGGGATGAGTACGTAGCGGACCTGAGGTCTCCATCAAACCTAAAGACTGAGGCTATATACGATCCTGAACGGGGACTTTATGTGATTCACACCCGCTTAGGAGATAAAGATGTAGTCACTCCTTACATGATGACTCCGGAGCAATACTATGCCGCAGTCAACCGTCAGGAGATGTATGATTACTTTAATCAGCGCAATTCGGAATCATACGAAAATAAAGATAAAGAGAAGTTCAATATTTTTGATATGAATTTCTCGTTGGGCCCGCTTGAGAAAGTGTTCGGTCCCGGAGGAGTACGCCTTACTACCTCAGGCTCTATTCAGCTGTCTATGGGCATGAAGAGCAACAAGACCGACAATCCGGCCTTGTCCCTTAAATCCCGAAGAAAGAATTACTTCGACTTCCAACAGAAAATCCAGGCTAATATATCGGCCGGAGTTGGTGATAAGCTTAAATTCAATATGAGCTATAACACCGACGCTACCTTTGATTTCGACTCCAAGAATCTGAAACTGAGTTATGAAGGTAAGGAAGATGAGATTATTAAGAGTATAGAGGCCGGTAATGTAAGTATGACAACCGGATCCTCCTTGATGCGCGGAGGAACGGCCCTTTTCGGTATCAAAACAAAATTACAATTTGGCAAGCTGACCCTAACTGGCTTGCTCTCACAGCAAAATTCGGAATCTAAGACTGTGAATACCCAGGGAGGAGTGCAGACTACCAAATTTTCAGTCAAGGCATATGACTATGATGCTAACCGCCACTTCTTCCTGTCTCACTATTTCCGGGATCATTACGATGAGTTTGCCGCTCGCTTGCCCCATGTTTCTTCAGGCATCAACATCACTCGTATCGAAGTATGGATAACCAATAAGGGCTCGCATTTTGAGGAATCCCGAAACTTCGTAGGTCTGATGGATTTAGGTGAGAACTCTCATCTCAACAATGATTATTGGACTCCTAATTTAGCATACGATAATCCATCCAACCAGAGTAACAATATCATAACGGTCCTGAATACCGAGTTTCCGGGTGCGAGGAATATCAATCGCGTGACCCAGGAGCTTCAGCCACTTCAGGCCTTTGGCATTGAGGGGGGAAAAGATTATGAGAAAGTAGAAAGTGCCCGTCTGCTTAAGTCCAGCGAATATACCCTAAATTCAACCTTGGGATATATATCGTTGAAATCCGCGTTGAACACCGACGAAGTACTGGCCGTAGCCTTTGAGTACACGTTGAACGGTAAGGTATATCAAGTGGGAGAGTTCTCCAATGACATCACCCAGACAGCAGATTGCCTATATCTGAAAATGTTGCGCGGTACCACTGTCTCTCCAAAACTCCCTATGTGGAGACTGATGATGAAAAACGTATATTCATTGGGAGCCTTTCAACTTCAGAAAAAGAG